>ONSO01000016.1 GCA_900320485.1 uncultured Lachnospiraceae bacterium | reverse complement strand
GGGATTGTAATTTATAACAACGCATTCCAAGACGAAGTGAAAAAGGCAGTGAAGGCGGCAATCCTTGAAAATATTGACATCATCAAGTCAGCAGTTGAGAAAGGGAAAAAGCTTCTTGCAAATACGGATTATCAGTGCTATCGAGCGGATGAAAACGTCAAGGGGTGGTTCCTTGTAGTTCTCATGATCTGGGAGGCCATTCAGAAATCGGAAGAAAAAATGAAGACAAGGCTTTCTTTCCCGCTTCTTGCGAACGGAAGCAAGGGTTACGTCATGGGCGAACGCGGCGAGAGCGTCAGAGAGAATGCCGGAATCTACGGCATGTATTCCTTGAATCACGGGTATCTACGTGCCATCAATCATAAGAGCCTGACGGATAGAGTCGTGAATCCCTTTGAAAAAGGAGCAAGGGAGGTCTTGTGTGCCAGTGAGGCAAGACTTGGCGAAACCACGCAGCTGGAGACTCTCTCTGATATGTTGGAAAAGGGGATTGTTCACATGGAAAACGGTAGGATCTGCCCGAATTTCTCGGAGATTTCAGAAAAGGATTATTTTTGGATGATGGACAATCTTTCTGAGGAGATCGATGCATTTGCAACCATAGCCGCGACTCTTCGTGATGATGCGGCAGAGGCGCTTGCAAGGGTCGTTCCCAAGGAAATATCGGACGCGCGCGAGGTCGGCAGCATTATCTGCATGTGGCTCCTGATAGAGAGCATTATTCCGGCGGTGCTTGGCAGCGGATTTCTCAAGAAGGGGAGCGATGAGCAAAACCTTACCACGTTATATGTCAGAAGGTAGAAAGCTTTTAAACCAGTGCCATCGAAAAGGATACTTGAATAATCGCAAAAGATCTCAGGGCATGCCCTGAGATCTTTCTGTTTGGGGTAAATGCTTGCGGCGAATGCCCTACGCTTCCTCCTTCGTAACCACCATCAGCACCGCTGGAGCGGGCTTGTCATACCCCTTCAAAAACACCCCTCTGTTTTTGAGTTCGTAGATCAGGGCGCTGGGGAAGAAGCAGCAGGTGTTCAGGTACCGCAGGAACCCTGGCACGTCCTTTTGCAGGTGCTTTGGCACGGTGGCGGGATTCTTTATCATTTTTAAGTATTCCTCATGAAAGGCTTTCGAGAGCTTTTCCGTATATTCCTCCATAAGATCATAAAAGACTTTCCGATCAAAGCTACTGAGCACGGGAACATTCAGCCTTAGCTTGCCGTCAGGGAGTCTTTCCAGAAAATCCAGCTTGAGATAGGTATCCACGTTCTCCAAAAGCTTCCCCGGGATTCCGGAAAGGATGCTTTCGTTGCCCGTATAAATCGCGTAGAGAAACTTGATCATTCCTTCCCTGGCGTCATCAAAATTCTCATCGTAGTGATACGCAGTATGGGAGCGCCCCAAGGCATCCGTGTCATAATCAAAAAGTCCCACCTGGCTGGCACCGGGTAAACATTCTATGAACCCTCCCGCTTCACCGCTGATTTCATATCCTCTGTAGGGACTCTTTTCGTACTCATAATCAGCTGCATGGCGGGTTCCCATGGCAAACCATCGACCGCCGTCCTTTCTGCAAGGATACTCAGAATAGGGACAAAAGCCCGCAATCTCATCCCGGACCTTTATCACGGAGCGATAGGTACAATGAAGCACAAAATAGCCCTCCAGCTTTGCAGCCTGAGATGGATTCTGGCGCTGATAATACTCTGTGCCACGAAGCGTCACGATTTTATAACGGAGGCCAACAGCAAGGGAATCAGGACGGTCATCTTTTTTGCAGAATATGACAGGAAAGATGCTACAATTTATATTGAGCTTGCAGGAAATGAAAAAGATGGCAAACAGTTAAGTGAAAAGCTTTCCGAAGCATTATTCAATATGATCAAGAGCAATGCTCCTGACATATCCGCCGTCAAATTTGAGTTGCAGTAAGCATTCCAAGGCACATGCAAAAGGTAATGAATGCGGCGGTTGCCATCTGCACGATCAGCTGCGTCCTGCGGGCATGATCCCATAATTCCTGCTGATATTCCTCATCATCCCCGTGAAACTCTGAAATCTCGGATTTATCCATGGGCAGCAGCAATGTCAGCAGGGGGGTGAGGATGCAGGGCAAAAGAAAGAACTTGTTGGAAAACCTGGAATTGCCAAAATGGAAAAACCTGGTATTCTTAAAAACCTCCGGGACGGACAACCAGGCCAAAAACATGCAGAGCATGCAGACAAGAATCACGCCCAGACGGATCTTCTCAAGAGTTTTGATCGACGGTTTTTTCATGAGAGCCTCCTTTTGAAGCATTCTGAAACCAAATGCCGTGAATCTTTTCGCCATAGAACACAAATTTGATGCGGATCACGGCATTTTCAAAGGTTAGATACTGATAAATAATATTAGGAAACGTGGTATCCCGTTCCGTGATGCCATAGCCCTGAAAGGCGCCATAACCATGCATGAGACTCTCCCGCGCCTCCTCGAAGCTTGAGAGATAGGGCATCATGTCCTTGCCGAAATACGCATATAACCGGTCCAAATCCTTTTCTACGACGTACTGTCCGCAGAGTCTTGCGGTTTTTTCATAGTCCAGCAAATGATCATCAAGAAACGCTTCCAAATGATCCCAGGTTGGCGATAGCAGATCTTTCCCATCCTCCAGCGCTGCCAGGGCGGCATGCAGGATCCTGATTTCCCGGTCCTTGGCATAAATGGCAGAACGGAGCTGAGCCTCCTGCTCACGGATCACGGTTTCCAGGGTAGCGCCCCGCTGCAGGTATTCCCGTATGGCCTTGATGGGGAGGCCGATGGCTCGCAGCGCAAGTACGTTGCGCAGATCGGCCAGTTGTTTTTCTGAGTATTGTCTGCGCCCGGAATAGGGATCCTTTTGGCTTGTGATCAGCCCTTTTTCTTCATAAAAGCGAAGCGTTCTTGAAGTGATCCCATATCGTCTGCATACGTCACAAATGTCTGTCACGTCATATCCCCTCCTTCAACCTGAGATCATTATACTACTTGACGCAAGGTCAACGTCAAGGGGATTTACGTCGTGATTATTTACGGCTGTTAATATGGCAATACTGCAATTTGCGTATCGGTCCGTGACGCGAAAACCGGGAGGGAGCCAGAAACTTTTGCACCAATGGAATCCGCCCGGTCATTTGGATCAGAAAATAGAAACATAGGGATTGACGCGGAGGGCTATTGTCGCTAGACTAATAACAAAGAATGTCATGAAAGGAATAAAAGCACGTGGAATACGTAAAGAAGAATCGGAGACGCATCCTGATGTCTCTTGCAGGCGTTATCATTTGTGCGGTGAGCGTTGGCGTCTTTAAGCTGGCGGCGCTGGGAGTGGATCCCTTTCAGTCGCTTATGGCGGGGCTGGATGCCATGATCCCCATTGAATTTGGAACGCTCTACGTCATCGTGAACGTTGTTTTACTGTTATTCAGCCTGATCGCAGACCGGCATAACATTGGCATCGCGACCTTTATCAATCTGTTTTTGTTGGGGTATATTACGCAATTTACGCATGAGCTTTTACGGAAATGGATTCCCGATCCGTCCCTGCCGGTGCGCTGCATTTGCCTTTGCATTGGCATCATCGTGATATGCTTTGGCTCCGCCCTTTACATGACGGCGGATCTGGGCGTCTCGACCTATGACGCCGTGGCGATCGTGATGTCCGCAAAATGGAAATGGGGAAGATTTAAGTATATAAGGATCTGCACGGATCTGGTATGCGTGGCTCTTGGATGTATATTGTTTCTCCTGGCCGGAAATGAGCTTGGCAGCATCCCCACAATCGCAGGCGTCGGAACCATCATCACTGCATTTTTCATGGGACCACTGATCGACTTTTTCAACGAGAAGGTCGCAAGACCGATGCTTGGAAATTCATCCATGGTATAAATAATTCATTTATGAAGGGGCTCTTTTTGGGAAGAGCCCCTGATATGTTTTTTACTCCGGAAGCCTGTCACAGAAGGTCAGAAGCTGGCTCGTTACCATCTCATCCTTCTTTAGGGGCCGGAAAATCCCCTTGTCATACATCTCATCCAAGACCATGAGCGCTTCCGTGGTGCCAATAAATCCTTCTGTTTGGAAATACACGACGTAATCCTGCATCTGCGGCGGATATCTCTTTGCCTCTTCCATGGCCTGTTCCAGGGCAAAGCCGGCGAATTCCTTTTTGACCTCTTCGTCAAGGGATGGTATTTTGGCAAAGAATTCCTCTGCCTTTCCCTTTACGATCATCACGTTCACCCGGCCATCCGCCGAGATAAATTCCCGGTCGCGCAGGCGCTTTACCTTTTCCTGATTCGCCGCATCACTCCTGATGGTACCGCAGATCCATTCGTACAGAAAGTCATAATCCTCGTTCCGATTGTTTTTCCATCTTCCTTTTCGGCTGCAAAGCCTCGTATCGTTGGACCAGGAATACACGCCCTCATACTTTTCGGATTGTCTTGTCATGTCGCCGCATGCAAAGTAATCCCTGCCTGTATCCTGATGTGTCATCTTATATTCCGGATCCTCGGCCTCCTGTTTTAATTGCACGCTTGCAAAATAGGCTCCTCCGCCAAGTGTTTTGATCCAGTACTTTCCAAGATCCTTTTGCACCTTGAGCTGGCACTTATTCGTAATCGCATAAAAGATCACCGCCGCCTCAAATAATTCCCTGTTACCGCCGGGAATATAGACGTCCTGAAAATCTGCAATGGCGGCCCGTACCTTCGGAACATATTTTTCCAAAAGCTCCCGGACAACCTGAAGCTGCACCTCCCGCCTTTTGTCCAGCTGCTCCAGGGAATACTTTCTCGGTGAAAAATCAACATACGTGGTATAGCGGTCGCCATGCAGTTTTACCAGAAATCCATTGTTTTCCAAGTACTCGATTTTGTCCTCCAGAAATACGGGCGTGATCCCAAGCTCCTGTGCTATTTCCTCCTTAGTGCGCGGTGTCTCGTAAACACTGTACACAATGTTCAGGTTGATGGAATCGGACAGGTACTTTTCCGGTCCGCCATCAGGGTCCGGCCGTCCGTTATGACTAAAGCCAAGTGCCTCAATGGGAGAGATTCCCAACGTCCCTATTTTTCTTTCCATGTCTAAACCCTCCTTCAAATCATTTCTTGCCTTGTTCAGATGCCATTTAACGGTACCCTCGGAAAGACCCATTTCGGCTGCAATGGCTGCAATGGACTTTCCCTCGTAGTAGAAGGAGAAGACGATTTTTCGACGGCTCCCGGTCAGATAGGCGATCTCCCTGCGAAGGCGAAGTATTTCTTCCTCCGCTTCGCCAAGCTGATACTCGTCATAATAAGGAATCTCCATGCCGTCCAAAGAGATTCCCTGCTTCTTTTTGGATTGGACGTGCCTGGCAAATACGTTGGAGCAAATGCGCCATACGTAACCATCCGGGTTGGCAAGCCCCTCCGCAGACAGCAGGGAAAGATAAACCTCCTTTACCATCTCCGCGCAGAGCTCCTGCGCTTCATCATTCGAGTATGCTTTTTTGACCGCAAATCCATAGATCTTGGGAAAGTAGCTTTCCATCATCTGATCTGCCAGTTGTTTTTCCATTGTCTCCTCCAAGTTCGAAAAAGCTAGCTTTTAGGCCCTTCTGATGATATAGTGAGGGTTTGAAAGCAAAGGTTGGCGCCTTCCGTAATAATCGTAACAGTTAGAACCCAAAACATCAATAACGCATTTTTCGGATCCGTGCAACCTGCGGCTGGAAACGGGGCGGATCCTTTGCAACGCGTGATAATGGATATCTGCAGTCCGCCCTTGCCACGTGAGGAATTTGGGGATATACTAATTGTTGTATAAAAGGGTAACCATATTGCGATTAAGCTCGGTAATACGTTTGCCGAGAGCAAGGAAGGCTTTTCCGTCGGAAAGATCTTTGAGGGAAAGAGAGACGGGAATCTTTACGCTTTTGCTGACGTTGCCCGGGGTATGATAAATAGAATGGAGTTTACGTGTTTGATAAAAGATTGATGGCTACAGCTGTTATTAAATGCGGTGATGATCTACGTGATCTCGAATGCCATGGGAAGGATCTACGCGGGAACGCTGGAGGGCAACGTCATGGTTATAGGCCTGACCATCCTTGCCTGCACGCTGATCCTCCGCTTTTTCCTGACAAAGAAAACCACGGAAATGAGTTATCTTGCCTCAAAAACCGTAAAGCGGGTCATGCGGGAGCAGATCTACAAGAAGATCCTGCGGCTGGGAAATACCTATCGCGAACATGCCACCACCGCACAGCTGGTGCAGGAATTTTATTGGCGGGAAGCTTACCCTGCAAAGCACCATTTTTATGATCCTGCTGTCTGCAGATTTCTTCCTGCCCATGAGGCGTCTTGGCAGCTATTTTCACGTGTCCATGGACGGCGGAAGGATTTCCTGACCTAAAATAAATATACGGGCCGGAACGACGGTTCCGGCCTCGTTTTTTGGAGGCTTTAGATGGATGAGTTAGAAAAAATGGAAAAACAAAGAGTGATCGACACGGCGAAAAAAGCGCTGGTATATCTTAGGGCAGCAAAGTTTGCATTGGATAAAGCCATGATCGTGGGAGTGGTTGACATTTTCGGAGGAATGTACTTGTCTTCCAGCATCAAACACCTTGAGATCGAGTCGGCAAAGAAAAACATACGCCTGGCCATGGAGGAGCTCCAGAAGTTCCGCAGGGAAACGGATTCGACGGATTACGTGAATCAAAACTACATGCACATGGGAATCCTGAGTACGGTTTTTGATTTTGGCTTTGACAACCTTGCGTCGGACGTCTACGCCCAGGCCCGGATCGCCGGCCTACGCAGACGCGTGAAGGAAGCCATAAAACGCGTGGAGATCATATTGCGCAGAATTGAGTTAAGTGAAACTTCGTGAACGTAAAATTTGTCTATCTTCTTAGAGGTAGGATTATGCCAAGAAACAAGAGAGGCCCGGTGAGTGCCGTTTACAACGTAAAATATACAATTCACAACAGAAAACTGCCATTTGAACGTTTTTGCCGTATGATAAGATCATCAGGAAACGAAAAAAAATTCCTAAATAGGAGGATAAAAAGATGGCATACGTTAAGGGTTGTGATATGATGGTTCTTTCAAATTACGTGATGAAGAAGTTAGAAAAGGGAAAGCTTTTGATCGCTGACGGTCTGAAGGAGCAGACCTCCCTCGAGCACCTTGAGGAGCTGGTTGCCGCGGCAAACGCCGGCCTTATGAAGGCAGACGGCACGGAAGACAAAGGGCGCCAGGCCGGCCAGGTTTTGGCCATGATCAAGAAGATAGATAAGAAAAGAGTTCTGATCGGTTTTTGCGTGATGAAAAGACAGGACGGCGGCCCTACGGACAAGACCGGTGTTGCAGCATGGTTCGCGGAATCCACCGATACTTACGTTATGACCGAGCGCTTTTTTGCACCCGGCTTTGAGGCGGAAGAGGAGTACTTTGATGAGTGCGTTCTCTCTCATCTGAAGGAAATCGTTTCCCTGGGCCAGGCAAAGAGCGCAGAGTATCTTGACAAGATGGTGATCAAGGCGGAAGAAAAGAAGATCCTTGGCATTACCATCGGAAGAACGGCATTCTTCCTTCTCATTTTCATAGGTTACGGCCTTCTTTTTAATAACTTTGGAATTGGCCTTTGCTTTGCATTCCTTTTTACCACAAGCTTTACCATGATCACTGCGAAGTCCAAGGCAAAGGAAGAAGTCATTTCTTAAAAATTTTACCGGAATCTTAAAAATTTACGCTATTTCCCAAAGGGCAGACATTTTATAATTTTCTCATGAGGACAGATAAGTCCAAATTGACCAATGGGAGGTTACGTAAATGAGAAAGAGAATTTTGGCAGTGTTGCTTACCGCAGCCATGACGCTGTCCATGGCGGCATGCGGAAAACAGGAAGCCGGAAAGGCATCTGCGGCAGGCGGAAACGGGGAAGTCATTACCCTTGTGATGGCAGAGGTAAATCCTTTGGATACCATCGTAGGCATGACGGACCAGAAATTTAAGGAAGAGGTGGAGTCAAGATCCGGCGGCTCCATCAAGATCGATCTCCAGGCCAGCGGCGTTCTGGGATCGGAAAATGACGTGCTTGATACCATGTTGGGAGGGGGCGGAACAATCGACATATCCCGAATCTCTGCCTTCGCACTCACAAGCTATGGAGGACAAAAGTCCATGCTTCTTTCCCTTCCCTACACCTTCGTAAACCGCGAGCACTTTTGGAATTTCGCCACTTCAGACCTGGCACGGGAATTCCTGAAGGAGCCTTCCGAGAACGGAAGCGGCGTACGGGGACTGTTCTACGGTGAAGAGGGCTTCCGCCATTTCTTTACCGTAGATGAGATCTCCGGCATGGATTCTTTTAAGGGAATGAAACTCAGGGTGTCCAATGACCCCATCATGAACGGCCTTGTGCAGGGCCTTGGAGCATCCCCCACCGTGGTAAGCTTCGGTGAATTATACTCCGCATTGCAGACGAAGGTGGTAGATGGTGCGGAGCAGCCCATCGCAAACTATAAGTCCAATGCCTTCCCTGAGGTCGCACCTTACGTGATCCTGGACGGCCATACCCTTGGCGCCATTCAGGTCATCATCACGGACGACGCATGGAATAAGCTTTCCGAGGATCAGCAAAAGATCCTGATGGAAGCAGGCAAGGCGGCATCTGAATATAATCGCTCCATTTCGGAAGAGAAGGAAAACGAGGTACTTGAACAGCTTAAGAAAGACGGCGTACACGTTATCGAAGTAACCGACAAGACGCCCTGGCAGAATGCGGTGAAAGCCGTCGTTGACGAAAACATTAAAGGACAGGAAGAACTGTACCGGAAAATTCTTGACATGAAGAAGTAATATGGAGGAGTTATGGCTGCATTTTTTCAGAAGGTGGACCGGCTTAAGCCGGTCTACGACGTAACGTACAAGGCAGTGCTTCTCCTATGCAAACTTCTTCTTGTTGCGGACATATTGATCACCAGTATGAGCGTACTTGGAAGATACGTTCCCTTTGTGCCGGATCCGGCGTGGAGTGAGGAGATCGTCCTCACCCTGATGGCCTACATGGCGGTGCTCTCTGCGGCACTCGCCATCCGGCGGGGGGCTCACGTCCGCATGACCGCCCTTGACAGATATCTGCCCAAGGGACTCATCAAGGCGCTGGATCTCCTTGCGGATCTGTGCGTCATGCTGCTTGCGGTGGTCATGCTGGTTGTCGGCTGGCAATATGCCGTGAAGATCGGTGCAAGGGGTGTTTACGTAAGCATGCCGAAGCTATCTAGATTTTGGATGTATTTTCCCATTCCCGTGGCGGGCTTTGCCATGATCGTGTTTGAACTGGAAGCCCTGTATGGCCACGTAAAAAGTATTTTGCTAAAGGAGGGAAAGGCGGCATGAGCATCAATGGTACGGCGATCGCCATTTTACTTATCAGCTTTTTGGTCATGATCCTTTTGCGGTTTCCCATCGCATATGCCGTGGCCTTATCCTCCATCTTGTGTTTATTGTATCAAGGTCTTCCCCTGACTACGGTGTGCCAGCAGATGGTAAAGGGCATCAGCTCCTTTAGCCTGATGTCGGTTCCATTCTTCATCACCATGGGGTGTCTCATGGGCAGTGGCGGCATCTCGGACAAGCTCATTGCCCTGGCGGATTCCTGCGTTGGATGGATGACGGGCGGCATGGCCATGGTAAACATTGTGGCCTCCTATTTCTTTGGGGGAATTTCAGGCTCCGCCTCTGCGGACACCGCTTCCCTGGGAAGCATTTTGATCCCCATGATGGTGGATCAGGGATACGATGATGATTTTTCCACGGCAGTGACCATCACCTCCTCCTGTGAAGGTCTGCTGGTACCGCCCAGCCACAACATGGTGATCTATGCCATGAGTGCTGGCGGCGTATCCGTGGGAAGCCTGTTTTTGGCGGGATACGTGCCCGGTGCGCTCCTGGCCGTATCCCTCATGATCGGTTCCTACGTGATCTCAAAGAGAAGACATTATCCCAAGGGAGATAAGTTCAGCCTTAAGAGACTTTTTAAGCAGCTGGGAACCTCCTTCTGGGCACTGGCGGCAGTGGTCATTGTGGTAGTTGGCGTGGTAGGCGGCTGGTTTACTGCAACGGAATCCGCGGCCATCGCCGTGATCTACAGCCTGATCGTCAGCGTCTTTATCT
The DNA here is from genome assembly GCA_900320485.1 of uncultured Lachnospiraceae bacterium. Classification (GTDB taxonomy): domain Bacteria; phylum Bacillota; class Clostridia; order Lachnospirales; family Lachnospiraceae; genus Acetatifactor. Next base: position 15,816 of record ONSO01000016.1, on the reverse strand, counting down.
ACAAGGGCCTGGATCTGAAGGGTGTGTGGAAGACTTTGGAGCAGTGCGTGGATACCCTTTCCATCGTACTCATCCTGATCTCCACCTCCAGCATTTTCGGCTACTGCCTGACAACGTTGCACGTGCCGGATCTGGCGGCAAACGCCATCATTGGCCTGACGGATAATCGCATTTTGATCGCGCTGCTTTTGAACGTGATCCTGCTGTTTTTGGGATGCATCATGGACATGGCGCCCATCATTCTCATTGCGACGCCGATCCTGCTGCCCATTGCCACTTCCATCGGCATTGACCCCGTGCAGTTTGGCATCATGATCGTCTTAAACTGCGGCATTGGCCTCCTGACGCCTCCCGTGGGCGCGGTGCTCTTTATCGGCTCTGCCGTTGGTAAGGTGAAGATGGAGAAGGTAGTAAAGGCAACGCTTCCCTTCTACGCCTGCATGATCGTGGTTCTTATGATGATCACGTTTATTCCGCAGATCAGCATGTTCCTTCCGAAACTGCTGATGAAGTGATGAGGATAAATAGAAATGGAATACAGATTTCGTTGTGACTTAAAACCTTTTGATCTTTGGAAAATGACCATGTCCCGCACCTACCGTTCTTTGGCAGGTGCGGTAAATTTTATCTTTTCCGTGGCCATTTTGTTTGTGACGGTGCGCATCTGGGGCAGCAGCAGTGAATTCACCAGGGGGTTGCTTGTTTTTGCCTGCATCCTGTTCCCCGTGATCCAGCCTCTGGCCATTTATGGCAGGAGCGTAAAGCTTTTGGAGGACCTTCCGGGAACGGCAGAGCTTACGATCAATCAAGGCGGGATCAGCGTTGCCTGCGGCGGCCAGAAGGAGTTCCTTGGCTGGAATCACGTCCAAAATGCCGTGAAACGGCGGGATTCCATCATACTGACGTCAGATGCCTCCCATGGCTACGTCCTGACCAATAAGACACTCGGGGAACAAAAAGAAGAATTTTTTGAATTTCTTTGCTCAAAAATACAAAAGCAGTAAAAAGTATGATAGAATAGTTTTAAGATTGTGAAGTAATCTTAAAATCCCGAATGGAATGAGGGACGTGCCGAAGGGCACGCGGTTGTATGAAAAAGATCAATGAATTGTGGCAGAACCTGACCATAAAAAATAAAACGGCTGCCCTGACGGCCCTGGCTTTTTTTAGCGTCATCATTCTTGTGCTTTTTGATCTCTGGGTCGTAAAATTTCTTGCAGTGGACCTGAACCGGATCATGGAGGACAATGCCAGATGCGGCGAGATGACCGACGCGCTTGCTGCCGAAAAGGAGAAATTTGCCCTGTACGTACGGGAGCAGACCGGGGACAATAAAAAACAATTAGAAACGCAGATCGCTTCCACCGGGACCTGCGTTTTTCGGATTCCCTTGGATTATAAGCATCTGGGAGAGGAACGCTATGCGCTTCTTCAGTCCATTCGCAGCAGCTATGCTTTGTATTGCGAGGCCAGGGACAATATTTTAAGGGGAAATGGCCGGGAAAATGAATACATTCAAAGTCTTTATGAAATCTATGAGATGCAGGATTTCCTTCTGGCTTATGCAAGACGCTTTGCCTCTGCCACGCAAAACGCCGGTAACGCCGCATACAGCCGACTATTACCCATCTTTTACGGCGTACCCGCGGCGGCGATCCTGACCTGCATCTTCCTGCTTTTCATGGTCATTTGGATCACAAGAACGTTAAATCACGGCATTGTTGCCCCCATTTTGAATCTGACAAAGGGGGCCAGAAAAATAGCGGCCAATGATTTTTACGTTGACGACGTGAAGACGGACCGCAAGGATGAGATCGGGGAGTTGGTCAAGGTTTTTAACAAGATGAAATATGCGACGGGAGAGTATATCGGGGCCTTGGAAGAAAAGAGAGAGGTGCTGGATAAGCTGCACGTGCAGGAGGTGGAGACCCTGGAGGTGGAAAAGCAACTGGAGATCATGAATCTGGAGCTTTTGAGAAACCAGATCAATCCCCACTTCCTGTTTAACACGTTAAACGTCATAGAGGGCATGGCAAACTTAGAGGATGCCGGAACGACGGAAAAAATGATCGGTGCCCTCAGCTCCATTTTCCGGTACAATCTGAAGAACCAGGACACGGAGGTTTTACTTTCCCGGGAACTGAAGGTGGCACAGGATTACATGTATCTTCAGAAAATGCGCTTTGGAGACCGGGTGGAGTTTGAAACGTCCTGCAACGTCAAGGCGGATGAGGTATTGATCCCCACGTTTACGCTTCAGCCGCTTTTGGAAAATGCGGTGGTTCACGGCCTTTCACCGAAGATTGAAGGCGGCGTGATCCGGACAGGTTTTTGGGAGGAAGCAGGCAGACTTTGCGTGGAGGTCCGGGATACCGGCATTGGAATGAGTAACGCCGTTCTTACGGGAATTTTAGAAAATCTAAAGAAGGGAAATTATGATCTGGTGGGCATCGGCATCGGCAACATCCACCGCAGGATCACGACAATGTATGAGCATGCCGGGATGGAGATGGAGAGCAGGGAAGGCGAAGGCACGGTGGTAAGGCTTTACGTGCCGCTGCGCAGACTCTCTGATCTTCCGGTCGGAGAAAAAGGGAGTGGCGCATCATGAAAAAGACGGGGATAAAGATCATAATTGCATGCGTGGCCCTTGTGCTGGCTTCGGGGATCCTTTTTTGGAGGGCAAACGCTTCCAAACAAAAGGCGCCGGAATACGTATTTTATTATGCGGACAACCAGACGGCAGATTATCCCACGACCCTTGGCGGGAAAAGATTTGCAGAGCTGGTTTATGAAAAGACGGATGGACGGATCAAGATCCTGATGAAGAGTGACGGCGAGCTGGGGCTGGAGAGCGAAGTCTTAAAGCAGATGCGCTACGGCGGGATCGCTTTTGCCAGGGTATCCATTTCCCAGCTGGCGGAGCTGATCCCTGACATGAACGTATTACAGCTCCCCTATCTATACAACAATGCGGAGCACATGTGGAGCGTTCTTGACGGTGAGATCGGCGAGGATTTTCTTGGGCGGACCTTGGACTATGATCTGGTGGGACTTTCATGGTATGACGCAGGGGCGAGGAATTTTTACGTATCGGAAAAACCCGTTACGAGCCTGGAGGATTTTGAAGGCCTGCGGATCCGCGTGCAGGAGTCGGACATGATGGCAGACATGGTGGAGGCACTGGGTGCCATCCCCATGAAGATCACCTACTCCGAGGTGTACTCCTATCTGGAGAGAGGACTTGTGGACGGCGCTGAAAATAACTGGCCCTCCTACGAGACCATGAGACATTATGAGGTGGCAAAATATTACGTGGTGGATGAACATACCCGCGTTCCTGAAATGCAGCTCTGCTCTGCGGCCACGTGGAATTTACTGGACGAGAAGGATCAGGCCATTATCCGGGAGTGTGCCAGGGAGTCTGCCATTTACGAGAGACAGCTTTGGAAGGAACGGGAAGAAACCTCCAGGGCTGCGGCACTGGCCCGCGGCGTAGTAGAGACGGAGCTTTCCGCAAAGGAGAGGGCAAGACTGCGCGAAGCACTTTCGGGCGTGTACGTAAAATACTGTGAGCCCTACATGAAGACCGTGAATGAAATTGCAGCCTTAGGGGAAAAATAGGGTTGGCGTTGAGGGTGAGATCTATGGAAAAGTGTCGTATCGTCGTAGCGGACGATGAACCGATCGAGAGAAAGGTGCTCTGTAAGAACATACAAAGCTATTTTGAAGACGAGGTGGAGATCTTTCAGGCGGCCAATGGCATTGAGGCGGTGGAAGCTTTTTCCAAAGAGAGGTGTCAGGTGGCGCTTTTGGATATCACGATGCCCGGAATGAACGGCCTGGATGCAGCGGAAGTGATCCGGGGAAAGGATAAAAACTGCAGCATCATTTTCCTGACGGCGTATGATGAATTTGAATATGCCCAGCGGGCCATCCGCGTGCAGGCCCTGGACTATCTCCTGAAGCCGGGAACCAGGGAGGAGCTGATCGCCGTTTTGGAGGAGGCCATCCGGCTGTCACGGCAGTCCGGGACGGCAGCTTTGGCAGGGGAAGGGCAGGAACGTAACAGCGCATCAGGAGAGATGCTGACCGCGGGCAAGCCGGAGGATGAACGGGAGAAGCAGCCTGGGCATGGCTGGGAGGAGAGGCCCGACTCCTTAAAGATCCGGGCCATGAAAAAACAGATTTATGAATTTTTGGAAGAGCGGTACATGGAGGATCTGTCCCTGCAGGACGCGGCATCCCGCCTGAACTATTCGGAACCTTATTTTTGCAAGTTTTTCAAGCAACAATTTGACGTGAACTTTATTACGTACCTGACACAGCTCCGGGTGGAAAAGGCAAAAAGGCTCCTTGCGGACGTGGCGGTGAACGTAAGGGACGTGGGGCAGCAGGTGGGCTTTCACGATTCCAGTTATTTTGCAAAGGTATTCCGGCGCATCACCGGAGTCTCTCCCAGCGAATACAGGCTGGCCATTTTAGAGCGGGAGTTCGAGGAGGAAGGGACGAAGTACTAAGATCGTGAAATGCGGACTGGCGGCAAGAAACACGAAGTAGGAGGATTCCGTGCAGACAAGGTTTCAAAAGCTTTATACGGCAGAGGGCGAGAGACTGACGGGGATACCATGGAATACCTATCCCAGACCCCAGATGCGAAGGAAAAAATGGCTTTGCTTAAATGGGGAGTGGAGCATCAGGGAAGAGGGCGGAAAGGCCGGGAAGATCCTGGTTCCCTTTTGCCCTGAGAGCCTTCTTTCAAAATATGACGCGGCGGTACGATATGGGAAGATGCTTAGCTACGAGAGAGAGTTTTCCGTTCCGGCCGATTGGGCAGGGCAAAGGGTCCTGCTTCATTTTGGTGCCGTCAGCAGTCACTGTGAAGTGTTTGTAAACGGGAGAAAGGTATGCGTGCATGGGAACGGATACCTTTCTTTTTCTGCTGACGTAACGGAGGCACTCCTGACGGGGGATCAGACTTCGGATCCTGCAAAGCCGGGAGCCAATCGAGGAGATGGAGCGCTTACACATGGGCATTATTCGGATCCTGCAAAGCCGGGAGCCAATGCCCGGAAGAAGGGCGAGAAAACGAATGCGGACGTGGAAAGGTGTCATCGCCTGGAGGTGCGCGTATGGAACGACCTGTCCAATAAAACGCCTTACGGGAAACAGAAGGTGAAACGGGGCGGCATGTGGTATACTCCCGTCAGCGGCATATGGCAGAGCGTATGGCTCGAACCGGTGCCGCAGACACATATTTCCGGGCTTAAGATCCGGGGAGACGTGCGCGGCGTTACCATTTGCGTGGAATCCGGGGGTAAGTGCGCAGGAATCCTCGCCGGACTGCCGGTGGAAAGCATGCCCTCCGGGCAGGCGGGAGTGCCGGGGAAAGGTGCGCAAGGGTTTGTAACCTTCGAGGGAAAACAATATGAGCTGCAAGGCGGCATGGTTCGCATCGAGCCGGATGATCCCAGACTCTGGTCGCCGGAAACGCCCTATTTATATAACTTTAGCGTAACGCTGGGAGAGGACGTGGTTACCTCCTATTTTGCCCTTCGGAGCCTTTCCGTGGAGGAGAAAAACGGAAAGCCAAGGCTTTGCCTGAACGGAAGACCCTATTTCTTTCATGGTCTTTTGGACCAGGGGTATTTTAGCGACGGCATCTATACGCCGGCGACGCCGCAGCTTTACGAGAAGGATATCCTTGCCATGAAGGATCTTGGCTTTAACATGCTGCGAAAGCATATCAAAATTGAGCCTGAGCAGTTTTACTATGACTGCGACCGCCTTGGCATGGTGGTATTTCAGGACATGGTGAATAACGGAAATTATCATTTCCTTCGGGATACGGTGTTTCCCACCTTTGGGATCTGCCGCGAAAATGACCATGGAAAGCATCGGGATCCGGAGAGCCGTAAGGCTTTTATCGAGGGCATGAAGGGAACCGTTGCGCAGCTTTACAATCACCCTTGCATCTGTTATTGGACCATCTTTAACGAGGGCTGGGGGCAGTTCGAGGCAGACAAGGCCTACGACCTTCTAAGGAGCCTTGACGACACGCGTTTTATCGATGCCACCAGCGGCTGGTTTCACCAAAAAAAGAGTGACGTGGACAGCCTGCACATATATTTTCAAAAGCTGCGCCTTGGAAAGCAAAGGGAACTGCCCCAGGTTCTCTCAGAGTTTGGAGGATATGTTTACAAGTTTGCAAAACACAGCTATAATCTAAATAAGACCTATGGATATAAGATCTTTTATGACAAACGGGAATATGCGCGGGCGGTGCGGAAGCTTTACTTAGAAAGCCTTGTTCCATTGGCGCGGGAAGGCCTCTGCGCCTCCGTCTACACGCAGGTTTCCGACGTGGAGGACGAGACCAACGGCATTCTGACCTATGACCGGAAGGCCTGTAAACTGACGAAAGAGGACTTAAGCGGAATTGAGGCAGCATTGCAACATGCAGTGAGGGAGTGACGCGGAGAGTGAAAATGGTTCGGAAGCGTATTGTATTTTATGGTTCGGTGCAGGGCGTCGGATTTCGCTGGCGGGCGAAGAATGCCGCAGACCGTTACCGTTGCACGGGGTGGTGCAGAAATGAATGGAATGGATCCGTAACCATGGAAATCCAAGGAGAGGAAAGCGAGATTGATCAGGTGATCCTTGCCATTGAGGCCGGGAGATACGTGGAAATCACGAATCTGGAGGTAAAGTCCATTCCGGTGGAGGAAGAAGAACGCTGTTTCCGGACGGAGTAGACAGACGGAAGTGCAAAAAGGATCACTGACGGCAGGATGCTGCGGGAGAGGGAATGATGGGCGAATATGATTCGATGGACTTCGTGAATGAGTATGAATATTGCCCGCGATGTGATGCAAATCTTACGCTTCAAAAGGGATACCGAAGCGACTTGCCCTTTTGGAAGTGCCGGGGTTGCGGAGAGATGCTGATCAATCCAAACGAAGATGCGGATTCTAACATTGTTTGGATTTGCGATCAGTGTGGAACCGTACTGAATCTGCAGGAAGACTTCCGTGATGACCTCGGAGAATGGACCTGTACGGAATGCGGGAAGATCAACCGGATCTCTGAGTCGGAGATTTTCCGCAGTGAGGATGAATACGAGGCATTCCAAAGGGATCCCTATCAGGGTTTAACGGATGATGAACTGATGGAATTATTGCAGTACCAGGATGTCGGGAGCATTGACGCAAGGGAAGACATATTCCTTATAAGGCAGCGCGACACGGGAAAGCTTTACGTGAAAAAGTTCCTCACCACCTATAATAAAAGCGTGTATGAGTTCTTGAGAAAGCACCCGGTATCGCACGTGCCAAGGATCATCGGTATGTATGAGGGGAACAACGGGCTGACGGTGATTGAGGAGTACGTTGCCGGAAGGACTCTGGCCAGCCTATTGGAAAGATATACGTTTACGGAGAGTGAGACCATCCGCATTATCAAAGAATTATGCACCATTCTTGATCAGTTGCATTCCCTTCCGAGGGCCTTGATCCATCGGGACGTGATTTTGGACGAAACCGGTGCCGTTTGGCTCTTGGACGTCAACGTGGCGAAATGGCATGATCCCGGTCAAAAGGATGACACAAGATACCTTGGAACACGATATTACGCAGCGCCGGAGCAGGTAGGCTATGGCTTTGAAGCATCCTCGCCAAAGGCCGACGTCTACGCGGTGGGGATGCTCATGAATGTTATGCTCACGGGAAAATTTCCCAAGGAAGAAAAAGCAGACGGAAAACTATGGCCCGTGATCGAGAGATGCATCAGTTTAGAAGCAGAGCGGAGATTCTCTGCCAGGGAACTGAGGGAGGCACTGGAAAAAATCGAGGAATAAACATGCAAAAGATACCGACCGATGAATTAGATGCCCTTCTTGAAAATGTGGATCCGGGACACCTGGATGACTACCTGGAAGCCAGTAAAAAATTCATGATCAATGCCCCGAGGGAGTTCTCTTATTACGTAAAGGATCTCCTCAGTGAGAAACGTGTGAAACTAAAGGATCTCTATCTGCTCGCAGGTGTTTCGGAATCCTATGGCAGCAAGATTTTAAGCATGGAGAAGCATACAAAGGACCGGGATCTGATCCTTCGCATTTGTCTGGCGGGCCGCTTTTCGCTGGAGGAAACCAACCGGGCGCTAAAACTCTATGGCATGAGTGAACTCTATGCAAAGGATCCGAGGGATGCCTGCCTCATCGTGGCGATCCATCACCGCATTTATGACCTGCTTATGATCGATGACGTCCTTGTGAAAAGAGGACTCTTAAAGATCACGGCAGAGGAAAGAGAATAAAGCACATAAATTCCCCACCATTTTGGTGGGGATCTTTTGTTTTAAAAGCTGTTATTGTATATGCAGATCCGGATTGATTACGCAGAGTGATCAATTAGTAATTTGATATTTGCGGCGCCAGGACTTATCATATGATTAGGGGGATGACATAATGGGCGACAGAACAACGTTGGGTAAATATATTTCAACAAGAAGAAAAAACTTAGGTTTTACCCAAGAGGAGCTGGCGGAGGAGATTGGCGTTTCCAAATCTGCCATCGCCAAATGGGAAACCAATGGCGGCCTCCCTGACCGCGACAACCTGAAGCGCCTCTCTGAGGCACTTGGCATTTCCGTCGATGAACTTCATCGCATTATTGAGCGCGCGAATGCAAAGCCGATAGATTTTGACGTTAACATCACGCCGGAGATCATTGCTGCCCTGGAGGCCTACGGATATAAGGTCATCCGCCCGGGGGAAACGGATCATGCCCCGTAACGAAAGCCGAAAAAAAGGATAAGTGCATATTCTTGGCAAAACAGTCGAAAGACTGCGACGCAAAACTAAGAGGGCCTGTGAAATGGTAGCCAGTTGCAAGGAGAGTGGGAAGCACCGGAAATGACCTGAGCAGGGGATTTTGGGTGCTTTTTGCATACTGAGAAATGAAAAGGGATTGAATAATTGAAGGGAGGATTACATGAAACTGGTTTCTTTAGCATGTCCGCATTGTAAAGCACCGTTAGAGGTGAATCAAGAATTGACAATGGCTACTTGCAATTATTGTGGGTATCAATTCATGATCGAAAATGAAATCAATTACTCTCACGTGACGGAGAAAGATGCGGAAAGAATTGGAAAAGCGGCGGAAAGAGCACGCAGGGAGAATGAAGAGAACATAGCCATAAAAACGACGCAGAAAGTCTACGCAGTATATGATGGATTGTTCAAACTTCGAGAGAACAATGGGAAACTTGCGGATTTACAAATGAAATATAAGAATAAGAAAACAAGTTTGTTTTGGGCTAAGGTTTTTCATTGGTTGACGGAGCCAGTCAAAGGAGAAATCTTGGCTATTATTGGGATTATTCTGATTCTGTATTTGACAATTAGAGATATGATAGAGAATTCAACTGGCGTGAAAGGATTATTTACGGGTTTGGTGATCTCTGCCATCATGTATTGCGTCATGAGACTCCTTCGTATTTATTTCAGTCATGCGGTTGTTAAACGGGCAGACGAAAGGGAACAATTGGAGCGCGAAATAAATGAATTAAAAACGGTGAATCAGGAGATGAAGATAAAGGCTGATTTTGAATTTGTTCCGGTAAAGTACAGAAATGAAGACGCCCTAAAGTACATGTACGAAGCATTAAGAGTGAGGAGAGCGCACACGCTGGCTGAGGCCATGAACCAATATGATGCAGAACAACAACGTCTCGCCTTTTTGAAAATGCAGGAGCAGCAACAGGAACTTCAAAGAAGGCAAATGGAGGCGCAAACCAGGGCTGCACAGGAACAAATGCGGGCCGCGCAGATCAGGCAAGGAGCAGATATTGTTAATACCGTCGTGACGGCAGGTGCCGTGATCAAGGTGGGAAAGGAAATTAGTAAAGTGATTCGAGAATTTAAGTGATCTGGGATTTGAGCTAAATGACATTCGTGAAATTCTTTTGAATTAAGAGGTAATAAAAATGCTAAATTACTTGCTAAAAGAAAAAGATGGTAAAATAATAAAAAGGAGAGAGAATAAGAAATCTATTGTTTATCTTGTGCCAATGGTTTTTATTTTAAGCGTTCTTTTGTCTGGCTGTGTTCACTTTCATAAATGGGAAGAAGCAAATTGCACATATGCCAAAACATGTAAGATCTGCGGTAAAACCAAGGGAGAAGCTTTAGGACATAAATGGGAAGAGGCCACGTGTACTGAGCCCAAAACATGTTCTCGTTGCGGGAAAACCAAAGGAGAAGCATTAGGTCACGATTGGAAAGATGCCACTTGCATTGAACCCAAAACATGTTCGCGCTGTAGCACAACTGAAGGAGAGGCTCTTGGTCATGACTGGAAGGATGCCACGTGCACGGAAAAGAAAACTTGTATTCGTTGTGGCGAGACCGAGGGAGATGTTCTTGGTCATGACTGGAAAGATGCCACGTGCACGGAAAAGAAAATCTGTATTCGTTGTGATGAGATTGGGGGAGCGCCCCTTGGACACGACTGGGCTGAGGCTACTTGTACTGAGGCCAAAACTTGCTTACGCTGTGGTGAAATTGAGGGAGACGCGCTAGGGCATGATGCCCCGAACCTTTCTTGTACAGAGTCTGCCGTATGTACTCGATGCGGAGACGAATTAACCGCCTTAGGTCATGATTGGAAAGAAGCGACTTGCATAGATCCGAAAACATGTGCCCGGTGTGGCGAGACGGAGGGAAAGGCGCTGGGGCATACATTAGGTGATCCGGTTAGAGAGAATGAGACGAAAGCAAAATGTACGGAAAAAGGGGAGTACGATGAGGTTGTCTATTGTTCCGTTTGCCATGAAGAAATAAGCCGTAAGGCTAAGACGGAAAAAGCGCTTGGACATAGAACAAGTGCGCCGGTAAAAGAAAACGTAAATAAAGCTACTTGTACAGAGGATGGGGGATACGATGAGGTAGTCTATTGTTCTCGCTGTCATGAAGCAATAAGTCGTAAAAGAAAGACGGAAAAGGCTCCAGGACATACCACTGCGAACGGAAAATGTGACAGATGTGGATTAGAAATATACGAAACCGTTTATGGAAAAGGAGATGACGTTCATACGAATATTACCGTAGGAAGTGGATTGTATAAAGTTCATTTCACGAACAACGGGAAAAGTAATTATATTGTTAAGGTTCATGATGCGAGAGGAGATATTGATTATGCGGTTAACGAAATTGGAAACTATGATGGTTATTATTTTCTGACTGGAAAATCGCCATTCATGTTTGAGATTGAATCAAACGGGAAATGGTCATATACCATAGAGAGTATTGGTGAGACTGCGGAAACATCCTTTAATGGTCATGGATGTTTCGTGACGGATATATTTTCTGCAAGCTCTGGGAAATGGCATATTACACATAAAGGCCGTAGTAATTTTGTGATATGGTTATATACAACGAAGGGGAGAGATTTAATAGTAAATGATATAGGAGCATATGAGGGTAATAAGTTGCTGTCTATCCCTAAAGATAGCAAAGCCTTTCTCATCATTAAAGCAGATGGAGATTGGACGATTACGCCGGAGAATTAAAAAAATATGATACCGGAGTTTGGGGGCAAAAAATTAATTGGCTACCAAATGAATTGTATTTAGAGTTTTAAGCATCGGAAATTGCCATGGCGGCTTTTTCCGATGCTTTTTTGACAATTCGTCAGGTTGTTATATTTCGTTGGAAACTCGCTGCAATTTTATGATTTCTTAAATTGTATTTTCCCCTAAACTATAGTATGCTCTTGTTAGGGTTTAAAAGCCGTAATTGAAGGGGAGAAGAATATGAAACATCGTGGTAAGGCCATATTTGCAGCTTTTGGAGTGATTGTGATTCTTGGAGCGGTTTTTGCGCTCTTGTGCTTTTTGTATCCTGAAATGCTTGGATTGGAAGCGGATGACGTGCCGGTTGTGACGGCGGAAAAGATTGGAGGGGGCGATCCTGATGAGGGTGCCGTGAGCATGGCGAAGGAGCCCCTGGAGGAAATCGCGCATGGTCCCATTGAAGAGTCTGCGGAAGTACCCGTGAAGGAAACGCCGGAGCCTATTCCGGACCCCACGCCGGAGCCGACGCCCGAACCGACACCGGAGCCGACGCCCGAACCGACGCCGGAACCTACGCCGGAGCCGACGCCCAAACCCACGCCAAAACCTACGCCGGAGCCGACGCCGACTCCAACGGTAGCGCCCACGCCGGAAGCAACGCCGGACCCGGCCGTTGCAGGTCAGGACCGCTACGCACCGGTATTCCTTACGGTAAGGGCAGCTTCCATCAAGGTGGGCGGCACCTTTGACGTTCATAAATACGTGGGCTACGCGGATGACGTGGATCGGAACGTGGACATGGAAGTATCGGGAACCGTGGATACCTCCAAAGAGGGAACCTATTCCGTAAAGATCACGTTGACTGATGACGCGGGACACAAAACGTCAAAGAATCTGGACGTAAAGGTAGTAAAGTCTTCGTCCGGCAGTGGTTCCGGAGGCAGCAGTGGCGGCGGAAAGAAGGATGAATTTGCTGATTTTATCAAAAAGTATAAGACCGCTGACGTAAGCCTTGGCATTGACGTTTCCAGATGGCAGGAGAACATTGATTTTGAGAAGGTAAAAGCGGCAGGCTGCGAGTTTGTCATCATCAGGCTTGGAGGCTATGATAACGGTGAACTCTATACGGATAAGTATTTCAAGGCAAACATTGCCAATGCAAAGGCAGCAGGCTTAAAGGTTGGCATTTATTGGCACGCGGAGGAAAGCAGCGCAAAGGAAGTAAAGGCAAGCGTTGATTACCTGCTTAGCGTTCTTGGGGACAACACGCTGGATTTCCCCATTGCCTATGACTGGGAGGATTATATCAACTTTGAGCAGTATGGCATGAACCTGAGGGATCTGACGGAATGCTTTTACGCATTTGCGGATGAACTGAAGTCCAGGGGATACTTCACCTGTCTGTATGGCAGCAAGAATTCTCATGAAAACATTTGGATGAATGACAGGAAGCTGCCGGAGTGGCTTGCCCATTATACTTCCGCCACTTCCTATGCCGGAGATTACTTCATGTGGCAGCATTCCTCCACGGGAAAGATTGATGGCATTAACGGGGACGTGGATCTTGACGTGCTGTATAATGACAAGCTAAAGGCGATCATGGGGCAGTGATGGCGGCAGGATTTGGCGGAAAACGGAAAAGCGGTGGCATCCGTGAAGTTGCGGGATGCAAGGAGGATTGGGCGTGAATAGCGAGAAGACTGACGGCTCCGCGCAGGAGCAATATAAGGTGTTGATGGTGGATGACGATGAAGTAATCGCAGAATCCACGGCTGAATATTTCAACATGTTTGACGTAAAGACGGCATACGTGACAAGCTATGACGCGGCCGTAGCCTTTTTGGATACACACGTGGTCTCCCTGCTCCTGTTGGACATTAATTTAGGCGATAAGTCCGGCTTTGATCTGTGCAAAACCATTCGGGAAACCTATGACATGCCCATCCTGTTCATCAGCGCCAGAACCAGTGATGATGACGTCCTGATCGCGCTGAACGTGGGCGGTGATGACTACATAAAAAAGCCTTATACCCTAAACGTTCTGCTGGCAAAGGTGAAAGCCATTCTTGGAAGATATGAGAAGGCCGTAGAGCTGGCGAAGCAGGCGCAGAAAAGTGTCAGGGCCCTGGAGGGCGCGAAAGGCGGCGCTGACCTTGCAAAAGAGAGCGGGATGATCCACCTGTCAGAGGACGTTTCCCTGGACGTGGATGCCCATAAGCTTCGCAACGGCGAGGAGCAGATCAGCCTCAAGGCCATGGAATATAAGCTGATCAAGTACCTTGTGGATCACGTGGGCAGGGTTGTGACAAAGGATGAGCTTTTGAAATACGTGTGGGATGATGAATTTATCTGAGAGGGCACCCTGGCCGTACACGTCAGGCACCTCCGGGAGAAGATGGAGAAGGATCCCAAGGATCCCAAGATCATTAAGACCATTTGGGGTGTGGGGTACGTGATAGAGGAGCTGTATGAATAAATATCATCGCTTGATCATTTTTTTGTGCGCAGTGCTCCTCATGGGAATTCTGGCGTTTGCGGTCTTTACCGGCAGGAATAGGGAAGTGGGGGCGGATGCCGGTCAGGTGTTGGCGGTCAATGCCATTGCAAGGGATGCGTCAGCGCATTGGGACAGTTTAGAAGTGCTTTCCGGGAAAGACTATGGAGCGGATTACGTTATCTTAAATCTTTCCGATGAAGTTTTGTATGCTTCGGTCCGGGAGAAAACTTCCGGGGATAACGGCACTCTTAGCGGGGAAAATGCGTCCGGGGAGAATGGCACTCTGACGGCGAAAAATGTATCTGGGAAAAATGGCAAGTTGACCGTGGAAGCGGCCATGAAGCAGGGAAATCTGTATGCCTACGTGATCCGGGACGGCCGGATCGTGGGGAGTGTGATCCTGCGGGACGGCATATATGAAGCCTATGGGAAAATGCGGACCAGGCTGATTCTGGGACTTGGGATTTTTTGCGTGGTCTTTTTGGGCGTGGTCATGGTTTATGGATCTTACGTGCAAAGGAAGATCATTTTGCCGTTCCAAAACATGAAAAGCTTTGCGGGAAAGGTCGCAGAGGGTCACTTGGACGAGCCTCTGTTAATGGACCGGGAGAATCTGTTCGGCGCCTTTTCCGAGAGCTTTGACATCATGCGGGAACAGCTAAAGGAATCCAGGGACAGAGAGGTCGAACTGCAAAAGAAGGAGCGGGAGTTGGTTGCCTCTCTGAGCCACGACTTAAAGACGCCCATCACCGGCGTAAAGCTTACCACGGAGCTCCTAAAGGCAAAGGTTTCCACGCCGGACGGCACGCAGGATGCCTCGTATCTTTTGGAAAAGCTGGACACAATTTATAAAAAGGCAGATCAGATGGATGCACTGGTAAGCGACCTCTTTTCCTCCACGCTGGATGACCTTGGCGAGTTTACGGTAAATCTTAGGGATGAGGAAGCTGCGGTCCTTGGCGATCTTGTAAAGAAATATGATGACAAGGGGCTCGCAGTGATGGAGCCCATTCCGGAGGCGCTGATCCGCATCGACGTAAGGCGCATGGGGCAAGTGATCGGAAATATTCTGATCAATTCTTACAAGTATGCCAATACAAGGATCGACGTCCATTTTGCCGTTGCCAAGAAGGTTTTGCAGATGAAGATCGCCGATCACGGTCCTGGAGTTCCGGCGGAGGAGCTGGACCTTATCACAAATAAATTCTACCGTGGCAGGCAGTGGAAGGACGGAAAGGAATCCGGCAGCGGCCTGGGACTCTACATTGCGAAGACCCTGATGGAGAAGATGCAGGGAGAACTTATTGCCGAAAGCGACGGAGACGGCCTGTGCATCACGCTGCTGATGCCCCTGAGCTGACCTTGTCAAACCACAATGATTGGGTTATTATTCCTTGACTTTTTGAGAAGGCTTGTTCCCTCAAAGCGCAGATTGAAGAGACCTTCCTTGTATGATGGAACTCTGCAAACAGCGGAAAACAAGGAAAAGCAAATCCCGCTGTAGAAAACAAGCAAGCAGAGGAATTTTGACAGCGGAAAATAAGAAAATGTAAATCCCGCTGTAGAAAACCGTGCAGACAGAAGATTTATGACAGCGGGAAATAAGAAATTGTAAATCTCGCTGTGATGAAGTGGGATTTTGTAGATACAAGCATCAGGAATTTAGAAAGTGTGCAATCCCGATGCTCAGTGTGACAACTTCGGGTTTGCAGAGCTGTTTTCTGCCATGAAATCAGGGGGGGTAG
>ONSO01000002.1 GCA_900320485.1 uncultured Lachnospiraceae bacterium | reverse complement strand
GCGTCCGGCGGTACGTGTGAGATCACCACAAATACTGGTGACGTTTCGGTGAAGATTTCCAAGGAAAGAGGTGGAGCTGAGTGACGGTTGCTTTTTACGGTAGCCTGTTTTTGCTATCGCTTTTGTTTTCCACAATCTATATGTTCACGTGGCATAAGCACTTTGACGTAAACATGACGCTGGTATACACGCTGGTTCCCATAGCCTGCCTCGGGTATCTTTTCCTTGGTCTGTCGGATACGCCAAAGGAAGCGATCATTGCCGTTAAGATCACTTATCTGGGTGGGTGTTTCCTTCAGGTATTCCTTTTGTTTACCATTTTGCGACTTTGCGTCATTGAGATCGGGAGGTTCCTGCGGATCATATTGTTTTTGGTCACGTGCCTGCATTATGCCTCGGTTTTGACCATAGGCTACACAGACCTGTTTTATAAGAATCTCTACTTCCGGATGGATGGCGCCACGAGAGTTTTGGAGAAGGAATACGGGTGGATGCATACGGCCTTTTACGTTACCGTGTGCATGTTCTTTACGGCGGAGCTCACTGTCATTATCATTTCCTGGATCAAACGCCGTCAGGTACCAAGGACCATTATTCACCTGATGCTGATCCCGGACGTGATCGTGATCCTCTTATATTTCATGGGCAGCAAGATCACCAACAAGGTGGACCTGATCCCTCTTGGGTACGTCATTGCACAGTTTATCTATCTTGTGATCGCTTACCGGCTGAACCTTTATAACGTCAGCGACACGGCCATCGATTCCATGATCCGGGAGAGGGCCATCGGTTATGTTTCCTTTGACTTTAAGTATAAGTATCTGGGAAGCAATGAGACGGCAAAGAGCATCATTCCGGAGCTGACGCAGCTGGCCGTGGACGAGATTCTCGGGTATCGGCCCGGAGAGAGACGGCTTCGTCATTTCATGGACGGCTTTAGCAGGAATCAGGATGACGATCTTTTCATGTACGTCCTGAAGAATGAAAAGGAAGAGGACGATAAGTATTACAACGTGAACGTAAGCTTTTTAAGCGACGGTACAAAAAGGCGCGGGTATCTTGTAACCTTCACGGATGACACCCAGAACCGTAAGTACATAAACCTCCTGGACTCATATAACGAGAACCTAAAACGCGAGGTGGAAAAGAAGACGCAGCACATTATCGAGATGCATGATAATCTGATCATGAGTCTTGCGATGATGGTGGAAAGCCGGGACAATTCCACCGGCGGTCACATTAAGAGAACCAGCGAGGGCGTCCGGATCCTGGTGGATGAGATCAAGAGGGAAGGGACGTTCTCCCTTACGCCGGAGTTTTGTAAGGACGTGATCAAGGCGGCACCCATGCATGACCTTGGAAAGATCGCCGTAGACGATGCAGTCCTCCGAAAGCCGGGCAGGTTTACGCCGGAAGAATATGAAAAAATGAAAAAGCACGCAGAGGAGGGCGCAAAGGTCATCCATGAGATCCTGGAGCACACGGACGATGAATCCTTTAAGGTCATCGCGGAGAACGTGGCGCACTATCATCATGAGCGATGGGACGGCTCCGGTTATCCGATGGGACTGAAAGAGGAAGAGATCCCCGTCGAGGCAAGGATCATGGCGGTGGCTGACGTCTACGATGCCCTGGTGAGCAAGCGCGTCTACAAGGAGGCCTTTGACTTTGCCAAGGCCGATGCCATCATCATGGAGGGCATGGGGACACAGTTTGATCCGAGACTAAAGAGTGTTTACGAGAATGCCCGGCCGAAGCTGGAAAGATATTATAAAAGCATGTAAAGGAGGCCGGCATCGTGCAAGCTGGTGCTTGCGGCAACGCGGCAAACGTGATAAGATAGTTGCAAGCTTTGCTTGCAATCCCGAATGAAATGAGGGACGTGCCGAAGGGCACGCAGTTGCAAGCTTTGCTTGCAATCCCGAATGAAATGAGGGACGTGCCGAAGGGCACGCAGTTGCAAGCAGGGCACGCAGTTTTAGGGATTCCGTCATGGAGTCTGCGGGTTTTGTGAGTTGCATCCCCTGTGGGATGACGGTAGCTTAAAGGAGGATGGGATATGTATAAACAAGAGTATGACCGTTGGGTAGCATTTAACTTAGAGGATCCGGATCTTTTGCCGGAGCTTCTTAAGGTGAAGGACAATGAGGAGGAGATCAAGGACCGCTTTGCAGTGTCACTGCAGTTTGGCACGGCGGGTCTTCGCGGAACGCTGGGCGCAGGTACAAACCGCATGAACGTATGGGTGGTACGTCAGGCAACGCAGGGCCTCGCAAACTGGGTGCTGACCCAGGGAGGCAACCAGACCGTTGCCATTTCCTATGACAGCCGCTTAAAGAGCGACGTGTTTGCAAAAGAGGCAGCAGGCGTTCTTGCCGCAAATGGCATTAAGGTCCGCATTTATGACGCGCTGATGCCCGTTCCGGCGCTTTCCTTTGCAACGAGATATTATCAGTGCAATGCCGGCGTTATGGTGACGGCATCCCATAATCCTTCCAAGTACAACGGATATAAGGCATACGGCCCCGACGGCTGTCAGATGACGGACGACGCGGCTGCCATCGTTTATGATGAGATCCAAAAGCTCGACGTACTCACCGGTGCAAAGAGAATGTCCTTTGCAGAGGGCGTGGAAAAGGGACTCATCCGCTTTGTGGGAGATGACTGCAAGGAGGCTTTCTATAAGGCCATCGAAGAGAGACAGGTTCGTCCCGGCCTGGCAAAGACCTCCGGCCTGAAGCTGGTTTATTCGCCCTTAAACGGCACCGGCCTTGTTCCTGTGACGAGGATCCTGCATGACATGGGCATCATGGACGTGACCATTGTTCCCGAGCAGGAATATCCCAGCGGTTATTTTACCACCTGTCCTTATCCAAACCCTGAGATCTTTGAGGCCCTGAAGTATGGCCTTGAGCTGGCTAAGAAGGAAGGGGCTGACCTGATGCTGGCAACTGACCCTGATGCAGATCGCGTGGGCATTGCCATGAAGTGCCCTGACGGAAGCTATGAGTTGGTTTCCGGAAATGAGATGGGCGTACTCCTTTTGGATTATATCTGCGCCGGACGCATCGAAAAGGGAACCATGCCTGCAAAGCCCGTGGCGGTCATGAGCCTTGTTTCCACGCCTTTGGCGGATGCGGTGGCAGAGCATTACGGCGTGGAGCTTCGCCACGTGCTGACTGGCTTTAAGTGGATCGGAGATCAGATCGCGCGGCTGGAGGCAGCAGGTGAGGTAGACCGTTTCATCTTTGGCTTTGAGGAGAGTTATGGTTATCTTGCAGGTCCTTACGTGCGCGATAAGGATGCCGTGATCGCTTCCATGCTGATTTGTGAGATGGCGGCATATTACAGAAGCATCGGCTCCTCCATCAAGCAGAGGCTTGAGGAGATTTACGCACAGTACGGAAGGTACTTAAACAAGGTGGATTCCTTTGAATTCCCCGGACTTTCAGGCATGGATAAGATGGCTTCCATCATGAAGGGCCTTCGTGAGAACGCACCAAAGGATTTTGCAGGCATTGCCGTTACAAAGGTGACGGACTACGCAAAGCCCGAAGAGACCGGGCTGCCCAAGGCCAACGTGCTGATCTATGGTCTGGCAGATGGTTCTACCGTCATTGTCCGTCCTTCCGGCACGGAGCCCAAGATCAAGATTTACTATACTACGAAGGGCAAGGATCTTGCCGAGGCACAGGCCAGGAAAGATATTTTGGCGCAGGCAGCCAAGGGAATCTTGGCGTAAACAATACTGTAGATTACTTATACTAAAAAACCGCCGTGGACAATTCCGGGGCGGTTTTTTAGTGGTGGTGCGCCTGACGAACGGGGATTTCACGTGAGGTTATGTATGGGGAAGGTCGCCTGACAAGTTGAGCCCCAATAGCTTATCGTAAGAGTGCACTTTTTGGAAGAAAAAAGAAATAAAAGGTTGGAAAAATGTTCATAATAATATATAATAAATGCGTCGCATTCATCGTTATAACTTTAATGCAAGGGGGAAATCAAATGAAAAAAGTGTATGGATTTTTCGGTATTGTTTTAACTGTGTTCTTGTGTTTGGGCGTAGGAGCAAAAGCAATTGGTCAAAGTGATTCCATGATTACAACAGGGTCACAGGTTCTTACTGCTACGGCTTACAATGACAGTCAATGTCATTCCGGGACAATTATACATTCCTATACGAGCGGGACGGCAATTAAGCTTTTAGAAGCTTATATTGCGGTCAATGGATCTAAGAAGGTAAATAAGAAGGATTATATGATTGGGAATTCTAATCCGCTTACACACGGGGGCGCCCAAAAAAAGAGCGTACATACATATGCGAAATGCTCTGCGGGAGCCGTAGATGCATCGGTAAGTCAATAAAGAATCAAAAAACTGATAATAAGCATGCCCTAAAGGAGTTTTATGAACAAAAAGAACGTCATTCTGGTTGCTGTTATGGATATCATGTGTCAAAAGACCCGTTTTTTTCTCTCTATGATCATCATCGGAGTGGGGCTGACAATCATGGGTTATTTCTCTTTGTTTTCTAATATTTCCAAACTGAATAGAAATGAATGCGACAAGATACTTACAAAGGGAGTGAATGGAACCGGAGTGATGCAGGTTTTTGGTTCGGCGGATGGTAATAGCGAGACAGAACTGATCAAAAATGCATATGATAGCGGTATTTTCGAATTCATAGGAGTATGGGAATACGCTATCAATGCATTTCCGCTCCCGGATGTTTTTTTAGAGATGAGAAGATCAAACAATGGTTTTGCAGCAGATGCGACACCATGGATTTATGTTGAAAAGAATGTGCTTGGACTTCATAATATCAAGTTTTCACAGAGAATCGACAGCCTTGACGTGAATTGGAACAAGACGAATTGGTATGGAATATACTTAGGGGCCAATTACAAAGGAATACCGGTTGGTACAACATATGTCATGGATCGATATGATGAATCAGCGGAATTTGAAGTGTTGGGAATTATTAAAAAAGGACAGATGATGATGTCAAGTGACGTTTGTGCGTTTGGACGCGCAGATGAGTTGACTTCGTTATGCATATTGGATGATGCCATTATCATGGTTTACGTGGGGCACCCCCCCGCATGGGTTGGAACATATTGCAATGGAGCTTATGCCGCTGCTAACGGTCATACGTTAAAAGAAGCCAGGGATTATTTAGAAAACAAAGCAAAAGAGTTGTGCGTAGATCTGGAAAGCGGGTATTTGAGCAATGGTTTTAGGGCAGAAGAGATTGAAGAAAACGATGTGCAAAGAGTAGACAGGGATCTGAGCAGATTGATTATTGTTACTTGTGTTTTGCTTTGTGCGTGCATCATATGTATGGAAATGATTGGTAATCGAAAGCAATACGGGATTTATTATGCGAATGGTTTTTCCTTGAAAGATCTTTTAGGAATCCATATCTGCCAAAATGTAATCAGGGTAATGCTTCCTTTGCTCGGAGCGTGGTTTGCATTAAATAAATATTTGGAAAACTTTTACGACATTCCGATATTTGCAGGAACCGAAAGCACAGGTTCTGCCGGGGTTGCCGAAAAAATGATCAAAGCATGCTACACCTACGAAAATGGTGAGCTAGTGGCTTTTTGGAGAAATCAGACAGCTCTCCCATTCATGATTTTCATGGGATTAGTACTTTTTATTATATGTACTGTCATTCCAATGTTGATCATGGGGGGAAAAGAACCTTATGAACTGTTGAAAGATACGAGAGGTTAAGAACCGAATGATCAGATTAGAAGAAATAACCAAGAAATATACAGATGATTCGAAAGACACGATTGCTCTCGACGGTTTGTCGTTAGAGATTGCTGCCGGAGAAATGGTAGCGGTATTAGGTACAAGTGGGTGTGGAAAAAGTACGCTTCTTAATATTTTGGGAGGAATGGATCGACCTGATTCGGGAAAGTATTTTTTTGAGGATGAAGAAGTATCCTCATATCGCGCCATGGGACTTCACGGTTTTCGAAAGAAGAATATTGGCTTTGTGTATCAGAATTTTGCTTTGTTGAATCGTTATACGATATACGAAAATATGGAAATTCCTCTTTTGGCAAGAAATCAAAAGAATTATCGCAAAAAGATTATGGATTGTCTGGAGCAATTGGGTATTGCGGAATATGCGAATAAATTTCCCCAGAAATTATCGGGAGGTCAGCAACAGCGTTGCGCTATAGGCCGGGCCCTAATGACGGACTGCCGACTTATGCTCTGCGATGAACCTACGGGTGCGGTTGACAGCAAAACAACAACAGAGATCATGGATATTCTGCGTAAAGAGAATAAGCACGGGAAAACCATTGTAATTGCCACGCATGACAGTAACGTGGCATCTGGTTGTACGCGCTTGTTAAGAATGTCAGATGGAAGGATACTTAATTAGAATAGGTATGGGGAATCAAAGAACGAGGTGGCTGAAGTATAACATGTTTAAAAGGGTATTCCTTTTTTGCCAAAAAGAATATGATTCACTGCTTCTTTTCGTGGGAATGTTTTTGTTGTTCTATTTGGGAATGCATCTAATCAAATCTCAGATACTGCTCAACAATCTAAACAAACCGGATTATCTTTATCATAAAGAATTTTTTTTGGATGGTCCGTGGAATAAAGACATGCTTGATGAATCTTCCGAGATGCTGAAAGGAAGCGGCACTAATTGCGTGATCAGGGGATTCATGGTGTCGGTTGGACTGACAAATGACCATCGTGAAGTTCGGACTTATTTATCTGCAGAGGCACTTGCAAAGAAAGAAAAGCTTGATTACGGAGAGTGGATTAAAATACCCAATTCTGTTTTGATAGCAGGCAGATTATTAAACAGAACTTACTTAAGAGAAGGCAAAAAGTGGATTATAATTGACGGTAAGGAATTTCGGGTTTATGATGTCATTGAAAGCGACGTGATGCTTGCTCAATCGGTATACTTGAATTGGGAAAACTTGCAAGAAGATTACAAAGAGTGGTTTACCTGGCGGTTGGCAGATAAGTATGAAACAGGCGGATGGAATGGAATTCCGCTCCTATTCGAAAAGCTTACCAAATTCAATGAGGAGATTAACGATTTTCAGGATTATTTTGAAGAATTTCTGACGGCCTATAAGAATTTTGATGACTATGAACAATGGGAGAGGCAGGATCTGTACAAAAAAATGCAAAAGATATATTCCCTCATGGAGCTTTTTTGCCTATTTGTCATATTCTATCTGATGGAAGTATGGTTTACCCGTAGAAAGAGAGAATATTTGATCAGAAGAATGTTGGGATGTAATGTGCTTAGCTTGTTCAAAACGGCATTCATAAGTGCTGTTTGGGTAACCGGATCAGCATTTTTTGCAGCCGTGATCGTGATGCTGTTAAAGTTATGTTTTCACATGGCAGGGAATCTGGAAGTATTAGAGGTATTGCTGACAATCATGGGGTCTTTTGTTATAACAATTGGTTTTGAAATACTGACACTGGGTTTTCACGTGCTGAGACTGATAAACATATATCCAACACAAGCAAACATAGAGTCTGCGGAATAAGATTGTTGATATGCGAGGGCCTAACGTGGGAGTAACGAAGAACGGAATTATTAAATTGTTTATTACCATTACGTTATTGATGGTTTTAACCGGTTGCGAAAAGGATGACGCAAGGAAAGAAAAAAAGGAAATAGAGTGGAGTATTCAAAAGGGATTCAGTTATGTCTGCGTTGGACGTGAGGAAATTTCATGGAATGATAACAAGAAAAATTTAAGAGTATTGGCTTGCTCGGAAAACGACGTATTTGTTTGTGAGTATGTGTTTTTGTACAAAGGAGAATTAGTTGATGAAGAAGAAATCGGGAATTTGGCAGAGGAATATGATCAATTTAAAATTATAACAAAAATTTTTAAAAATACGATAGAAGATAAAAAATTATCTGAAAGAAAACTGGTAGGTGAGTTGGACGGGTATGTTATGGGAGCGAGCGTTTATGAGAATGAGAAACTCATCGTGACTTTAAAAAGTGCGGCTGGTTATTTGGGGCTTGAAGAAAAGGGATGGCTGACGATGCTGGATTCAGATGGATGCCTTGTCTTTTCGGTAGAGCTTGATCAGGGTGTGTATACGGAACACCTGACTTCGAATTCCAAAGGAGAAATATTTATCCTGTCCGGAAATGAACTACGAACTTTTAATGCGAAGGGAAAGAATATCAAAACGCAGAAACTGGCTTCCGAAACATACGGATGGGACATATGCGGTGACGATGCGGGAGGATGTTATTTACTTGGCATGGACGTGGCTCCGGTTTTACTGAGAGTATACCGGGGCAAGGAAGAAATCATTGATAAAAAACATGGTTTTACGGAGATTTCTCGAACGGCTGACGGGAGAGTCATGGCAAGAACGAGAGAAAAAATATACATATATTCTGAATTGGTAAAAGAATGGCAAGAAATAATTGATTTTGTAAATATAGATATTTGCTCAGATGACGTCATAAAATGGTGGATGGGGAAAAATGGAAACATATATGTCATTCTTCAAGAAAAAGGTATTCAGGAAGAGTATTTGATAACTGCGGAAATCAGATCAAAGGAAGAGTTATCCCAAAAGGAAGTTATACATATTGCAGTAAATGGAAGTCAGACGAAACTTCGAAGGATAGCTGTTAGATTCAACCGAGCGAATGAAAAGTATAGGATAGAAGTCATAAATTACTTTGAAATGCTTGGAGCGTATTCATCAGATGCCGATTATGAAGCAGCCGTGGAACGATTGAAGTTAGACCTGATCAAAGAAAATAAGATAGATTTGATCGATATCAGCGTTCTGAAAAGCCAGGAAATTTCACCAATTGGTTTGTTGGAGGATTTAACCCCGTACCTTGAGCGGAGCAGCTTGATTCGAGAAGATGATTTTTTTCCGGAAGTACTGCAAGGGGCAACGGAAAAGGGTTCGCTTTTGTGGCTGACGGATGAGATGACGGTGGAGACATTACTCTGTCAATCGGAAATCCTAAAGCAGGTGCAAGAAAAATGGACCTTGGAGGGGATGATCAAACTGGCGCAGAATAATCCCGACAAACCGCTTATAAGCGGAATGGCTGGAAGGGACCCTCAACAGAAAACTAATTGGGCAAATCACATATTAGGATGTGCGTTTGCATTAAATCAATCCAAGCTTTTTAATAAGACATTTGATCAGGAAACATTTATTCATATGATACGGGAAGCAAAAAAACAATATGATAATATTTCCAATGTTGGAGAGTCAGAGAATGCGAATGAATGTCTGTTAGTCGACGCTTGGATCAGTTCATTTTATGGCTTGACTGATTATTTTCGTGAATCATTCCATAAACAAGATATGACGGTGATTGGTTATCCGACAGAGGAGGGAAAGGGGAAAAGTATTCTATCCCCCTTTGGAGGAATGGGTATGCTTTCGTCATCTAAGCATAAGGATGCTGCGTGGGTGTTTTTAGAGTATTATCTTCATTCATCGGATAGCGAGAAGCTGGATCATTTATCTTCCCTGAAAAGCAAATTTAACGTGCAAATAAAAAAAGCGTATGAGTTTTCAAAACGGAAAAGCAAACCTGATGACATGAACTATATAGAAAAAGAATCCTTGACTCTATTGGAAGAAATCATGGAAAATGCCGTAGGAAGTGATCAGAGGATGGAAGAGGAAATCATGGACGTCATCTTCGAAGAGACGCCGGCTTTTTATGTTGGTGATAAGACGGCGGGCGAGGTGACAAGTATTATTGGAAGCAGAGTTATGCTTTATCTGAAAGAAAATGAATGAAGTATCATGCGAATGGTTCTGCCTGGTACGAGTTTGGATGGCCTTATTGGTTTGTTTTCATCAGGATTCCTGAAGTGGGAATCCATGCGGCTGATGCCGCGGGGATTTCTTTCATTGCGGTTTTACGCGGAACATGATAAAATGGTTGGAGAGTTGCATGGCAATTCTCCAATTTTTGGGAGGTGAAAAATGGGTTATCGGGACGAATTCGGATTTTGGTTAGAGAATGATTATTTTGATGAGAAGACGAAGGAAGAGCTTTTAGCGATCCGCAACAATGAAGCGGAGGTGGAGGACAGATTCTACCGCGAGCTGGAATTTGGAACCGGAGGACTTCGGGGCATTGTTGCCGCAGGGACAAACCGCATGAACGTCTACACCGTAAGAAAGGCTACCCAGGGCCTTGCCAATTATATCCTGAAGCAGGGAACGCAGGGCAGGGGTGTTGCCATTTCCTTTGACAACCGTCGCATGAGCACGGAATTGGCGGAGGAGACGGCGCTGTGCCTTGCGGCAAACGGCATTAAGGCCTATGTTTTTGAAAGCCTTCGGCCTACGCCGGAGCTTTCCTTTGCGCTGCGGACGCTGGGCTGTACCGCGGGCGTTATGGTGACGGCCAGTCACAATCCGCCGGAGTATAACGGATACAAGGTTTACTGGGAGGATGGCGCCCAGATCACGGCGCCCAGAGACAAAGAAATCATCAGTGAGGTCAGGGCCGTTACGGACTTTGGCAGCGTGAAGACCATGAAGAAGGAAGATGCGAAGGCGGCAGGTCTGTATCAGGTGATCGGCAAGGAGATCGATGACCTCTTTATGGCGGAGCTGAAAAAGCAGATCCTTCATCCGGAAGTGATCGAGGAAATGTCGGGAGACGTCAAGATCGTTTACACGCCCCTTTGCGGTACGGGGAATAAGCCCGTGCAGAGGATCCTGAAAGAACTGGGCTTCCGGAACGTATTCGTAGTTCCGGAGCAGGAGAATCCCGATCCGAACTTTACGACACTGGAATATCCTAACCCCGAGGATCCCAAGGCATTTACCTATGCCCTGCGCCTTGCAAAGGAGAAGGACGCGGACATTGTACTGGCCACGGATCCGGATGCGGATCGCCTTGGAGTTTATGCTAAGAATGCCAGGACGGGCGAATATGAGGCATTTACCGGTAACATGTCCGGCATGCTCATTGCAGAGTATATCCTCCGGGAGCGGACCGCCCTGGGACTCATGCCCGAGAAGCCGGCCATGGTGACTACCATCGTAACGACAAATATGACCTTCCCCATCAGCAGGGCTTACGGCGTAAAGCTGATCGAGACGCTGACGGGCTTTAAGTATATCGGGGAACAGATCAAATTCTTTGAGCAGGAGCATTCCTACAACTACGTATTTGGTCTGGAGGAATCCTATGGATGCCTTGCGGGAACCCATTCCCGTGACAAGGACGCCATTGTGGCGGTGACCTGCCTGTGTGAGGTGGCGGCTTACTGTAAGAAGCAGGGGAAGACCCTCTGCGACATGATGACGGAGATTTATGAGAAGTACGGCTATTTCAAGGAAGGCCAGTATACCATTACCATGAAGGGACAGTCCGGTGCAAAGCAGATCGCCCAGATCATGGAAAAGCTTCGCACAAATCCGCCGAAGTTTATCGGCGACAAGAAGGTTTTAAGGCTTCGGGATTACCAGAAGGATGAGATCCTGGATCTGGAGAGCGGGGAGAAGACTCCCACGGGACTTCCAAAGTCCAACGTGCTTTATTTTGAACTGCCGAATGAGGAGTGGTGCTGCGCCAGACCTTCCGGAACGGAGCCTAAGATCAAGTTCTACGTGGGCGTCAAGGGAAGCAGTGTTGCGGATGCCGAAGAAAGACTGGCAAAGCTGACGGAGGATCTGAAGGCGCTGATCTAAAGCGGATGGGAATGCGGCAAGGAAAGCAGCTCTAAAGCGGATGGGAATGCGGCAAGGAAAGCAGCTCTAAAGCGGATGGGAATGCGGCAAGGAAGGTAGCTTCATGGGTAAATTGTCCCTGGCAAACATAAAGAAAACTGTATATTACCTTAAGCGGAACGGCCTTCGGGAAACTTGGAACGCGGCCAGGGAGAGAATGGCTGCCACGGAGCATTATGCGCCGAGGATTTTTACCGAACAAGAACTTCGGAAAATGCAGGAGCAGGCGAAGGCGTGGAGCCTGCAGGAAAAGGAGAGCGGAAGAGAGGCTCCGTTTTTCCAGATCCTGGTTCCCGCCTATCGCACAAACCCGCAGTTTTTAAGGGAACTGACACAGTCCTTGCAGGCGCAGGTTTACCCCAATTGGGAGCTTTTGATCCTTGATGCTACGGAGGGAGAAGAGGTTTGCGTGGCCCTGGAGGAGATCTGTAAGGCTTTGGAAGATGCGGGCGAGATGAAAGGGCAAGTGAGATATGTGCACTTACCCTCAAACGGCGGTATTTCCGAAAACACGAATGCGGCGATCCCCTATCTGAAGGAGGGCTACGTGGGCCTTTTGGATCATGACGACGTGCTGACGCCGGATGCGCTGTACGAAATGGCGAAGGTGATCCTGTCCGCCGAGGGTGAAGAGCCGGTGATGATCTATTCCGACGAGGATAAATGGGACGGCGCGGACCGTTATTATGAGTATCACCGGAAGGAGGACTTTAACCTGGACCTCCTTCTTTCCAACAATTACGTGTGCCATTTTCTTGTCATGAAGGCAGACTTTTTCCGGGAGCTAAAGCTTCGGGCGGCATATGACGGCGCGCAGGATTATGATCTGGTGCTTAGGGCCGCTGCCTCCATTTTGGACCGCGGGGGCTCACCGGAGAAGGAGATCTGCCACGTGCCGGCGGCCTTATATCACTGGAGGTGCCACGTGGGCTCCACGGCGGAAAATCCCCGGAGCAAGACCTATGCCTACGAGGCAGGCCGCAGGGCGCTTCAGGACTTTGCAGATCATAGGAAGTGGAAGGCAAAGGCGGAGAACTTAAAGCACGTGGGCTTTTATCGTCTTTCCTTTGAGAGCGCCATGGAGGAGCTAAGAGAGCGTAAGGATCTTTTCGCCATAGGCGGCAAGGTTCTGCAGGATAAAATGCTTGCAGGCGGACGGATGGCCGGGGACGGCGGCGTTTACTACGAAGGCCTCAAGGAAGGGTTTAGCGGCTATCTTCACAGGGCCGTGCTGACGCAGGATGCGGAGGCGGTGGATCTTCGCTGCATCTGCGTAAGGGAAGAGCTTTGGCCTCTTTTTGAAAGTATTGTGGGCGTTCCCTACGTGACAAGGAAGCTTGAGGACGGGGGAAGGACCCGTGCAGATATTTTTGACGTGACGACTTTGCCTGCGGGGGCGGACGTAAAGGCCCTGAGCCTTCGCCTTTGTAAGGCGTTGCGGGAGCAGGGCGGGCGGATCTTATGGGATCCGGAGATGATTGTAAGACTTTAGGGAAAACGTAAGGCAAGGCAAAAAGACAAAAGCAAAGGCAAAAGGAAGCGGAAGGAGTTTTTATGGCAACGATCACGGTAGTCATTCCAAACTACAAGGGAATCAAGTTTATCGACGGATGCCTTTCTTCCCTGTATGATCAGGTGGAGGGGACGCCGGACTTTGAGGTCCTGGTGGTAGATAATGCTTCCGGAGACGGGAGCGTGGAGCTCATCCGCGAAAAATTCCCTCAGACAAGGCTGATCTGCCTTGAGGAAAACACGGGCTTTTGCCATGCGGTGAACGTGGGGATCCAAAACAGCGAAAGTCCCTTCGTGCTCCTGTTAAACAATGACGTAAAGGTATTTCCGGATTTTGTGAAGAATCTTTATCTTGCCATGGGCAGGGACGGAAGGCGGGAGAAGGTTTTCTCCGTCAGCGCGGCCATGCTGACCTGGGACGATCCAAAGATCATGGATGACGCAGGCGACGTCTATACCGTATTCGGATGGGCCCTCGGAAGGGGCAAGGGAAAGCCCTATGCACGGTACGGGCGGCGCCAGAAGGTCTTTTCCGCATGTGGCGGGGCGGCGCTATACCGTCGCAGCGTCCTTGACAAGATCGGTCTTTTTGATGAAAATCATTTTGCCTATCTGGAGGATCTGGATCTTGGGTACCGGGCAAAGATCCATGGGTATGAGAACCTGTATGAGCCCGGTGCAAGGGTGATCCACTATGGCAGCGCCTCCAGCGGTTCAAAATATAATGCATGGAAGACCAGGCGGGCGGCGGCCAACAGCGTCTACGTCTTGTATAAGAACGTGCCGCCTTATTTCAAGATACTGAATGCCCCTTTTTGGCTTGCGGGATTTTTTATTAAATTTCTGTTTTTTGTAAAAAAGGGCATGGGAGGCTTATACGTAAAGGGACTTATGGACGGCGTAAAGCTCTGCGCGAGCCCGGAGGGCAAAAGGCATAAGGTGCCCGGGAGCGTCCGGAGCTTTCGCAGGGAGCTTCGGATCGAGGCGGAGCTGTTCCTAAACCTCCTTCACAGGTAGGAAAGCCGTGGCAGATCCGTTATTTCTCAAAAGGAGAAGAAACAAATGAAGGTCGTATTGGATAACCTGACAAAGAAGTTTCCAAATCGGAATAAAAAGGCGGGCGGCGACGTGGTGGCCGTGGATCATTTCCGGTTTGAGATCCCGGACGGGGAGCTGGTGGGACTGCTTGGCCCATCCGGCTGTGGGAAGAGCACGGCGCTTTTTATGATCTGCGGCCTGCAAAAGCCAACGGAGGGGAAGATCTTTTTTGGCGAGCAGGAGGTGACAAATCTTCCGCCGGAGGAACGGGGCGTGGGCGTAGTATTTCAAAACTATGCCCTCTATCCGCATCTTTCGGTGCTGCAGAACATTACCTTCCCGTTGGAGAACCTGAAGGGGGAGGAAAAGCTCACCAAGGAGCAGATGAAGGAGAAGGCTTACGAGGCGGCCAAGCTGGTGCAGATCGAGGAGCTGATGGAGAGAAAGCCCCATGAGCTTTCCGGCGGCCAGCAGCAGAGAGTGGCCATCGCGAGAGCCCTGGTGAAGCGCCCCAAGGTGCTGCTTTTAGATGAGCCATTGTCGAATCTGGATGCGAGACTTCGCCTGCAGACCAGGGAGGAGATCCGCAGGATCCAGCAGGAGACGGGGATCACTACGATTTTTGTGACCCATGATCAGGAGGAGGCCATGAGCATCACGGACAGGATCGTGGTCATGGAAGCGGGAAGAGTGCATCAGATCGGAAAGCCGCAGGAGGTTTATGATGATCCCGTGGACCTGTTTGTGGCAAAGTTTTTGGGGACGCCGCCCATCAACGTCTTTGACGGCAACGTGCAGGGCGGAAAGCTTTATCTCGGCGAGGAGGACGTGCTTGACGTTCCCGGCGTGGCTGACGGCGAGGTGACCGTCGGGATCCGGCCGGAGGGCTTTGTGCTTGACGAAGCGGGGCAGCTTTCCTGTAAGCTGTTCGGAGTAGAAGTGATGGGACGCGACGTAACCGTGGTTTCCACCCATGACAAGTGTCAGGGAGGAACGGTCAGGTCCATTATTCAGGCGGAAAACGTGGTGGATGCGGCAAAGGAGCAGATTCGTTTTAACCTGAAAAAGGCAAAGGTGCTTTTGTTCCAAAAGGAGACCGGCGAGAGGATCCGGTAGAAAGGTACGGAAGGAGCAGCCATGGAGAAGAATCAGTATAAGGGTTGGCTATATCTTTTGCCGGCGGCGCTGTTTTTGGCGGCGTTCCTGGTTTATCCCCTGGTGGACGTATTTGTCTATTCCATGGAGGAGGGCTATAACTTTGCCTCCCAGACCAGCTTTGGAACGGGGCTTTACAATTTTTCCTACGTGCTTCACGATCCCTATTTCCTGCAGGCGGTGAAGAATACGTTCCTGATGGTGGTGATCACGGTGCCGCTTTCCACGGGCATTGCGCTTTTGATCTCCGTGGGACTTTCTTCCATTACGCCCCTTCGGAAATTATTCCAGACCATTTATTTTCTGCCCTACGTGACCAACACGCTGGCAGTCGGTCTTGTATTTATGGTGCTGTTTAAGAAGACGGCCTATTCTGACGGGCTTGTAAATCTTCTCATCAACGTATTTGGCGGGGAGTCCGTGGACTTTATTGACGGGCCTTATCCCGCAAAGATGTTTGTCATGTGTCTTTACGTCATCTGGGTGGTCATGCCCTTTAAGATCCTGCTTTTGACCAGTGCCATCTCTTCGGTGAATCCCAATTATTACAATGCGGCAAGGGTGGACGGAACCTCTCCCTTCCGGATCTTTTATAAGATCACGCTTCCCATGATCTCCCCTACGGTCTTTTACCTGATCATTACGGGCTTTATCGGGGCGTTCAAGGAGTACGGAAACGCGGTGGCGCTGTTTGGAACGGACTTAAATGCCGCCGAGATGAATACGATCGTGGGCTACGTTTACGACATGCTGTACGGGGACAGCGGCGGATATCCCTCCTACGCGTCAGCGGCAGCCATTATCTTATTCCTGATCGTCATGACCATTACCTACCTGAACCTGACCTTCAGCAAAAAGCACGTGTATTACTAAGCGTGAAAAGAGGCGGCAGGCAAAAGGGAAGAAAGGGGAAAGCATGGGAGACTTAAATGCAGCAGAGCAAAAAAAGAATACGCGGCACGTACCCGGGGAAGTGATCCGAAAGAGCATCATTTACGCCGGGCTGGTTTTGTGGGCCCTGATGGTACTGTTTCCCTTTTACTGGATGATCCTGACCTCCGTGAAGGGCTACGGAGAGTATAACTCGGAGCGGATCCCCAAGTTTTACGCATCGTCGCCCACGCTGCAGAATTACCTGGATGCTTTTCGGACGGTGCCCCTTGGCAGGTACCTTTTGAACACGCTGATCTTTACGGTGATCACCACGGCCGTCATGCTCATTGTCGTGACGCTGGCGGCCTATGGATTTGCGAGACTTTCCTTTCCGGGAAAGGATCTTGTCTTTACCGGATTTTTGGCACTGATGATGATCCCGAATGAGCTGGTGGTGATCACCAATTTTGCCACCATTACGAATCTTCATCTGCGGAATTCCTTCCCGGGCCTGATCCTGCCTTCCGTCACCTCCGTGTTTTACGTGTATCTGCTGAAGGAGAATTTTGCACAGGTGCCGGATGCCTTGTACTATGCGGCAAAGGTGGACGGAACAAGCGACCTGAAATATCTTTGGAAGGTGATGCTTCCCATGTGCCGGCCGACGCTGATCACCGTCGGGATCTTAAAGGTTATCGAATGCTGGAATTCCTACGTATGGCCGAGGCTGATCACGGATGACGAGGCGTATTTCCTTGTGTCAAACGGGATCCAGGAGATCCGTGAGAACGGATTTGGACGGGAAAACATACCTGCCATGATGGCAGCAGTCGTAGTGATCTCGGCGCCGCTGGCAGTACTGTTCCTGGCCTTCCGGGAGAAGATCATGACGGGCGTTTCCAGAGGAGGGACCAAGGGATGAGAAAGGAACGAAAACTTTGGAGGACCGGGCGGTTTGGCGTGGCATTGTGCCTGCTCCTTGGCCTTCTTTCCCTGGCGGGATGTCATGGCTCCGGGGGGAGGGCGTCTTTTGAGGTCCCCGGGGAGTTTGACGAAAGCCGGAAATATGAGATCACTTTTTGGGCAAAGAATGATACCAATAAGACCCAGACGGAGATTTATCAAAAAGCCGCAAAGGATTTTGAAAGCTATTATCCTAACGTTCACGTAAACATCCGGCTCTATACAAATTACGGCGACATCTATAATGACGTGATCACCAACATAGCAACCCGGACCACGCCCAACGTCTGCATCACCTATCCGGACCACATTGCCACGTACCTTACGGGGGAAGGAACGGTGGTGCCGCTGGATTCTTTGTTTGAGGATCCGCGCTATGGCCTTGGGGGAAAGAACGTGGCTTTTGAGTCGGTAAAGAAAAACGAGATCGTTCCTGACTTCCTAAAGGAATGTACCATTGGCAGGAACGTTTACGCCATTCCCTTTATGCGGTCCACGGAGGCCTGTTACGTCAACCAGACTTACGTGGAGAAGCTGGGCTATGAGCTGCCGGAGGTACTGACCTGGGATTTCGTGTGGGAGGTCTCAGAGGCGGCCATGAAAAAGGACGAGGCGGGGAAGTTTGCGGTAAATGGACAGAGCGTGATGATCCCCTTTATTTATAAGTCCACGGACAACATGATGATCCAGATGCTTCGCCAAAAAGGGTGGGGATATTCCGCGGAAAGCGGGGAGGTTCTTTTATTTAACGATGACACGGCGGGGCTCCTTAAAACCATTGCGGAGCATGGAAAGACAAAGGCATTTTCCACCTTTAAGATCTCCAGTTATCCTGCGAATTTCCTGAATGCGGGGCAGTGCATCTTTGCGGTAGATTCCACGGCGGGAGCGACCTGGATGGGGTCGGAAGCGCCTCTGATGGACATTAGCGCGGACAAGGTGGTGCCATTTCAAACGGCGGTGCGGATGGTGCCGCAATTTGATCCGGCGAACCCGCAGATGATCTCCCAGGGTCCTTCCGTCTGCGTGTTCAACAAGGAAGACCCGCAGGAAGTATTGGCCTCCTGGCTGTTTGCACAGTTTCTTTTGACGAATGACGTACAGATCGCTTATTCCAAGACGGAGGGCTACGTTCCCGTTACGTTAAAGGCGAGACAGACGCCGGAATATGAGGAGTATCTTGCAAAAGAAGGGCAGGATAACCGCGAGCATTATGAAATCAAGCTAAAGGCCACAAAGCTCCTTTTGGAAAATACGAGGAATACCTTTGTCACGCCCGTGTTTAACGGCTCTGCCTCCCTGCGGGACGCGGCGGGGCAGCTCATTGAAAATACGGTAAAGTCCGTAAGAAGAAAGCAGACCGTGGATGACGCCTATATCGAAAAGCTGTATCAGGACGTCACCAGCTTATACCGTCTGGACCAGATCGGTGACGTGGCGGAGACAAAGAAGGATCTGGGGCCCTTGCCCCTGACGGCAAAGCTCCTTCTTGGCAGTCTGGCAGTGATCTGGGGCTGCATTTTGGTCTTTTCAGTTAAAAAAGCGATATTAAATTATGTAAAACGTTCAAAATTGAGAAACTGAAACTGTCAAAATTGTATAAAAATGAGATTGCATTCTTTTGGAAAGCCTTGTAAAATAACAAAAAATTGAATTTTGCATGGCATCCTTTCCGGGTGCCGGAAAGGACAAAAGAATGAAAAAGAAAGTTTTGGCAGTATTGATGGCCGCTTCCCTGACCTTCGCAATGGCAGCATGCGGCACCGCAGAACAGGCATCTTCCCAGGAGACCTCTTCCGAGGCAACTTCCGCTCAGGATGAAAATGGCACGGAGAGCACTTCTGAAGAGAGTACTTCCGCAGAGAGCACCGAGGCAAGCGAGAGCAGCACTGCGGAGGCTTCCACTGAAGTCGCAACGGAGGAGCAGGCAGTGATGACTTATGCAGAGTATGTTGCAGCGGAAGTAGATGATCCCGTTGTGATCGAAGCCTACGTTCAGGCAAACCAGAGCTGGTGGGATGGAAAGATCACCGTTTACGCGCAGGATCAGGATGGCGCATATTTTCTTTACAACATGGCATGTGCATCTCAGGAAGAGGCTGACAAGCTTGTAAAGGGTACCAAGATCCGCGTTTCAGGGTTTAAGGCAGAGTGGTCCGGAGAGATCGAGATCGCAGATGCTACTTATGAAATCGTTGAGGGAGATGCTTTTGTGGCACAGCCCGTTGACGTGACCGACCTTCTTGGTAAGGAAGAGCTCATAGAGAAGCAGAACCAGCTTGTTGCCTTCAAGGGCATGACCGTGGAGAGCGAGGCTCTTTATAAGTGGGATGGTTCAGGCGCAGAGGGAGACGACCTGTATTTCAACGTTTCCGTAAACGGCGCAACCTATACCTTTACCGTAGAGTCTTATCTGTGCGGCGCAGATACGGAGGTTTACAAGGCAGTGAAGGAACTGAAGGTTGGCGACGTGGTTGACATGGAGGGCTTCCTTTACTGGTATGAGGGCGTAAATCCTCACATTACTTCCGTTACCGTAAAGTAAGGTGACGTAACGTCCAGGAGACCGGGGGTGATCAGCTTGGTACAAAGCTCTGCCACGTACTCCTCCGAAAGGGGGGCGTCAGAGTTCAGCCAGGTTTCAAAAACCCCCACGTATCCGGATACCACAAAGGCAAAGAGATATTCGGAAGCAGGCTCTTGCATCTCTTCCCGGAAGAAGGCCTCCAATTGGTTTTTGATCATGGACTTCAGGCGGTTGACAAAGGTCAGATCGCCGTGGGGGCCGATGAGAACGCGGGTGATCTCGCGGTTGTTGTTTAGTACGGTGAATACGTCAAGAAGGATCTGATAATGGGACGAAGGCTCCTTGGTCCCTTTCAGGTCCTTTTTCAGTATTTCGGAGAATTGTTCAAAGAGATTGTCTTCTATTTTGGCCACCATGTCATAGACGTCGCTGTAATGGAGATAAAAAGTCCCCCTGTTAATGTCCACCAGGTCGGACAGCTCTTTTACGGAAATGTCCTTGATGTCCTTTTCCTTCATTAACCGGATCAGGCCCTGCGTGAGCAGTGCCCTGGTCTTTCTTACCCTGCGGTCCATTTTCTCTTCTGCCATAGTTTTTTCCTCTTTTGAGATCAATGATCAGTATCTAAACTTTTTATGAACTTATCAACAAAAACGCACATTGTGTTCAATATTAAGCAATAGTTGAGTTTTTGACTATTGCCTTTTTATTATCATACATTATAATAAGTCCAGTAAAGAAAATCAAGTAAGCATGAAGAAAAAACATTTGTCTTTTCAGAAGAATCCGGGAGGAAGCCGTAACGTGAATGCGGAGAATGAAAATAAACCAAGCTTTATGATCAAGCTTGCCAGCTTTATTGTGGATAAACGAAATCTGTTCTTTTTGATCTTTTCCCTTGCCGTCATTTTTTCCCTGGTGGCAAAGAACTGGGTCAGCGTGGAGAATTCCCTGGCGGCCTTTTTGCCGGATACCTCGGAAACCTCCGTGGGGCTGGAGCGCATGGAGGACAATTTTGTGACCTACGGAACGGCCAAGGTCATGGTAGCCAATATTTCTTACGCGGATGCGAAGGAGCTGGCAGACCGGGTTTCGGAGCTGGATTACGTATCCATGGTGCAGTTTGACAACAGTACGGATCACTATAATGATTTCTCCGCCCTGTTTACCGTGACGTTCCCATACGGCGAGAAGGATGACCGATGCCTGGAGGCTTTGGAGAAGCTAAAGGGCGAGCTTTCGGAATATGATCTTTTTGTCTCATCAATGAGCTTCGAAATTCAAACGACTAGTTATTTCGACAGCGAAGCCAAGCGACTGGCTAAACGCCATCGTAGTTTCGTTGATGACCTTTCTGACTTCCGCGGCCCTGGCAGACGGAACAAATTTTCTTTTGGGGACCATTTCCTTTGTGTCCGACAGCGTGACCATTGTACTTCAGCTGGCGCTTTCCGTGGACTATG
This sequence comes from uncultured Lachnospiraceae bacterium, assembly GCA_900320485.1. Taxonomy (GTDB): domain Bacteria; phylum Bacillota; class Clostridia; order Lachnospirales; family Lachnospiraceae; genus Acetatifactor. Next base: position 44,467 of record ONSO01000002.1, on the reverse strand, counting down.
CCGTGATCTTGCTAAACCGCTATAAGGATGAATTAAAGCGGACGGATCCCCGGTCGGCTGACATTATCGCCCTGAGCAAGGCCATTCCGGAGATTGCCTCCTCGTCCCTGACGACCATCGGCGGACTGATCGCCATGATGTTCATGCAGTATGGCCTGGGCCCGGATCTGGCAGTGGTACTGATCAAGGCCATTATGTTAAGCCTTTTGACCGTATTCCTGTTGATGCCGGGGCTGATCATGCTGTTCTCGGATCTGATGAAGAAGACCACCCACAAGAATTTTGTGCCGAAGATACCGTTTGTCGGGAAATTTGCTTATGCCACGAGAAGGTTTATGCCCCTTCTTTTTGTGGTACTGATCATAGGCGCTTATTATTATTCTTCCCATTGCCCTTACGTGTACGGGTATTCCACTTTGAGCACCAGGCTTCAGAGTGAAAAGGACAAGATCGACGAGCTCATTGACACGACCTTTACTTCACCCAACATGGTGGCACTGGTGGTTCCCGGAAATGATTACGAGAAGGAGGCGCGGCTCCTTAAGGAGCTGGATGAAAGGCCTGAGATCAAGTCCAGTACGGGCCTTGCAAATACGGAGGCCATGAAGGGCAGGATGCTGACGGAGAAGCTAAATGCCAGGGAATTTGCGGAGCTGATCGACGTGGACACGGAGATCGCAAGCCTTCTTTATGCCGCATACGCGGTGGATGACGAGAATTATGCAAAGCTGATCACGGGAATCTCCACCTATAAGGTACCTTTTATTGACATGTTCCTGTTCCTTCACAAGGAAGTGGAGGAGGGGTACGTCACCCTGGATGAGGATCAGCAAAAGTCCGTAGATGATGCGTTCGTGAAGATCACCATTGCAAAAAACCAGTTGCAGGGCGAGAATTATGACCGCATGCTGCTGTATTTAAATCTTCCGCAGGAGGGAGAGGAAACCTTCGCCTTCCTCGGAGAGCTTCATGACATTGCGCGGAAGTATTATGGGGAGGAGGCCGACGTACTGGTTGTGGGAGAATCCACCAGCCAGTTAGACCTAAAGACTACCTTTGCAAGGGACAACATGGTTGTAAACATTGCATCCGCGCTGATCGTGCTTGTGGTACTCCTGTTTACCTTTAAGTCAGCGGGTATGCCGGTGCTTCTGATCGTAGTCATTGAAGGGTGCATCTGGCTGAATTTCTCGTACCCGACGATTGCCCATGAGAATCTGTTTTTCCTTGGATATCTTATCGTCAGCTCCATCCAGATGGGCGCTAACATTGACTATGCCATCGTGGTGTCCAGCCGTTATCAGGAGGTGAAGAAGGAGATGCATCCCAGGGATGCCATTATTGATACCATGAACTTTGCCTTCCCCACCATTGTGACTTCGGGAAGCATGATGGTACTCGCCGGATTCCTCATCGGCAACATGACCAGTGAACCCTGTATCAGCGGCATTGGCATGTGCCTTGGAAGGGGAACCATTATCTCGATCCTGGCAGTATTGTTTGCGTTGCCGCAGATCCTGCTTTTGGGTGACAAGGTCATAGAGAAGACCAGCTTTGACGTAAATCTGAATCTTCCTGTGACAAACCAGAGCATGTCCGGCCTTGTGAGAGTGGATGGCCTGGTACAGGGCCGGATCGAGGGAACCGTAGTGGGCGTGATGCATGCCACCATACGAGGCAGCGTAAATCTCTTAATGCAGTCGGGCAGCGCCGTGGCACGGGAGGTGCAGGATCCGGCGCCGGATGGCGCTAAGATACAAGAACCGGAGAGAGAAAGCGGGGAACCACGGGATCCGTCCTCTGAAAGCGCGAGGCTACAAAACCCGGAGGAATGGGTAGCGCCGGATGGCACAGAGCCGGAGAAGCGGTGGACGGATGGGAGATCGTCCGCAGGAAATGAGGCGGATCAGGAATGAAGGAAGTGACGGATATGTTTCGACGTAACAAAAGGAAAAAGACAATAAGGAGATTTGCCTGCCTTGTGCTTACGGCCTTACTGACGGTGCAGGGCATGCCCGTCACGGCGCAGGCAAAGGAAGCGACCCGGACGGCACAGGCAAAGGAAGCAACTCAGACGGCACAGGCAAAGGAAGCGACCCAGACGACGCAGAAAAATGAAACGACGCAGACGGCGCAGAAAAAAGAACCCGTCTACGTAAAGACGCTGGAGGATTTCCTGAACTTTGCGCAGGCATGCAATGATGCGGATTACAGCGTGGGAAGAGAGGTCTTTTTGCAGGCGGACCTGGATCTTGGAGAGCTTCCTGAGGGGACGGAGTTTCACGGAATCACCAGCTTTTCGGGAACCTTCCGCGGTTATTATCATTCCATCTCGGGACTGGATCTTACGGAGGACGGAGAGGCAGTTGGTCTTTTCCGTTACGTGGAGCAGGGAGCACTGATCCGTGACCTTACGGTCAAGGGAACCATAGAATGCAGCGAAAGCAGGATCGTCGCGGGCGGCATTGCCGGGATCAATGCCGGCACCATCAGGGAATGCATCTTCCGCGGCGTGGTCAGCAGCCTTGGCGAGACCGGAGGGATCGTTGGGATCAACGGGACGGGAGGCTCCGTAATTCAGAGCAAGTCTTTTGGATCCGTGAACGGTGTCCACAAGGTGGGAGGCATTGCCGGGGTTAACCATGGCGTCATCTCAGACTGTACCAATTCCGCATCGGTGAATGCCGGAACGAAATGGCTGGATTTTGAAGAGGAAGAGGAATTTTCCATGTCCGTGGCCGGAATATGGAACGGCATTAAGGAAAAGATCGAAGAGGGAACGGACTTTGGCGGCATTGCCGGCTGGAACGGCGGCGTGATCGCAGGCTGCGAGAACAAGGCCGTGGTCGGCTATCAGCATGCAGGCAAGAACGTAGGCGGCATTGCGGGACGCCAGGAGGGGCAGCTGATCAATTGCACAAATTCGGGCAGGATCTACGGAAAGCAGGACGTGGGCGGCGTGACGGGACAACTGGAGCCGAAGACGGCATACAAGGATGCAGAGGTTCTGGGAGAAAAGGTAGAAGAGCTTCATGATCTGATGGATCAGATGATCGGGGACGTGGACCGGCTGGGAACGGATCTTCACGGAGATTTCAATGCACTGAATGAGGAGACAAAGGCAGCGGGAGATACCACGGATGCCCTGATGACGGAAATGCGTGACGTCGTCGAGAAGAACGTGGAAGTGATCAACCAGTTGGCGCAGCGCATTGATTACGCCATGAATCATTTTGGCACGGTCATGAGCTACTTAAATCAGGCTTTGAATCAGGGAAGTACCATCTTAAATGACATGGATCGCATCAAGGAGGATCTGGATCTTTACGACCAGATGGAGGAGGACGATTATGACGCTGCAAAGAACCGCCGCCTTGTATTGGAGAGCGGGCTTGGCGGCGTGATCACGGCAGATAACGCAGATCCGGCGCAAGGCGCTAAGGTAACGGTGACGGTTCGGCCGCAGAAGGGGTATGAACTTCTTAAGCTGACGGCGAAGCCTTATGGGAAAGAAGCGGAGGACGTGACGGCCTCGGTTTTGGACGGAAAGTACGTCATTGACGCCATGCCGGCGGAGAACGTAGCGCTGGCAGCAACCTTTCAGTACGTGGGCAGTTACGTATTGGAATCGGGCGCCGGCGGCAAGGCATTTCTCTCCGAAGATGAAAGAACGCTTCGCGTGGAGCCGGCGGCCGGTTATCGCGTGGCGGCCGTTAGCATAGACGGCGGAGAAAATCTGTATGAGGGAGCGGACGGGGAGATTGCATTGCCCGCGCCCATTAAAAACGGAAAGCCGCAGGTGGTATTCATAACCTTTGAAAAAGAGGCGGGAGTAAGCCGCGTGCACGTTACGTCAGGAACCGGCGGAACCATTACGGCTGAGCCGGCGCAGGCTGCTCCCGGGGAGAGAGTTACACTTAAGTTTACCTCCGTCCGGGGCTATGAGCCTGATCCGGAGAGCTTCTCCGTAAAGAATGTCCGCGGGGAGGTCATTCCCTTTGAAACGGGTCTTTCCTACTCCTTTGTTATGCCGGAGGGCGATGCATACGTGGAAGGAAGCTTTCGTTACCAGCCGGATGAAAACACGGGAGTCTACGTGACGTCCAATCCGGGCGGAAAGGCCACGGCATTTACCAATCCCGCGACCAGCAACGTCCAGATCACCATCAGCTGTGAGGATGGCTATGACGTTGAGAAGATGACCATTACGGATGGAGCGGAGCAGGATCCCCAAACCTATGTGATCCTGCCCTCTGAAATGACGAAGAGCGCCTCCGCAAAGGTATATAATTATGAGCTGTCCGGAAGCACGCTGACAAATCCCGTGAGGGCGGACGTTACCTTTGTAAAGACGGAAGAAAACAGGAGAGAAGTTTCCACTGCCTCCGGCGTTGGAGGAAGAGTGCTTTCCGACAAGACGGCCGTAAAGGCCGGGGACGTTATCCGGATCCTTGCGGTAAATGAGCCGGGCTACGCATTGTCTGAGCTTACGGTGAACGGCGGGGAAAATCTGGCTGACCGGGTGGAAGGGAATGCGTATGAATATGAGGTTCCGGAGGAAATTGCCGCAGCCGTGGAGATCCAAGCGCGTTTTCAGCCCGTAAAGCTTATTCTGGAGAGCGTGACCGTCAGCGGCAAGGGAAGTTATGCCGTCACGGACGGCGAAGTGAACGTGACGATTTTGCCGGATGCAGGCTTTTCCGTGGAGAAGATCCTTTTGACCATGGAGGATGGTACGGAAATACCTCTGCAAAAGCAGCATGAGGGCTCGGAAGAGTATCGGTTTCCCGCGAAGGCGTTGGGAGACCACCATGGGAGACTTCAGGTTACCTTCCTTCGCCGTAACAATAAAGAGGCCGTGGAGGATGCCAGGGAAAGCCTGGAAAACCAAACGGATCAAGTGGTGGACGGCGTGAACAACATGTCAGCGGTGGCTGACCGGATCCGGGAGCTTTTGACGGACGAATACGGAGAAAGCAAAAAGCCGGAAGATCTGACGCCGGAGGAGCTGGAGGAATTAGGGGATCTTATGGCGCAGCTGGCCGGTTACGTATCTGACACGGGAGCTGCGGCAGGGGCCATCTTGGGTGATGCCGCGACCATTGCAGCCATTACCGGACCTTATGCCGAGGAGGCCATGGAGAAAGCCGGGGACGATCTGGATCAGCTCTCAAAGGATGCCAGGGCCATGAGTGATTCCCTGAAGTCCGCAGGAAAGGAGCTTCAGGGGATCGTGGATTACTTAAATGCCCTGGATAAGCTCCGGGCAGTGAACCTTAGCGATAATTTTGACCGGAATTCCGAGAAGCTAAAGCAGCAGCTTGATACGGTGGCGGATATTCTGGACCAGCTGGACCAGCATGCTTATCTGCACTCCCAAAAGCTGGAGGATGACATGCGGGCCGTTAATGACAAGATGAATGAAGTGCTGACCATCATGGTAGACAGATTGGATCACGTACAGGAACTGGCAAGCGGGGAGAATGTGATCGAGGATCTTTCCGCGGATGATCCGGAGAGCCTGAATGCATCCAAGGTCAGTGGATGCATGAACCGCGGCGTCGTTACCGGGGACAGAAACGTCGGAGGGATCGCCGGGAGCATGGGCGTTGAGGAGGCGGAGATCTCCGATAACGAGACAAAGGTATCCGTGGGGAATCAGTACGTGGCCAGAGCCGTTTTGAGGGATTGTGAGAATGACGGTTTTATCACCGTAAAAACGGAAAATGCCGGAGGCATTGTGGGCAACTTAGAGATCGGCTACGTGGCAGGATGCCTTGGAAGCGGCCGGGTGCGCGGGGAGGAAGCAAACTACGTGGGCGGCATCGCGGGAAAAAGCGAAGGCACCATCCAAAGCTGCAGTTCCATGGCCGTGCTGGAAGGCCAAAACTACGTGGGTGGCATTGCCGGTCAGGCGGGCGTCGTCCGCGGCAGTTATTCCATGGTGACGGTGCTTGACGCAAAGGATTGGGTTGGCGCCATTGTGGGAAAGACCTCTTATGAGGAAGAGGAAAGGGACGTTACCATCCGCCGCGCCAATGTAAAGAACTGGATGTCGGAGAATTATTACGTCAGCTCCTCGCTATATGGCGTAAACGGCGTCAGCTATCAGGGGGCAGCCCAGGGGGTGACGTACCGGGAGCTTCTTGACATGGGTGACGTACCGGCAGCCTTTGAAGAGCTGACCATAACGTTCATCGATTCCGACCAGAATTTCATCCGGAAGCTGGTGCTGCCTTACGGCGCCGACCTTTCCAAACTGGAATATCCGGATCTGAAAGCCGGGAGCGGAGATTACGTGAATTGGAGCGGACTTGTGGGAGACAGAATGGAAGGCAACCTTGTACTGGAGGCCTCAGAAAATGAGAACGTGACCATTCTCTCCGGAATCCGTGAGGGCGAGGCAAAGCCCGTGGTGCTTGCAAAGGGCACCTTTAAGGAGGAGGCAGGGATCAGGGTGGAGGCCTATAACGGTCCCGCGCCGGAAGGGATTCCCTTGGGGAGCGTCTGCCATTACTGGCGCGTCACTCTTGAAAACACAAGCCTGGATGAAACGGCAGTGACCAAGGTAAGACTCCTTCGGGAGGAAGAGGGGAAGGCCACGGTCTTCCGTCTGGATGACGGGAAGTGGACAAAGCTGGATGCCAAGAGCCTTGGCAGCTATGAAGAGGTGGAAATGCAGGGGACGGATGCAGTGTTCTGCGTTGCAACCCTGGACCGGCAGGTGAGCTGGGGAGTCATTGCGGTTATTGCGGGGCTGTCCCTGGTGATCATTTGCATGCTATTTGTGATCCTGCATCTTGTGAAGAAACAAAGAAAACAGAAGAGAGATCGCGATTGAGAAAATCCTAAAGTTTTGTTATAATGATTGACGGGAACAGGTCAAGAGGCGCGTGGCGGGAGACCGTGACGGCGCCTCTGTTTTTTATCGGGATCACCGTGGGAAGATTTTTAGCCTTCTTTATCACTTGCATGAACAATATGCCGGAACGTATCGGATCAAGGGAAAGAGCAGGACGTGAGCATGAAAAAGAAAAAAGCACTTCGCAACAAGACCATAGATTTTACCCTGGACAGTGAAGAAGGGAAGAAATATCTGGAACGCTGCAGGAAGCCGGGGATGGGGAGCCTTACTTTGGACGAGGTGCGGGATCAGATACTGATCGGGGACAGCTTTCAGATCATGGATCAGCTACCCCGGGCATTTGCGGATCTTTTGATCGCAGATCCGCCCTATAATCTGGCAAAGGATTATCACGGGAACGCTTTTTTGCCAAAGAGCTGGGATCAGTACCGGGAATACACGAGGAGCTGGCTCAAAAAAGCTCTGCCGCTCCTAAAGCCCGGAGCCAGCGTCTACGTATGCTGTGACTGGAAGAGCAGCCTGATCATCGGGGAAGTGCTTCATGAATTCCTGATGGTGCAAAATCGCATTACCTGGCAGAGGGAAAAGGGCCGGGGAGCAAAGCGGAATTGGAAAAACGGCATGGAGGACATATGGTTTGCGACCATGGGAAAAGAGTACGTCTTTCAACTGGAGGACGTGATGATCCGCAGAAAGGTCATGGCGCCCTATAAGGTGGACGGAGCGCCCAAGGACTGGGAGGAGACGGAGGAAGGGAACTTCCGCAATACCTGTCCCTCCAACTTTTGGGACGACGTTTCCATTCCCTACTGGTCCATGCCGGAAAATACGGCGCATCCGACCCAAAAGCCGGAAAAGCTGATGGCAAAGCTGATCCTTGCCAGCAGCAATTCCGGAGACGTGGTACTGGATCCCTTTGGAGGCTCCGGGACCACGGCAGTTACGGCAAAAAAACTGGGGCGTCATTTTGTGACGATGGAGCAAAATGAACTTTATTGCGCCTGGGCCGGAAAGCGATTGGAAATGGCGGAGGAAGATCCGCGGATCCAAGGCTACCTGGGTGGCGTGTTCTGGGAGAGAAATTCCTGGGCGGAGCAAAAAAAGCAGCAGTAAGCTTCGAGGATCAAAAACAGGAAAGAACGTCACTGCCTTCGCGGACGAAGGCGATAAATTCCTGAATCCCGGCGTGGCACCGGATGGTCTGGCCACCCGGGATTTTTTCTTTTGTGAGGGCATGAACCCACGTACCCTCGGGGAGATAGACGTCCCGCTCCGTGCGGCCCTGCTCAAAGATGGGGGCAAAGAGAATGTCCCGTCCGTAGAAATACTGATCCTCTAATTCATAACATTTTTCATCCTGGGGATATTCCCAGAACATGGGGCGCATGATGGGGGCACCCGTCTCCGAGGCCTCGTCCATATACTTGCAGGTATAATCCTTTAAGCGTTCCCGAAGCTCGATGAGACCTTTCAAAATGGGGTAATTATCGTCACCAAAACACCAGATCTCATTGTCCCCGCCGCTGGGCTCAATGATGCCGGGATGGCGGAACTGATAGTCAGACTGCTTTTTGCGGGCACCGTGGAGACGCATGACGGGACAAAATACTCCAAACTGAAACCATCTGACAATAAGCTCCCGGAAATAATCACTTTCTATGTCGCCAAAAAGAAATCCGCCAATGTCGGAATTCCACCAGGGAATGCCGCACATGCCCATGGAAAGTCCGCTCTTGATGCTCATCTTCAGGGCCTCAAAGGTGGAGGGAATGTCGCCATTCCATACGATGGCGCCGAATTTCTGGCTTCCGGGGTAAGCGGCCCTGGTCAGGGAGACGGGGGATTCCCCCTCCGCAGTCAGGCCGTCATAAAAGGTCTTTGCATAGTAATAGGGATAGAGTTGTGCCACCTGCGCGCCATTGCCCAGATAGTATTTAAGGTGGGAGGGTTGCTGGGGATGAACCTCGGGTTCCGCCTCGTCCAGCCAGAAGGTCTTGATGCCATATTTATAATAATTCTCCTTTACCTTGTCCCAGACAAAGGCTCTTGTGGCAGGGTTTGTCACGTCGATAAAGGTCTGCTGTCCGTAAAAATCAAAGGTGCCGTACTGACCATTCTCCGTGCGGATCAGCATGTTTCCCTCGCTCATTTCCAGATAGTTTTTACTCTTGGGATTGATGGTGGGCCAAATGGAGACCACCAGCTCCACGCCCATTTCCTTCAGTTCATCCACCATGGCCTTGGGATCGGGCCAGTATTTCGGATCAAATTGCCATTCGCCCTGCTCCGTCCAGTGGAAATAGTCGATGACAATGGCATCCATGGGAATGCCGCGCTTTTTATATTCCCGGGCGACGGAGAGAAGGTCCTCCTGGCTTTCATAGCGCAACTTACACTGCCAGAAGCCTGCGGCCCATCTGGGGAATTTTGGCGCGTAGCCGGTGAGGTCGCAGTAGATCTTCATCACGTCCGCGGGGGTCTCGCCGCCATAGATAAAATAGTCTGCCTGATAGGCGCTGTCAGCTACAAACATGGTGTGGTTCCGCGTGGTCTCACACCGCCCCGGTGCGGGATTATTCCAGAAAAAACCGTACCCCAGGGAAGAGTAAAGGACCGGCAGGGTGGATTTTGTGTTGTAATGCACGATCTGACATGTGCTGCCCTTGCGGTCGAAAAGGTCCGTCTGTTCCTGCCCCATGCCATAAAAATGCTCGCCCTCATTGGGCTCAAAGATCACCTGAATGCGATAGTGGTCCCCTTCCACGTGCTGGTTCCGGTTGGCGTAGTCGCCCTCAAATCTTGTGCGGAGAATGGGCTGATCCTTGCGATAATAGGTGATGAGCCCGCCGTACCAGATCTGGCCGGCCTCTATGGTGGCACTGACAAGGCCGTTTTGGATGGTGGCCTTTTTCTCGTCCCCGCTGAGAATGCAGGCATCCTCCGTGACGGGATCTTGCACCGTCCATTTTTCGTCGGACAGTCTGCCGTTTTTCGTGCTGCGACAGCGCAGACAGTTAGCACCGTAAGGCTCAATGACCGTAAGCTCGTCCTTTCGCTGATAGATCAGCTTCTTTCCTTCGATCCTGATTTTTCCCATGCGTATCTCTCCTTTTCCAAAATGCCGTTTGCTAATGACATTATATTGCAATTTTTTGTAAAATACTTGACGAAAATCATGATTTTATTGTACTATTTTGCCATGAATGCATGGGAAGAGAAAAAAACAATCTTGGAAAAAGTAAATCATGAGACCGAGGCCAGGCCCTTTTCCATCCACAGGACCTACGTGGGGGAGGAGAATGCCAGCGCGCTGTATCTCCACTGTCATCCTGAGGCAGAGCTCTTTTATCTGGAGGAGGGAACGATCACCTTTTGGGTGGAGGACCGCAGCTTTACGCTTCACGCCGGGGACGGCATTTTTGTGCCGCCAAATCTGACGCATCACGCGGAAAAAAGGCTTGGAGAGGCTTGCAGTCACCGCGCCGTGGTTTTTTCCCTGGAATGGCTGGCCGGCTATTTGGGCGAAACGGGTAATCTTTACGTAAACGCGATCCTAAATCACAGGCCAGAGTCCGTCAAGGTCTTTTGCCGCGGGGATGAGGAATCCCGGGAGACGCTGGAGCGTCTTGCGGGGCTTTGGAATTACGTATCCGCGCCGCTGCAAAGCTACGAGATGCGGCTGATGGGGGAGCTGATGATCACGTTGCAAGAAATATTTAATGCAGTTTCCGACCAGATGCGCTATAATGAGAAGGCCGACGGATCCAGGGAGGGCGTCAGGAAAGGAATCGATTACCTTATGCTGCACTATGGTGAGAACGTTACCCTTTCGGCGCTGGTGGAAAGCTCCGGCTACAGTGAGAGCCATTTCTGCCACCGGTTTAAGGCGGTCACGGGGTATGCGCCCTTTGCTTACCTTAACCGCATTCGGATCATCAAGGCCGCAGAGAGGCTGATCCTCACGGATGACAAGATCACGGAGATTGCCGGGAGCTGCGGCTTTGACAACGTCAGCTATTTCAACAGGGTTTTCCGGAGGCAGATGGGAACGGCCCCCGGAGAGTACCGCGAAAGCGGAAGGCGGCAGCGGGAGGAAAAAGCATGGGAGAGCCTGCAGAAGAAAAATCTGCCATCGGAAAAACAAGGGAGCGATTGATCTTTCACGTGGACGTAAACAGCGCATATCTGTCCTGGGAGTCTGCCAAAAGGGTTTCCGAGGGCCTTGAGGATCTGCGCCTGATCCCTGCTGCCGTCGGGGGAGAACCGGGGAAACGGACGGGGATCATTTTGGCCAAATCCATTCCCGCAAAGAAATATGGCGTCACCACGGGAGAACCCGTATCCCTGGCCATGCAGAAATGCCCGGGGTTAGTACTGGTTCCGCCCAATTTCAGACTCTATGAGAGAAATTCCAGAGCATTCATGAACGTCTGCCGGAAATACGCGCCGGTGCTGCAAAAATTTTCCGTGGATGAGTGCTTTCTTGACATGACGGGTACTTCGTTGCTCTATCCCGACCCCATTGCCCTTGCGCGTCAGATCAAGGACGAGATCCGCGAGACCCTGGGTTTTACGGTGAACGTGGGGATCGGTTCCAACAGGCTTCTGGCAAAGATGGCCAGTGACTTTGAAAAGCCTGACAAGGTGCATACCCTGTTCCTTAGGGAGGTGTCGGAAAAGATGTGGCCCCTGCCGGTGGGAGACCTTCTGTTTGTGGGAAAGGCGACTTCCGCAAGGCTTAAGGAGGCGGGGATCGGAACCATTGGCGCACTTGCAAACGCACCTCTTGTAAAGATCCAGGCCCTGCTTGGTGAAAAGGGAGGGCAGCAGGCCTGGGAATATGCCAACGGGATCGACGATTCTCCCGTGTCGGAGGAGCGGGAGGATGCAAAGGGATACAGCATTTCCACGACGCTGGAGGAGGACGTGACCACGCTGGAGAGGGCAAAGCACGTTTTACTTGCCCTGGCGGATAACGTGGCGAGACGCATGCGCGCGGACGGGGCTAAGGCCTCCTGCGTTGCCGTGGACATTCGTCTTAGCAAGCTTCAGAACGCTCGCGGGAATACGCCCTCCACAAGGTTTACCAACCGTTCGCATCAGCGCAAGCTAGACAGTCCCACGGACGTGACGGATGAGATTTACGAGACGGCCGTTTCCCTTTTTCGGGAGCTTTGGCGGGGAGAGCATCCGGGAGACCTATGACGGAAACATGAAGGTTTATGACACGTATTTTTCCGGGCTTTTTGACGAGCTGAGCGGCGGGTGCGTGTCGAACTTAAATCTTGTGAACCTGCGGATCGGCGTGGAGACCGACCAGCCTTGTTTCATTGGCGGGATCGCGGGATATATGGAGGATGCGTCCATTCAGAATTGCTCGGTGCAGGGAAATTTAACGCTTTATGCCCATGACCGCATGTTTGGCGTTGGCGGCATCATCGGATACGGCTGCGGAGAGATCTCGGACACGTCGTGCGACGTTACCCTGGTCTGCGTGGATACGGACGCGACCACAAAGGATGAGCAGTTTATGGGCGGCGTTTGTGCCGCAGGGTATCCGGACGTTCACGGATGCGAGATCATGATCCAAGGGTTCGATTCGGACCATGGTTACGTTCATGACGGCGGACTTATCGGCATGTATATGTTTTATCCCAAGGGAAAGACTTATCGGGGATCCATCACGGACAATTACGTACGGGGAAAGATCCGGTTCTTTGAGGATAACAAGAACCGAAGGGCTTACTGTAACGGATTTATCGGCGAGATCATGAACTGGGATTTTGAAAATGGCAGGAATAAAAATGATTTTGTCAGGGACGAAGTCTTTACCTATGACGTGGATTTGCTTCCCCATGCCTGTGATAATCCGGTGATGCGGGAGGAAGTGACGGAAAGCGGCTGTGAATTCGGTTACGTGACGTACGTCTGCGAAACCTGCGGATATGAAGAGCGGGATCATTTTACGCTGAAGGATCATGATTACGAATGGAGCGTGACCCGCGAGGCCACGCAGGAAGCGGAGGGCGAAGAGCAGGGAATTTGTAAAAACTGCGGCGCCATTGCCGTGCGGCCCATTCTGAAAGTAACGCCAGAGCCCACCGCAGAACCGAAGGCTGAGGAGGGAGAGGATTCCTGGGAGCAGCTTATGGAAGACGTAGATGATGAGGTGATCAGTGCAATGTATTCAAAAACGCCGGAAGCACCGAAGGTGTCGCAGGGGACCCTGTGGATTCTGGGGGCATTTGTGGCCATGGCGGCGCTTTGCATTACGTTTATGATCTCGCAGGGGGCATTGTCCGGCAAAGAAGGAGGAGAAAAAGATGCATAGTTTTAATAGATCGGATAAAGAAAGAAACGCCTGTCAGCTTTGGGGTAAGCTGGCCTTTCAGGGATATGACTGGTGGTGGCATTCCTTTACCGGGATCAACAGGAGAACGGGTGAGGAGAAATCTTTTTTTGTGGAGTATTTTCTCTGTAATCCTGCACTGGGACAGGCGGAGCCCATCTTCGGCCAGCTTCCGGAATGCCTTGAAAATGAATGGTGGCCGTCTTATCTCATGGTGAAGGCGGGTTGCTGGGGGGAGGATGCCAGACAAATGCACAGGTTTTTTGCCTGGGAGGACGTGAGCGTTTATGGCTCCAAGGCCTATCGCCTCTGGGCGGGAGACTGCAGGGCTTCCGAGAATCTGATCCGGGGAAGCGTTAAGGTGACGAAGGAGGAAGCCATTGCGCATCCGGAGTGGATGAGCCAGGCCGGCGAGATGAGCTGGAATCTGAAGGTGCAAAAGCAGGTGGCATTTAACGTGGGATATGGTGCGGGAAAGCTGATGCGCAAGCTGAATGCCTTTGAAATGTACTGGCACGCGGAGGGCATGAAAACGGCCTTTGAGGGAGAAGTGACCCTGGACGGCGAGGTGTATGACGTAAGGCCGGAGAGCTGTTATGGATATGCGGACAAGAATTGGGGTTCTCATTTTACCACGCCCTGGATCTGGCTATCCTCCAATGACGTGGTCAGAAAGCGGGACGGAAAGAGGTTGCGGAATACCGTCTTTGACATAGGCGGCGGCAGGCCTAAGGTCTTTGGCATCGGGCTTGACAGGATCCTTTTAGGGGCCTTTTATCTGGAGGGAAAGCCCATTGAATTCAATTTTTCTAAGTTTTGGACGGGAGCCAGGACAAAGTTCCGCTGTAACGAGACAAAAGAGGAGATCATTTGGCACGTGCAGCAGGAGAACTGGGAGTACGTGATGCAGACAAACGTGCACTGCAAGCGGCGGGACATGCTGTTTGTCAACTATGAAGCCCCGGATGGCAACAGGGTGCATAAGCGGCTTTGGAACGGGGGAAACGGGTATGGATGGATCAAGCTGTACCGCAAAAAGCCCGGCGGGAAGGAACTGGTGGAGGAGTTCCGGATCGGTCACGTGGGGTGTGAGTACGGCGAATAAGAGGGTAAAATATGGCAGAATTTGGGGAAGTGGTTGGGGAAACCTATGTTATTAAGGGACTACTCGGAACGGGGGGAACCTCCAGAGTATATCTGGCGGAGGACGTAAAGGGAGGCGAAAGGCTTGCCGTAAAGGAGATCCCGGTGGAAAAGGCGCAGCTTGCCGGAGCATTGACGGAGCTTCGCCTGCAGGAAAAGCTTTATCATCCGGCGTTGCCGCGCGTAAGAAGGGCGTGGGAGGGAAAGGGCTTTGTTTACGTGGCGATGGATTACGTGGAGGGCATTGCCCTGGATGCGCTACTGCGGGAGAGGGGAAGAGTTTCCCAGGAGCAGGCGGTGGAATGGGCAAAGCAGCTCTGTAAGGCTTTGGTCTATCTTCACGGTTTTCACCCGCCCGTGATCTACCGGGACATGAAGCCTGCCAACGTGATCCTGCAAAAGGACGGACGGGTAAAGCTGATCGATTTTGGTTCCATACGGCAACAGAAAAGGAGCAGGGATACGCTTCCCTTGGGGACGCCCGGGTATGCGGCGCCGGAGCAATATGGAAAGCATCCTCACAGCGACGTCCGGACGGACGTATACGGGCTTGGGGTAACGCTTTATCACGCACTGACGGGGCATGACCCCGGGGAACCTCCGCATCAGGTCTGCGACGTTCGTGAGTGGAATAAAAACATCTCGCCGACCCTGGCGGGAATTGTCCGTAAATGCACGGCAAAGCAGCCCTGGAGACGCTATCAGAGCTGCGAAAAGCTCTTAAAGGCACTGGAAACTTATGAGGAAAAGGACAGGGGGTTTCTGGCAAGGCTCCGGCTGCACGTCACGTTCTCTTAGTGACAAAATCCCCCCGCCATGGTAGAATAGTTTCAGAATTGCGAAGCAATTGCGAAGCGATTCTGAAATCCCGAGCGAAGCGAGGGACGTGCCGCAGGGCACGCCGGAAAAGTTTCAGAATTGCGAAGCGATTCTGAAATCCCGAGCGAAGCGAGGGACGTGCCGCAGGGCACGCCGGAATAGTTTCAGAATTGCTTTTGGCAGGAGCGTGAAGCCATAGAGGCTTTGCAGGAAAAGAGTGAGTGGATAATATGGGGAAGGATATGGAAACTGAGGTTACGAAGGAAGCGCCGGCAGAGAGTGAAGAGACGCGGAAGCACATATTAAAGTCCAAAAAATTAGAAATCACCGCCTCTGATGACAATGACATTTGGAATGCGGACTGGATCATAACTCTTTTGGATGAGGAAAAAACGGAGATCGGGAAAGCTTCCTTTGCGGGAGAGAAGGTTTTGGGCGCCATTCCCGTTTCTTTGGAGATCAAGAAGGAATACCGGGATCAGGGATACGGCAAAGAGGCCCTGAACATGCTGACAAGCTGGTTATTTCATTTTGATAACGTATACGAGATCAAGGCAGAGGCAGACAGGGAAAACGATGCAGCCGTCAGGGTACTTGACAGTGCAGGATTTGTACGCCGCGGCAGCAGCCACGGAAGATGGGATGCCTATTCCCTGACAAAGCCGAAGACTGCCTGGACGGGGCTGTACCTGTTCATTGGCATATTTATTGGCTTTATTTTGGGAATTGTTCTTGCCCACGTGGTGACGGGCATGATCATCGGCGTGGTGATCGGCGTGAGTATTGGCCTGACTTTGGACGTAAAGGCCAACAAGAAGCGGGAACAGATAACGGGAAAACAGTATAAATAAAGCAAGCGTATGCTGATAAAGCGTTAAGGGAGCAAGATGAAGGAAGAAGAACGAAGGGAACAATTTACCAGAACGGAAATCCTGCTTGGGGAAAAGGCCATGGAAAAGCTCAGGAAAAGCCGGGTTGCCGTGTTTGGCATAGGCGGCGTGGGAGGATACGTGGCAGAGGCGCTGGTGAGGTCCGGCATTGGAGAGATCGATCTGGTGGATAGCGACGTGGTGAGCCTTTCCAATCTGAACCGTCAGATCATAGCGACCCATTCTTCCATCGGAAGATACAAGACGGAGGTCATGAAGGAACGGCTTCTTGACGTGAATCCGGATCTTCTGGTCCATGAGTACCGGTGCTTTTTCCTTCCGGAGGAAGCGGATGCCTTTCCTTTCCGGGAATATGATTACGTGGTGGACGCCGTGGATACGGTGACTGCAAAGATTGGTTTGGTGATGGCGGCAAAGGAAGCCGGCGTTCCCGTGATCAGCAGCATGGGCGCGGGGAATAAGCTGGATCCCGCGGCGTTTGAAGTGGCTGACGTATATAAGACAAGCGTGTGTCCTTTGGCTAAGGTCATGCGGCGAGAACTAAAAAAGCGGGGCGTTAAGAAGCTGAAATGTGTTTATTCCAAGGAAGAACCCAGAAAATCCGGGGTTCCCGGTGAGAATGGCAGGAGAAGCACGCCTGGTTCCGTGGCGTTTGTGCCTTCCGTGGCAGGACTGATCCTTGCGGGAGAGGTCATCCGGGATCTTTGTGAAGGAATGCTTTTGTAGTTGATCGGTTTGGGGAGGGACTCAAAGATGGCATTTTTATTAAGATTGTTTCTGATGTTTCTGGTCACGACGACCATTTCCACAGGGGCCTATCTAAGGAGGGCAAGAGATGCAAGGGATGAGATGCGCAAAAGGGAGATTGAGAAACAGACGGAGATAGGGGCACGGACAAAAAGCCCGGAATACGGGATCGACGTTGTAAACCGTAAAAAGCCCGAGGTGGAGCACGTGCTATTAAAGGACGAGGGCCCTAACGGCGACGTTGGTGCGGCCTCCGTCAGGGACGTTTTTGAGATCGAATATATGGCAAGCGGCGTGGTTGGACTGGTGGGCGTGCCGGTCAGGGTAGATTATGATGAGAATGCAAAGCCTACCCTTACGTTCTATTATAACAAGGATGCGCTTCGGGGAATTCCGGAGCGGAATCTCATCATTTTGCATGAAAGCGTTAATGGCACTTATGACCAGGTGGGGCAGGAAACGCTGGATCAGGCGGCTCATACGCTGTCCGTAGCCATCCCGGAACCTGGCATTTACATGATGGCGGACCGCTATCAGTGGTATTCCGCCTGGGGCATCGACGTGTCTGAATATGCGTATGACGTGGATCCCACGGCTTACGTTTCCGATTGGGAAAGATCGTGCGATACCGGATCCATCATGGAGCTGGCAGATAAAAAATGGGCCATGGAAAATGCGCCGGTCTTTCACGTCTCCACGCCGGAGCAGCTGGCAAGCGTGGTATATTACAACAATGCCATTGCCAATTATGCCACGGAACCCGTTAGTCTGGAGATTTATCTTGAGGACGACATAGATCTGGATGGGTACAAATGGGTACCCATGGGCTGGATGGGGGCTCAGGATAATCGCTTTAACGGGGTGGTGGATGGACGGGGACATGCCATTTTGAACATGAGCATTGACGTGCCGAATCAGTCCCATTGTGCCTTTATCGGTTATTCCACCGGCGTTGTCGTGCGGGACCTGGAGTTTAAGAATGCCTACGTAAAAGGCGGATCCTACACGGGGATCGTGGGCGGAGAGATCTATATTTCCAGAGAATGGGAAAACATTGTCGTGGAAGGCGTCATTGAGGATGCTTATGGGGAAGTGGGAAGCATTATCGGAAGAGAGGGATATCTTCATTTTAAGGATTGCGCAGCCAACGTCATTTTACGCCGCAGCGGCAGGGAAGATCAGGAGATGGAGTATTTTTCCCATCGCCAGGAGGTGCTTGCAAATACGCCGGTCGTAGAGAAATTCCTGCTGACAAAGGAAAAGGACGGAAGCATTACCCGGTCCACCTTGGATGAGGACGTATGGAATCTCACGTGGCATTTGGACGTGGAGGGAGTCGAGATCCTGGGACGTGGCGCAGAGAACGAGACTAACTTTGATCCTTCCGGATTCTTCAAAGAGTATCTGGATGAGGGAAAGGAATGCAAGATCTGGCTGGAGGCTTATTCGGGCGAGGTCTACGTAAGGGTGAGCAACGTCATAGAATATCGCTGACGCGGGTAAATTTGGAAATACAAACGCTGATGCGGGTAAAATTTGAAATACAAACGTTGACGCTCGTAAAAGCGCGGGGAAAAGAAAAGCGGCCGGAGATCATTGTTTTCTCCGGTCGCCATTTTTTTGATAGTAAAGTGCTTTGTTTTTTGACAGGTCTTCCATGGCCTTTTTGATCACGGCACCGCAGTTTTGATCCGTGGAGGCGTCGTACGTGGAGGAGCCCCAAATAAAGGACAGATCCGTTTCGTAGTTTTTCTCACAGGCGTTGAACACTGCCAGCCTTCCTTGCAGGTCTTCCAGCGCTTTGTTCAGGCTGTTGAGGTTGGCATCCTCCATGAAGATTATAAAGTTGCCGCCCTCTAAGTGGAAGACTGTCTTCGGGTCAAACACGCGTAAAAGAAGCGTTGCGGTGTCGATGATCATCCGGTCGCCGAGCTTTAGGTCATAGCGGTCATTGATGCTTTTCAGATTATTGACGTTGAGAACCACGGTGGAGAAGACCAGCTCTTCATTTCCAAAGTGAAGGTCCAGATCCTTTGCGTATTCCAGATAGGCCGTTTTGTTTCCAACGCCAGTCAGGGGATCCACGTAATCCTGCTCCCTGATGAAGGATACGTACTGTTTTACGTCCTGACGAGCCTGACGGATCCTGTCTCCCAGGACGTCAAAGCTGGTGGCCTTTTCAACGTCCTCGGCTTCGGCGCTTGCCTGCCAGGAGGCGGGAGTGGTGGACTTTTGTAATTTGGCGTTGGCAGTTACTTCTTTATTCAGACAATCTACCTCGTTGCTCAGGTCGAACAGTTCCTCATTGAGATCCTTGATCTTTTTGCTGAAACGGTTGGTGGCGATGAAGATGACTGAGCCGCAGATCAAAAGAGAGAAAATGCTGATGAGCAGGATGCTGGCCGTATTTGTGGCCACCTGATCGTCATACCATCTTGCGTCATAGTCTACGCCGACTATGCCTGCAAGCCTTCCCTCAGAATCATAGACGGGACAGTATGCGCTGTAGAAATATCCCCATCTGTCATAGGAGGGCTTTTCATCCACGGAGGGCATTCCAAGGCTGGCGTGGGACAGGGCCTCCGTGTAGGTGATGGTTTCTCCAAATTTACCGGGATCAACGGGATCCGGATCCACAATAAAGGTGTACTTCGTATCGTTTATGCGCCTGACGGCGTAGACGTACTCCATGTCCATGTTATCCTGAAACAGTTTCAGGGTATTTAGGAGAAGCTGATAGTTCTCTGAATTGGAAGACACGTCACTGGACGTGACCGAACCAAGCAGGTCTCCGTCCAGGGATGCCGCAGCCACCTTGGCAGCCCCAAGCATTTTGCCCTGGATCAGTTCCGTCATGGCCTTTTTGGACTGCGTCATCAATACAATGCCGAGAAGGAAATTGGCGGCTAACAGGAACATACAGATAAAAATGCCGTATTTTGTTGTAAAGCTGATCTTACTTTTTCTTATGCTCATGAAACTTCCTTATTAAGATAACATATGCTAAAACAAGTCACTGGCAGAGAGAAATGAGAAATGCAAAATTCTTCCGCATCTTTATATTATAGGGAGCGGGAAAAAAATTGTCAATTGTCCTTGAAGAAAGAGGCGTAATATCTAACAGAATTGTTTCAAATGGCTGTGGTTGGCATTGACTTACCAAGCATCTTTGTGATAAGACTAAGTTAATCTTTTTGGGAGGAGTTTCCTATGGAAAAGAATGAAAAGTTACCAGAGGAGAAAAGGATCAAACAGATTACAAACCAGTTGGCGGCGGTGGGGATTCTGGGCAACGTATTTTTGGCCGTGTTTAAGCTTTTGGCGGGAATCCTGGGACGTTCAGCTGCCATGCTGTCCGACAGCATCCACACGCTATCCGACGTCTTTGCAACGCTGATCGCCTATGTTGGGGTTGTCCTGTCGCGAAAGGAAGCGGACGGAAAGCATCCCTATGGGCATGAGCGTCTGGAGTGCGTGGCCTCCATTCTTTTGTCCGTCATTTTATTTGCAACGGGTGCAGGGATCGGCTGGAATTGCATTTTAAGCATTTGGAATAAGTCATATCTGGAGGCAACGATTCCAGGCCTGTTGCCTCTTGTTGCGGCTGTAGTTTCCATTGCGGTGAAGGAAGCCATGTTCTGGTACACCATGCATTATGCGAAAAAACTTCGCTCCGGCGCGTTTAAGGCGGATGCCTGGCATCACAGGTCGGATGCCATATCCTCCATTGGCGCCCTGGCTGGTATTTTTGGAGCAAGGCATGGGTTTCCCGTTCTCGACCAGGTGGCTGGAATCCTGATCTGCGTCATGATCCTGTGGGTAGCCATCGGCATCTTCAAGGATGCCATCGAGAAAATGCTGGATACGGCCTGCGACGAGCAATTTGAAGAGGGGCTTAAGGAGTTTGTGGCGGATTTTGCTTCCGGTGAGAAGCAAGAGATCGGAGTTGACCTGCTGCGTACAAGGAAGTTTGGTGAGAAGATCTACGTGGAGATGGAAATCAGCGTGGACGGAAACTTGAGACTGCGGGAGGCCCATGCCGTGGCGGAGAGGTTGCATGACGCGCTGGAGGCAACATATCCCCTGGTAAAGCACGTCATGATCCACGTAAATCCCATGGAAGACCCGGAAGAAATGAGTAAATAAATCAACGCCATGGCTAATTGAAAAGATATTTCAAAAAAGACTTGACAAAAAAAGGTTAGACTCGTATAACTATATTGTTAGACGAATCTAACCATTTTTTTAGCCCGTGAGTTAGATAAGTCTAATTAAGAAAATAACATTAGGAAACGGGAGGAGATGAGGCGGATGGTACCATTAGTATACGCACTCCCCGGGGAGGAGAACGTCATCAAAAAAGTTGGCGGAAATCCAGACGTGAAAAGGCATTTGGAAAATCTGGGTTTTACGCCGGGAGGAACCGTGACCTTGGTTAGTGCGATCGGCGGTAACGTGATCGTAAAGGTGAAGGAGTCCAGGATCGCCCTGGATGAGATCATGGCCCGAAAAGTGTTTGTTTAAGGAAGCAAGGAGGAAAAAAGCGTGAACACATTGAAGAACGTGAAGGTCGGTGAAACCGTGACCGTTGTAAAGCTTCATGGCGAGGGCGCCATTAAGAGACGGATCATGGACATGGGAATCACAAAGGGAACGAGCATCTACGTAAGAAAGGTGGCTCCCCTGGGAGATCCCGTTGAAGTTACCGTAAGAGGTTACGAGCTTTCCATCCGTAAGGCGGATGCGGAAATGATCGAAGTGAAATAGTGGAAGGAGAAAAGTCATGAGCATAAGAATCGCACTTGCGGGAAACCCTAACAGTGGTAAGACGACCCTGTTTAATTCCCTGACCGGATCGAACCAGTTCGTGGGTAACTGGCCCGGCGTAACGGTGGAGAAGAAGGAAGGTAAATTAAAGAAGCATGATGACGTACAGGTTGTGGACCTTCCCGGCATCTACTCCCTTTCTCCTTATACCCTGGAGGAAGTTGTGGCAAGAAATTTTCTGATCGGTGAGAGACCCGATGCCATCCTGAACATCGTGGATGGTACGAACCTGGAGAGAAACCTTTATCTTACCACCCAGCTTATCGAGCTTGGCATTCCCGTAGTCATTGCCATCAACATGATGGACGTGGTGAGGAAGAACGGAGATAAGCTAAATACCAAGGAGCTGGCTTCCAAGCTTGGCTGTGAGATCGTTGAGATCTCCGCATTAAAGGGAGAGAAGACTTTGGAGGCAGCTGAGGCAGCCATCGCCGCAGCCAAGGCAGGGAAGAAGGTTCCCATGCATACCTTCTCCGGTCCCGTGGAACATGCCATCGCACACATCGAAGAGGCCATTGTACATGACCTTCCCGAGGAGCAGCAGAGATGGTATGCCATCAAGGTCTTCGAGAGAGATGAAAAGGTACTGGAGCAGCTGAAGATTTCTCAGGATAAGCTGGCCCACGTGGAGGGTGACGTTCAGGCTGCCGAGAAGGAGATGGATGACGATGCGGAGAGCATCATCACCAACGAAAGATACGTATACATCGCTGAACTTTTGAAGGGCATTTACAAAAAGAAGGATGCAAATGCCCTGACCACTTCCGATAAGATCGATAAAGTGGTGACCAACCGTTTCCTTGGACTTCCCATTTTTGCACTGGTGATGTTCCTGATCTACTGGATCGCCATGGTCGGCGTCGGCGCATCTGCAACGGACTGGGCAAATGACGGTCTGTTCGGTGACGGTTTCCATCTGTTTGGCATCGGATCCGCGGCAGCAGAGGAAGCAGGGGAAAATTATACCGCAGCCATGCAGGCCGTGGACGCCTTTGTGGGATTTGACGAAGAGGCAGACATTGCTGAGCTGAAGGCCTTCACTGCTACGGAAAATACCGTATCCTACGTGGTTGAGGATGAAGAGACCCTGGAGCAGAGCGAGATCACCGTATATTATGACGGCGTTCCCGAGGATGCGGGGGATGAGACAAATGCCATGAGCTATCTTGACGCAGTGGCATATTTTGAGGATAATGGATTTGAAGAGCCCGATCCCGCGGATTACGGCGTATGGGTACCCGGCGTTCCCGTTCTTGTGGAGAGCGGCCTGGATGCCATCGGCTGTTCGGATTGGCTTAAGAGCCTGATCCTTGATGGTATTGTAGCCGGTGTTGGCGCCGTACTTGGATTTGTGCCTCAGATGCTGGTACTGTTCTTCATGCTTGCCTTTGTTGAGGCCAGCGGTTACATGGCCCGCGTGGCATTCGTGCTTGACCGCGTGTTCAGACGTTTTGGCCTGTCCGGAAAGAGCTTTATTCCCATCCTGATCGGTACCGGATGCGGCATTCCCGGCATCATGGCATCCAGAACCATTGAGAATGAGCGCGACAGACGTATGACCATCATGACCACCACGTTTATTCCCTGTGGTGCAAAGGTGCCCTTTATTGCCATGATCGCAGGTGCCATCTTTGGCGGAAGCGCATGGATCTCCACCGGAGCATACTTTATCGGTATTGCAGCCATCATCTGCTCCGGCATTATTTTGAAGAAGACAAAGATGTTTGCGGGAGAGCCTGCTCCCTTCGTTATGGAGCTTCCTGCATACCACTGGCCTACCCTTTCCAACGTACTTCGTTCCATGTGGGAGAGAGGCTGGAGCTTTATCAAGAAGGCCGGTACCATCATTTTGGTATCCAGCGTTGTCATCTGGTTCCTGTCCCGCCTCGGCTGGGTGGAAGGATCCTTTGGACTTTTGGAGGAAGAGGAGATCGGCGACAGCATTCTTGCATCCCTTGGAAACGTGATCGCCTGGATCTTCGCACCTCTTGGCTTTGGTAACTGGCAGGCAGCCGTTGCATCCATCACCGGACTTGTGGCGAAGGAGAACATCGTTGGTACCATGGGCGTTCTGTACGGCGGCGAAGGTTCCGCATGGGCAGCATTGGCAACAGCATTTACCACTGCTTCCGGACTGAGCTTCCTGATATTCAACCTGCTCTGCGCGCCTTGCTTTGCAGCCATCGGTGCCATCAAGAGAGAGATGAACAATGCAAAGTGGACCTGGTTTGCCATCGGTTACGAGTGTGTTTTCGCTTACGTGACGGCATTTGTCGTATACCAGATCGGCAGCATGATCTTAGGAACGGGCAACGTGCTTGGACTTATCATAGCCATTGCCGTGATCGCAGCATTCCTGTGGCTGCTCTTTAGACCTTATAAGGAAGCAACAACCTTAAAGGAGAAGGTAAAGGTAAAATAATGACGTGGATTGCTGAAAACCTCGGGACGATCATCGTTTGTATGATTTTAGTTGCAGTTATCGGAGACATTCTGTATAATGGTTTTAAGAAAAAAAGAAAGGGAATGTCTTCGTGCGGTTGTAACTGCAGCTGTTGTCCGGCCGGAGGCACGTGTCACAAAAATGAAAAATAATCAATCGGCAGAGGATTATCTTGAGAGCATTTTGATCATCAAGGAAAAACAGGGATACGTCCGTTCCATCGACGTTGCCATCGAACTGGGCGTTACAAAGCCCAGCGTGAGTGTTGCCATGAAGAAACTCAGGGAACAGAATCTCATCGTATTCGGCGAGGACGGACATATCTCCTTTACCGACGCAGGTCTTGCCATTGCGGAAAAAGTCTATGGTAAGCACAGACTGCTGACCAAGGTATTGACCCTGATGGGAGTTGATGAGAAGACTGCTGCGGAAGAAGCCTGTCTTATTGAGCACGTGATCAGTGATAAAACCTACGAGTGCATCAACGCATTTTATAAAAAACATGAAACAGTATAATATTACCGGAATGAGCTGCGCCGCCTGCCAGGCAAGAGTCGAGAAGGCAGTAGGCGCACTGGATGGCGTTTCCTCATGTTCCGTCAGCCTTTTGACGAACTCCATGGCAGTGGAGGGAGATGCCACCGACAATCAAATCATTGACGCCGTAGTCCGCGCGGGCTACGGCGCTTCCGTTAAGGGAAATGAAACAAGTGAAGGCAAAGGACGCGGGTCCGGAGATTACTCTGAGGAATTGGAGCGCCTAAAGGATCATGAGACGCCGGTCCTTGCCAAGAGACTTGTCATTTCTCTTGCTTTTTTATTGATCCTCATGTATTTTTCCATGGGACATTCCATGGCGGGATTTCCCGTGCCAAAGTTCATGCACGGAAACCACGTGATGCTGGCACTTGTTCAGATGCTGCTTTGCATCATTGTCATGGTGATCAACCAAAAGTTTTTTATCAGTGGTTTTAAGAGCCTGTTCCACCTGTCGCCAAACATGGACACGTTGGTGGCTTTGGGAAGCGGTGTTTCCTTCCTGTACAGCACGGGGATCTTGTTCCTGATGACGGATGCCCAGAGGCTTGGGGACGAGGATAGACTTATGACCTACGGCCATGAGCTATATTTCGAGTCTGCGGCCATGATCCTTACCCTGATCACCGTTGGTAAAATGCTGGAGGCAAGATCCAAGGGAAAAACCACGGATGCACTGAAAAGCCTGATGAGACTCTCCCCGAAGACTGCTAACGTTCTTCGGGGTGGAAAGGAAGTCACGGTCCCCATCAGTGACGTCCAAACCGGCGACGTCTTTGTGGTAAGGCCGGGAGAGAGCATTCCCGCTGACGGCGTTGTGCTGGAAGGAACCTCCGCCGTGGATGAATCCGCCCTGACGGGAGAGAGCATCCCCGTAGACAAGCAGCCGGGAGACAAGGTTTCGGCGGCAACCATGAATAACGCGGGATTTATGAAATGTCAGGCCCTTCGGGTCGGGGAGGACACGACGCTGTCGCAGATCATCCAGATGGTAAGTGACGCGGCTGCGACCAAGGCCCCCATTGCTAAGATCGCTGACAGGGTTTCCGGCGTGTTTGTCCCCGTGGTCCTTTGCATTTCCCTGGTAACCTTCCTGATCTGGCTTTTGCTTGGAGAGACCGCCGGATTCGCCGTGGCAAGGGCTATTTCCGTTTTGGTGATCAGCTGTCCCTGTGCCCTTGGACTGGCAACGCCCGTGGCCATTATGGTGGGCAATGGCGTTGGAGCGAGAAACGGCATTCTTTTCAAGACGGCAGTATCCCTTGAGGAGACGGGGAAGGCTGACGTCATAGTGTTTGACAAGACGGGTACCATTACCAATGGTCAGCCCGTGGTCACGGACGTGATCCCCATGGAGGATGGCCTGGCCGGATTTTGGGCCGGTGCCTTGGGCCGGGGAACGGCATTGCGGGAACTGCCTGCAGAAAAGGGTTTACTGCTTTTAGCGGGAATGCTGGAAAAGAAAAGCGAGCATCCCTTATCAAGGGCCATTGTTACGGCTTGCGAGGAGCAGGAGCTGAAGACGGAGAATGGGGAGGTGGAGGAGTTCGAGGCCATACCCGGAAAAGGTCTTCAGGGAAGGCTGGGAGGTCAAATGCTATACGGCGGAAACCTGCGGCTGATCAGTGAGGTCTGCAGTGAAAAGCTTCAGGTCGTCAAAGATAAAGTGGATGCTTTGTCTGACGCCGGGAAAACCCCGCTGATCTTTGCGACAAAGGATCAGATCCTCGGCATCATTGCCGTGGCGGATACCTTGAAGGATGACAGCGTGGAAGCCATTGATCAGTTGAAGAACATGGGGCTTCACGTGATCATGCTGACGGGAGACAATGAACGCACGGCCAGAGCCATAGGAGGGCAGGCCGGAGTGGATTACGTGATCGCCGGCGTCTTCCCGGACGGCAAGGCAAAGGCAGTGGAAGCCTTAAAGAAAAATGGCAAGGTGATCATGGTTGGAGACGGTATCAACGACGCACCTGCCCTTGTGACGGCGGACATGGGAATTGCCATAGGAGCGGGTACCGACGTGGCCATTGATGCAGCTGACGTGGTACTCATGAAGAGCTCCATATTGGACGTCCCCGCAGCCATCCGCCTTTCTCAGGCGACCTTGCGCAACGTCTGTGAGAATCTGTTTTGGGCCTTTTTCTATAACGTCATTGGCATACCGCTGGCAGCGGGGGCATTTTACGGGTTCGGACTTAAGCTTAGCCCCATGATCGGTGCCGCCGCCATGAGTCTGTCCAGCTTTTGCGTTGTAAGTAATGCATTGAGACTGAATCTCGTAAAGATACGCCAAAAGTCCGGAAAAGTTAAAAAGAAGAGAGTGGAGCTGAAAGATCTTCCGGTGATGCCGGATGCAAAAGAAACAGAAAAAACAAAAACGGAGGGTGAAGAAATGGTAAAGACCATAAAGATCGAGGGAATGATGTGCGGACACTGTGAGGCAACCGTAAAGAAAGCATTGGAGGCGCTTGACGGCGTTCGCGAAGCGCAGGTGAGCCACGAGAAAGGAACGGCAGTTGTAACCCTGGACGGACAGGTTTCCGACGAGACGTTAAAAAATACCGTCGAGGCAAAGGATTACAAAGTGACGGGAATTGAGTGATCAAACGGTGCAGTATGGTAATTAATGAGAAAGCGGTGCTTATGCGGGCGCCGCTTTTTTTGTGCATTGCTGCCGGGCGCAAGTTTTAAAATAATTTTCCTATAATTGCTATTAAACCTATTGACAAAGTAGGAAATGAATGATAATATATGCCTATCACAAAGAAAAAGGAGGTACGGAAATGTTTCTTGCTTGGAATTACGGATGGAAATCAGGAATGTGTTGTCGAATGCAGAAATCCCGGGCATACAAAGTGGCTGGGGCGTTCGAACGCATGTCCGCGCGTCCTGATACAACGCTAAGCTAGAGAAACGTTGCGTGCCATTTGCCCGGGAGCCTACACAGGCTCCTTTTTTTGCGCGAGCAGTGAGGAGAATGCGGGAGGACTCCGCCTGGTACCGGGCGCGAGCCATGCTTGCATGAGCAAGAGCCCGGTACCAAGCGGAGACCACGCGAAAGCGTGTCGCATTCGACGAACGCCGCGACACCGGGCGCGAGCCATGCTTGCATGAGCAAGAGCCCGGTACCAAGCGGAGGCCACGCGAAAGCGTGTCGCATTCGACGAACGCCGCGACACTCGGGAACTCGTTGCCGAGCTTGATTAAAGGATTATGAAGGAGAATGCATATGAGCGTAGATACCCAAAGATTGGTTCATGAATTTGTGAGGCTGACTTCTTTTGACGCCCCGTCCTTTCAGGAGCGGGAGATCAGCGCCTACGTAAAAGAAAAACTTCAGAGCCTTGGCCTTCAGGTGGAGGAAGATAACGCGAGACAAAAACTCCTTGAGGAGGATCCTTCCAGAGAAAAAACGGGATCCAACCTTTATGCTTATCTCAAGGGAGATCTTCCGGGTGCTCCCATCCTGTTTTCGGCACACCTTGACACGGTCAGTCCGGGAATGGGAAAGAAAGCCATTTTGCAGGAGGACGGAAGGATCACCTCGGACGGAACGACGGTGCTGGGGGCGGATGACGTATCAGGACTTGCCTCCATCCTTGAAGCCCTGACGGTGATCAGGGAAGAAGGCTTATCCCATCCGGATCTGGAAATTCTGATCACGGTGGCGGAGGAACCCTATTGTTCGGGAAGCAGATTTGTGGAATATGACAGGCTGAAGGCGAAGGAGGGCTACGTACTTGATCTGGACGGCCCCGTGGGAACGGCGGCAACGGCAGCCCCCTCCATTCTTTCCTTAAAAGCGGACATACGGGGCAAGGCAGCTCATGCAGGGTTTGCCCCGGAAAAAGGGATCAATGCCCTGAGCATAGCGGCGGACGCCCTTGCCAACATAAGGACGGGACGGGTCGCAGAGGATCTGACCGTGAATTTTGGAACCATCCGCGGCGGGAGTGGCCGGAACGTTGTCCCGGAGGAAATCCTGTTGGAAGGAGAGATCCGATGCCTGGATCATGAGAAAGCCCTTTGCGAGGCGGATCTGATCCGGAAGATCTTTGAAAAGGCGGCAAAAAAATACGGAGGAAGCGTTCAGCTTCACGTGGAAGAACACATTCGCTCCTATGGACTAAGGGAAGAAAAGAGCGTCGTACAAAGGTTTCTGAAAGCAGTGCAAGAGGTTCTTCCGGAAAGGAAGGCGCAGTGCATCACTACCTATGGCGGAAGTGATGCCAACAGGCTGAATGCCAATGGCATAGATACCATTGTCCTGGCATGTGCCATGGAGAATTGCCACGGCACGGATGAGTATACAACGGTGCCTGAGCTCACTAGGGCTGCTCAGGTAACGCTGCGAATAATGACACGATCAAATTAAAAAAAGAAAGGTTGAGGAGAGAGATTATGAAAAAGTTTGGAAGAAGATGGAATTACTTATTGGCAGGAGTCCTGCTGGCAGCGGGTACGTTGGCCGGATGTGGCGTGCAGGGAAGCATTGCTTCAAGTGAAAGCGGAGCAAATTCAGGCAGCGTGGAAAACGTAAGCACTGCTGCGTCAAGCAACGCAAATGCATCAAACGTCGGCGGATCGGAGACAAAAGCCCTTGTTCCCCTGAACGTGTCCTATCCGGCAGGAAACATTCGCGTGACCATTGACATTCTGGCGCTGAAAAAAGGCTATTTTGAAGCGGAGGGACTTACCGTGAACCCCGTGGCCGTCGGAGGAAATGACGCCCTGACCGCCATCAATGAGGGAAACGGCGCACTGGATATTCTGACGGCAGGTTTTGTGGCAGACGTTCAGGCCATCGGCGCGGGATATGATCTTGCCTTTGTTGCCGGAACGGCCGTTGAAGGCGGCGCGGTGATCTCAAAGAAAGGAAACGCGGAAAAGTTTAAGGGGAACGGCACTCTTTTGAATCTTGAGGCAGTAACGGAAGCTAAGCTTGGTTTTGCCCGCAATGAGGCTGCCTGGATCATTACAAGACAGTATCTTTTGGACAATGGCGTAAGCGCAGACGTGATCGAGGCAGTGGAAAATGAATCCACGGGACACATTTCCTATTATGCAGACCAGACGGCAACCGCTCAGGCCGTACAGAAGGGCGAAGTGGAATTAGGTTTCCTTCCCATGGAGTTTGCGCTTCTTTATGCAGATGCCTATGATCTTGAGGTGGTAGCCGCTGCGGGAGATCTTTCTCCGGATTACGTATGCTGCCGTGAAGTGACCTCCAAAAGTTGCCTGACTGAAAAGTATGATTCCTTTGTGGCATACGAAACCGCAAGGATCCGCGCCTTTGAGTACTATAAGCAAGGGGAAACGGATGAGAGCATTAAGAAGGACGTTGTTAAGACGGTAGCAGAGTATTCCGGCAAGGAAGAGGATTACGTGGAGACCTACCTGTACGGCGGCGTTACGAAATTTGCCGTGGATCCCAATACCGCAGGAATTCAGAAATACGTCAAGGCTGCATATAATTCCGGCGTGTTTTCCGGCAATGCAGTAGATTTTGGAAGCTATGACATTACGCAGAACGTTGACGTTTCGGCTTATCAGCAGGCATTAAGGCAGCTGATCGAAGCGAATCCCGACAATGCATTTTACAAGGATCTTCAGAAACAGTTTGATGAAGCAAATTAGAGAGGTTTGAAAATGGGGCGGATCTATGATAACGTTTTGGAGCTGGTGGGCAATACGCCCATCCTCCACTTAAATCAGATCGAAAAGGAAACCCGGTCGAAGGCAAGGCTATATGCAAAGGTGGAAAGCTTTAATCCGGGCGGAAGCGTCAAGGACCGGGCGGCGCTTCACATGATCGAGGTCGCGGAAAAAGAGGGGAAGCTTAAGCCGGGCGGAACCGTTGTGGAGGGAAGCTCCGGTAACACTGGGATAGGCGTGGCACTGGCCTGTGCGGTGAAAGATCACCCCGCCATTCTCTGCATGGCCGAAGGAGCAAGTAAGGAAAAGATCAAGATCCTGAAAGCTTATGGCGCCGAGGTGGTGTTGACGCCAAAGGCGAATGGTTTTGGGGGAGGCGGCAAAAAAGCGGTGGAGCTTGTCGAGTCCATACCCGGGGCATTTCGCCCTGCACAGGGAGAAAACCCTCATCATCCGGAGACCCATTACCTGACCACGGGGCCTGAGATCTGGAAGGCCATGCAGGGGCAGGTAGACATATTTGTGGCTGCGGTGGGGACCAGCGGCACCTCCGGCGGCATAGGAAGATATCTGAAGGAACAAAATCCGGACGTGGAGATCTATGGCGTGGAGCCTGCCGGATGCCCCGTGTTAAACGGCGGGGAGCCCGGACCTCATAAGATCCAAGGCATTGGAGGCGGAGCCATCTGTCCCATTACGGATCTTTCGCTCTATAAGGAGATTCTTTTGTGTACCGACGAGAATGCCTATTCCTATGCAAGGCTATGCCCCAAAAAGGAGGGCCTCTTGATCGGCATCAGCGCAGGTGCGGCACTATGGGCGGCCGTGGAACTGGGCAGACGGCCTGAGAATGAAGGGAAAAACATTGTGGTACTATTTCCTGACGGAGGAAATAAATATTTGTCCAGTGATCTTTTCGCATGGGCATAAGATCCATGGAAGACGGGGAGGCAGACGTGAAGCGAGTTGAAACAATATCGGAACTGATCGGTGGTACGCCACTGCTTCGGCTTGGCAGATACCAAAAAAAATACGGCTTGCATGCGGAAATATTGGCAAAGCTGGAATGGTATAATCCTGCAGGCAGCATTAAGGACAGGATCGCCCTGTACATGATCAGGGATGCGGAAGAGAAAGGCCTTTTGAAGAAGGATTCCGTGATCATTGAACCTACCAGCGGCAATACGGGGATCGGGCTTGCAGCCGTTGCGGCATCAAAGGGATATCGCGTCATCATAGTCATGCCGGATACCATGAGCGAGGAGAGACGCAACGTGCTTAAGGCCTATGGCGCGGAGCTTGTGCTCACGGAGGGAAAGGGAGGCATGAAAGCCGCCATAGCAAAGGCGAAGGAATTGGCAGAAACCATTCCCCATGGTTTTATTCCGGGGCAGTTTACCAATTCGTCCAATCCCAAGGCACATTATGAGACCACGGGACCCGAGATCTGGAAGGACAGCGATCATCACGTGGACGTATTTGTGGCAGGCGTCGGGACGGGCGGAACCTTGTCCGGGGCAGGCAGATACTTAAAGGAAGTACAGCCGGGCATTCAGGTGGTTGCGGTGGAACCTAAGGATTCCCCCGTATTATCGGAAGGGCGTGCAGGTTCCCATAAGCTGCAGGGACTTGGCGCGGGATTTATTCCCTACACCCTGGACACGGAGGTGTATGATGACGTAATTGCCGTGACTACGGAGGAGGCATTGGATGCAGCCAACAGGCTTGCCAAAACGGAAGGCGTTCTTGCAGGCATTTCCTCCGGCGCCGCACTTTGGGCGGCGGAGAAGCTGGCAAAGCGCCCGGAATACAAAGGGAAGGTCATTGCAGTCATTCTTCCGGACAGCGGAGAAAGATACCTGTCCACGCCACTTTACGAAGAAGGATAAACAAAAAAGGGAGTAGTAAGCATGAGTGAGCATCAGGAAACACAAGCTGCATATAAGATCGAAGTAAGGAACGTGTCCTTTGACTATGAGGACAAGAAGACGAAATTTGCGGCATTGCGGAGCGTAGACCTTAAGATACGGGAAGGGGAATTCATCTGCATATTAGGGGCATCCGGATGCGGGAAATCAACGCTTCTCAGCCTTCTTGCAGGACTCCATAAGCCAAGCGCCGGAGAGATTTTGCTGGATGGCCGTCACGTCAAAGGCCCCGGCACTGACCGTGCCGTCGTGTTCCAGCAATACTCACTTTTTCCATGGCTCACGGTAAAGGGCAACGTGCTTTTTGGAATCAGGCAGAGCGGGAGAAAGCTTGGGCGGGCGCAGCGCATGGAACTGGCAGAGTCGTACGTGGAAAGCGTTGGGCTCTCGGGGGCCAAGGACCGATATCCCAGCCAGCTCTCCGGCGGCAT
Source organism: uncultured Lachnospiraceae bacterium (assembly GCA_900320485.1). Taxonomy (GTDB): domain Bacteria; phylum Bacillota; class Clostridia; order Lachnospirales; family Lachnospiraceae; genus Acetatifactor. Next base: position 11,827 of record ONSO01000002.1, on the reverse strand, counting down.
GAAGCAGCGCGTGGCCGTGGCAAGGGCTCTCGCACTGGAATCTGACGTTCTGCTCATGGATGAGCCCTTTGGAGCCATTGACCCGAGGCTTCGTTTAGAGCTTCAGGAGCTTGTATCCAAGCTTTGCGCGGAGCATAAAAAAACCGTGGTCTTTATCACGCACGACGTTGATGAGGCCATACTTCTTGCCGACAGGATCGTTGTCATGGAACCCGGAAGGATCCGGAGCATCCTGAAGGTCCGCCTTCCTCATCCAAGAGTCCGGGAGGAACTGGCAGGGACGGAGGAATACGAAAAATTGCACAGACAGTTGATCTCGGCCTTCTATGATCAGGTTGAGGAAGAGATCGACGCGGAGGTTGCACTATGAAGCGATTTTTTCAACTGGACAAAGGGGCGTATCTTGAATTTGCGGTCGCAACCGTCCTGATGGCCGTCAACGTCGCATTAACCCTGACGTTTCCCTATTTTACGCCCCACAAGGTCTATTATGACAGCGCCGCCTATATTGTTGTCATTCTTGGCGCCTACGTCATTTACGTGCCATGCCTGTTTGCTTCCAAGAAAAAAAGTGCCAACGATCTGGCAGTGACGGTGTTTGGATTTTTCATTCTGTGGGAAGTGGCATATAAGCTGGGATGGATCCACAATGACCTTTTGTTACCTTCACCGGAAGGATTGTTTCACGTATTTGTGGAGAAAACACCCGAGATCCTAAAGGACGTCTGGGGTTCCCTGCAGCTCCTGTTTTGGGGCTTTTTGCTGGCAGCCATATTGGGAACGCTGCTGGGGCTGTTGGCCGGCTGGATCCCCAGGATCCGGGAAGTGCTTCTTCCCATTTCCAACGTGATCACCCTGATCCCGCCCCTGATGTTTTCGGCGTATCTCATCATGATCTTTTCCACCTTCCGTCAGGCAGCCATCGCCGTAATTTTCTTTGCGGTATTCTGGCCTACCTTTCAGGGAACCGTGGTGAGAGTGGGGCAGATCGACCGTCAGATCATCGAAGCGGCAAGGACCATGGGAGTCGGAACCCTTGGCATGCTTGGAAAGGTCATCTTTCCCTACTGCCTGCCCGGCATTATCAAAAGCATTTCCAAGAGCCTGCGGGGGGCCTTTATGTGCCTGTCCGGCGCAGAAATGCTGGGCATCAACTTAGGAATCGGATACTTTATCGAAAAATACAAAAGCTTTGCGGATTACAGATGCGTTCTGGCAGGCATTGTCACCGTCGGACTGATCACGACCTTGATCGATCTGGCCGTGGGAAAGGCAGAACGCGCTCTGATCAAATGGGAGTAGAAGGAAGGAGAGAGCAATGGAGATTTACAGAGTGACAAAGGATTCGCCCAAGTGGCAGTTTCATGCATACAACTACGTAAGGACGGATGCCTTTTGTTTTGGACAGAACATTCCCGTGGAGACGGAGTTTCTTGGGGATGGCGGGGAGGAAGACTTTCACGGCGTTTTGATCATTGAGGATCATAAGCCCGTGGCGGGACTGCGCATTGCATTTCCCAGACCCGGCATTGGAAAGATCGAGAGAGTCTGCACCATCCGGGAAAAACAAAAGAGCGGATACGGCCGCATCATGATCGAAGAGGCGGAAAAGTGGATCGCTGAAAAGGGCATCTCTCACGTCGTCATTTCCGCCCAGGACCGGGCCCAGGGCTTCTATGAAAAGTGCGGCTACGTATACAATCCCAACATATCCCCCAATGAATATGACGTGCATGCGAAAAACCGTCCGCCCCGGCCCAAGCGACCTGACGGATTTAAGCCTGATTTTGTATGCGTTCTTGTGGAAAAGTATCTGGAGGTATCGGAAGAGGCGGCGGCAGAAGCCTTGTCCGCAAAGGAGGAGACCGGGAAGGCGGAATTTGGATTTTCCACCAAATGCATTTATGGTGATCACGAAAGACCCAAGGCTGACGTAACCGGCGCCATCAGCTTCCCCATTTATCAGACTGCAACCTATGCACATCCTGAGGTTGGGAAGAGTACTGGCTTTGACTACGGCAGATTGCAAAACCCTACCAGGGCACAGCTGGAGAAGGTTGTGGCATCCCTGGAGGGCGGCATTGACGCCCTGGCATTTTCCACCGGCATGGCTGCAATAACGGCACTGATGGAGCTATTTAAACCCGGAGATCACCTGATCACCGAAGCAGACCTTTACGGCGGAAGCATCAGGCTGTTCCGCAACGTCAGCGAGAAGAACGGCATCACCTTTTCTCACGTGAATTGCAGTCAGGTGGATCTTGAAGATTACGTTCAGGAAAACACAAAGGCCATCTTTATCGAAACGCCGACTAACCCCATGATGAACGTAACGGACGTACGCAAGGTTGCCCGGATTGCAAAGAAGCACGGCCTGCTACTCATTGTAGACAATACCTTCTTATCCCCCTACTTCCAAAAGCCGTTGGAGCTTGGGGCGGACGTGGTCATTCACAGCGGCACGAAATTCCTTGGAGGACACAATGACACTTTGGCAGGCTTTGTGGTTACAAATTCCAAGGAAATCTCTGAGAGAATGCGGTTCCTCATCAAGACCGTGGGATCCGGACTGGCACCCATGGACAGCTGGCTGATCCTTCGCGGGATCAAGACCTTGCCCGTCCGCATGGAGAAGGCACAGGCCAATGCAAAGGCCATCGCGAACTTCCTGCAGGGCCATCCCAGGGTTAAGAAGGTTTATTATCCCGGACTTCCCGGAACGGAAAGCCATGAGATCTGTAAGAGACAGGCTACGGGCTTTGGTGCCATGCTGACCTTTGAGGTGGAGAGCAGCGAACTGGCAAAACATATTTTGAAGCATACAAAACTGATTCCCTTTGCGGAGAGTCTTGGAGGCGTGGAAACGCTGCTTACGTATCCCGTGACCCAAACCCACGCGGACATACCGGAGGAGGTCAGGATCGCAAATGGCATTACGGACTGCGTTCTGCGTCTTTCCGCGGGACTTGAGGATCCAAAGGATCTGATCGCAGACCTGGCGCAGGCATTTGAGGAATAAGAGGAAGAGCAGATGAGCGAACGAAACCTGAATTTTGACGAAGTGGTAGACAGAAGGGAAACGGACAGCCTGAAATGGGACTTTGCCCTAAGGCGGGGGAAGCCGGAGGACGTGTTGCCGCTGTGGGTGGCAGACATGGACTTTAAGACCTCCAGCTACGTCCAGGATGCCATAGAGGAACGCACCCGTCACGGCATTTTCGGATATACGGAGACCCGCGAAGATTATTTTGAAGCTTTGGCCGACTGGATGAAAACGCGACACGATCTGGAAATAAAGCCGGAATGGATCCTGAAGACGCCCGGAGTGGTATTTGCCCTGGCGGCTGCCGTCAAAGCCTACACGAAAGAGGGGGATCACGTGCTCATCCAGCAACCGGTGTATTATCCGCTGACGGAGGTTGTAAGGGATAATGGCCGCATTGTTGTCAGCAGTGACCTTGTACTGGAAAATGGCCATTACGTCATTGACTTTGATGATTTCGAGAGAAAGCTGCGGGAATATAACGTAAAACTGTTTATGCTCTGCAGTCCGCACAATCCCGTGGGCAGGGTGTGGACCAGGGAAGAGCTGGAGCGCATCGCTGACCTGTGCATCCGTTACGGCGTTGTGGTAGTCAGTGATGAGATCCATGAAGACTTTATCTATCCGGGCCATAAGCACGTGCCGCTCCTTAGCGTTAACGAGCGGATCAGGGAGTACTGCGTTACCTGTACGTCTCCCAGCAAAACCTTTAATTTTGCGGGTCTGCAGATCGCAAATATCCTGATCCCCAATCAGAGCCTTCGCAGGCAGTTTCGCAAGCAGATCCAGGCGGCAGGTTACAGCCAGTTAAATACTTTTGGCGTCGTGGCCTGCAAGGCCGCCTATGAGCACGGTGCGGAATGGCATGAGGCCGTCTGCAGATATATTTATGAGAATTTAAAATTTTTGAGATCCTTTGTAAAGGATCATCTCCCGGGCGTAGAGCTCATTGAACCGGAAGGAACTTACCTTGTCTGGCTGGATTTCCGGGGCCTGGGTCTCTGCGACGGGGAGTTAGAGGATCTCATTGTTCACAAGGCAAAGCTGTGGCTGGATGACGGTGCCATTTTTGGAAAAACGGGATCGGGATTCCAGCGCATAAACCTGGCGACAAACCGTGCGACGCTGGAGGAAGCCCTTTTAAGGATCCGGAGAAGCCTGGAGGAAAATACATGAACGTAAATCAATTAAAATACGTGTTGACCGTGGCCCATTCCCCATCCATGCGTGAGGCGGCGACAAAGCTTTACGTATCCCAGCCGGCGCTTTCCGCCAGCATTCGTGAGCTGGAGGAGGAGCTTGGGATACTGATCTTTGAGAGAACCAATAAGGGCATCACCCTGACGCAGGAAGGCAGGGAGTTCATTACCTATGCAAAGCAGGCGGTGGGACAGTATGAGGTTTTGGAGGAACGTTATCTGTCCCGCGCAAAAGAAAAGGAACGATTTTCCGTTTCAACCCAACATTATAATTTTGCCATAAAGTCTTTCGCGGAGGTGATCAGGCGGTTTGAACCGGAGCAGTATCTGTTCTCCATCCATGAGACAAGGACTCACGAGGTATTGGAAAACGTCAGGGATCTCAAGAGTGAGGTGGGGATCGTGTCCTATTCCGGCAGCAATGAAGGTCCCTTAAAAAAGCTCCTGAAGGAGTACCAGCTGGAATTTGTGCCCCTGATGAAAAGGGAAACCTACGCGTATTTCTGGAAGGGACATAAATTTGCTGACAGAAAGGAAATCTCACTGGAAGAGCTTGGAGGCTACCCTTGCGTGTCCTTTGACCAGGGAGAAGAGGGACATTTTTACCTCAAAGAGGAAGCCATGGCAGACTATGATTTCCCTAAGCTGATCAAGTCGGATGACCGGGCGACCACCATGGAGCTGATTGCCAGACTTGGCGGATATTCCGTCGGTTCCGGCATGTTGTCGGAAGAGGATGCCGTGTTAAAGGGCATGGTGTCAGTGAAATTAAGGGAAGAGGATCCTTTGGTGATCGGTTACCTTACAAGAAAAGGCGGCGAGTTGTCAAAGTATGGAAAGGCCTACGTGGAAGAGCTGCTGAAATACAAGGAGGCGTAGCAAAGGCGCGCCTCCTTCCCTTTTACGGCGATAAACGGCATTTATCACGAACGATAAATGCCCCGTAATTTACAACTCTGCGAAATCGTATTATGATAACAACAACGAAGCAAACAAACGACTTCGAAATTTTCATTCAGAAGAAAGGAGCAAAGATGATGAGAAAGAATACTATGATGGGAATGGAGCTGGCATGTTGTTGTCTTTGTATGCGAGGGATGAAAATGTATAGGATCTCGTAAGGATTCCAATGAACTGGATTCATGATTTATGATGCGTAAACGTGGCAGTTTCATGGGGAGTGAGGCTGTTATTTTTTTACCCAAAATTCCGCCGGATGGCAGGAAAAAGAAAAATAAAAAGAGAAAAGGAGATTAAGATCATGGCAGCAAGTTGCACTTTTGATTATACGAAAAGAGAGAACGTTAAGACGGATTACACGGATGAGTTGGCAGAGAAGTTTGCGCAGGAGGCAGGCGGCCTGGCACCAAGGCCCAACGAGCAGAAGGATGAAACAAACGAGAGGGGCGTATTTGTACGCCAGCCCAATTCCTTCATTGTTCCCTTTGGCGATAAGGAAGGAGAACACAAGGCGGAGGCAAACAGGTTTGCCATCTACTGGGCGCACGGATGCAACTGGTCTAACCGCCCCGTCATTGCAAGAGATCTTCTGGGACTGCAGGACGTGATCGCAGATCAGACCACGAGCCATTCCGGCGAGACCAACAAGTACGGTCACGGTTTTGCTGATCAGAAGGATTTCAAGGATCCCATCACGGGCGTGCACTTCCTCTCTGAATTTTACAAGAATGCTAATCCTGAGTATAAGGGACGCGCCACCACGCCGACCTTTGTAGACGTTAAGGAAAAGAAGGCCGTAAACAACGACTATCACCGCCTTTCCAACTACATTGAGGTACAGTTCAGAAAGTTCCAGCCCGTGGATGCGCCGGATCTGTACCCCAAAAAGTACAGAAAGGAAATCGACGAGTTTAATGACTGGCTCTTCCCTCATATCAACAACGGACATTACCGCATGGCATTTGGCGTGTCATGGGAAGCTTATAATGAGGGTTATGAAGATTTCTTCGATTCATTGGAGAAACTGGATAAGAGACTGGAGACCAACCGCTTTATCTTTGGCGATTACGTAACGGATTCCGACATCCGGGCATACGTTTCCCTGGTGAGATGGGAGACCGGATACTTTAGGTCCATTGGGCCCATGAAGAAGAGGATCACCGAGTACAAGAACATTTGGGGATACGTAAGAGAGCTTTATTCCATTCCTCAGTTTGCGAAGTACACCTTCTTTAGGGAGGGAAGAGGCATCGGCGGAGGAAAGGGATTCTTCAAGGGCTATGAGGAAAGAATCGTGCCCCTGATCCCGTTTGAGGAGCTTTGGGCGACGGATCACGAGAGAGCAAAGCTTTCCGCAGATCCTGAAAACCTGTTCTTAAAGCATCCAGAAGGCGAGACCCCTGAGGATTATCAGTCCGAGATCTCTAAGACCATTTGGAACTCTCCTTCCTGGGAGGACAGAGAGCCGACCAATTACAGACCGGACTTTGACGTAACCGTAAATCCCTTAAAGGGACTTTTGAAGAATAACTAAATTGATTTGAGGAGAGAAAGATTATGAAAAATAAATTGACAAAACTGTTTGCCGTTACTTTAGGCTTGGCGCTTCTTACGGGAGCGCTGAGCGGATGCGGCGCAAAGGACGGTGCAAAGGCCAGCGCCGCAGGCAATTCCCAGGGAGGGGATGCAAGTTCAGCTCAGGTGACTACCATCAAGGTACACGTAAGCCAAGGTCCCGCCCCTTATCTTTACGTAAAGGATGACGGAACGTCGGATGGATTTGACTACGCGGTGTTTAAGGAGGCCATTGATCGCCTTCCCCAATATGAGGCGGAATATATTTCCGCAACGGACGGCCTTACGGGCGTTCTGTCCGGACTCTATGACGTAACCGTAGGTAACTGGGTATGGCGCGAGCAGAGGGGAGAATCCTATTATTTCTCCTATCCCTATAAAGTGACGGATAAGGCCTTTGTACAAAGAGAGGGAGATGAACCCTTAAAGGATCTGCATGATGCTGCGGCCAGAGGCTATTCCGTGATCGTTGGAGCCTCCGGCGGTGATACTGCGGCGCTGGAGCAGTGGAATGAGGAGCATCCGGATGAGCAGATCAAGCTAATCTATTCCGATGCGACCGTAGTAGTGAGATATCAGCAGGTTGCTGACGGCGCCGCAGATTTCACCTTGGATGACGGCCCCATGATCTCCGCATATTTTGATGAATATCAATTCCAGGGAATTAAGAAGGTGACCTTGGACGCCGAGGCACTGGCAGACATTCTTCCCACGGTGAATACCTATTATCTCTACGCAAAGGATGAAAAGGGCAAAAAGCTTAGGGACGACATTGACGTAGCCATCAAGCAGCTCTATGAGGATGGAACGTTGGAGAAGCTTTCACTGCAGTATTTCGGATATGCCACGACGCCCGCGGCAGAAGATTTTGAAAGTAAGATCAATTAGGTTGGATTAAGGCATGAGCGGTAAAATATTTGATTTTAAGTTGGTTTTTACGCAGATCCCGGATCTTTTGAAATATCTGCCGGTCACCATGGAACTGGCGATCGCCTCCACGCTGTTTGGCATGTTGCTCGGACTATTGATCGCCGTCATTAAGATTAAGCACGTAAAGGTGCTGGATAAGCTGGCCACCTTTTACGTATCCCTGGTACGCGGTACGCCCGTGCTGGTACAGTTATACATTGCCTACTTTGGCGTTCCCATGCTTTTGAAGTATATTAACCAGCAGACGGGGAGTGATCTGAAGGTGGCGGCCATTCCGGGATTCGCATATGCGGTTCTGGCACTTGGATTTAACCAATCGGCTTTTGACGCAGAGGTATTTCGCGCGGCCCTCTTATCCGTAGACAAGGGGCAGCACGAAGCTGCGGCAGCCCTTGGCATGACGGGCGGGCAGGCCCTTCGCCGGATCATTATCCCGGAGGCTCTTACGGTGGCACTTCCCTCCCTTGGGAATTCTTTCATCAATGCCATTAAGGGAACTTCACTGGCATTCACCTGTGCGGTGGTGGAGATGACGGCAGAGGGAAAGATCCTCTCAGGCAGAAATTACAGATACTTTGAGGTTTACGTTTCTTTGGCACTGATCTATTGGGCCATCACCATTTTATTTGAGAACGTACTGAAACTGATCGAAAAGAAAATTGCCATTCCGGAACAGCCCGCACAGCTGGAAACAGAGCAGCAGGGCAAAGGGGCGCGGAAGGCAGACGGGCAAAAGCCGGAGAAGCAAAAAAAGGTCGTTGGAAAGCGTGAGCGATTGACCGGGGAGGCATGACGGTGGCTGAGAAAAAACAATTTGCGGTTAAAAACCTGCATAAAAAATTTCATGACAACGTGGTTTTAGACGGCATTGACCTGACCATCCGTGAAGGGGACGTACTTGGCGTCATTGGTCCTTCCGGAACGGGAAAATCCACGCTGCTCCGCTGCATCAATCAGCTGGAGGTCCCTGAGAGCGGCTCTATTGAACTGGAGGGAAAGACCATTGACCTTTCCAATGGCAGAAAATCCAACAAGAAAAATATTATTGAACTAAGACAGCGAACCGGCATGGTATTTCAGCGATTTAACCTGTTTCAAAAAAAGACTGCTCTTGAGAACGTGATGGAGGGACTTGTCACCGTTCAAAAAAAGAGCAAGGAGGAGGCAAGAAAGATCGCTCTCCGGGAACTTACCAGAGTCGGCATGGAGAAATGGGCCAATCATTATCCCGTACATCTCTCCGGCGGGCAGCAGCAGAGAGTGGCCATTGCCAGAGTGCTTGCCATGAAGCCGGACCTGATCCTCATGGATGAACCGACCTCCTCCCTTGACCCGGAGCTGGTGGGCGAAGTATTGGAAACCATCCGGCGACTTGCGGAAGAAGGTCACACCATGATCCTTGTATCTCACGAGATGGCCTTTATCCGCAAGGTGGCAAACAGGTGCATTTTTCTGGACGGCGGCAAGATCGTTGAGGACGGAACGCCCAAGGAAGTTTTTCAAAATCCAAGACAGGAAAGGACAAAGGAATTCCTTCGAAAAATGAGCCTTCTCGAAGCGCCGGATTACGTCATCTAAGACGAGGGTGCCGAAAGGTTTCTTTCCTAACGATTTCCTGCACTAAAAGACTTTCCCTCGCTTTGATCCCGTGGTAAAATAATTGTAAGCATGCGATCGCAAATGAACTGAGGGACGAGCCGAAGGGCACGCCAAAAGAGCATGCAGTTTGGAAGTACGAAGGGAAGGAAGGAGAAGCCATGGAGCAAGGGGAGCGTTACGTAGATCTGCACTTACATTTGGATGGTGCCTTGACGCCAAAGATCGCCAGGCGGTTGGCGCAGATTCAGAAAATGGAACTGCCGGAGGATGAAGGGGAGCTCTTAAGACTTCTCACCGTTCCGGAGGATTGCCGGAGCCTTAATGATTTCTTAAAATGCTTTGAACTTCCGTTGTCATTAATGCAAACGCCGGAAGGGCTTAGCGAAGCCGTGCGCCTTGTGGGGGATACCATTCTTTCACAGGGCGTTGTTTATGCGGAGATACGCTTTGCCCCGCAGCTACACTGTACAAAGGGCATGACGCAGGAAGATGCCGTAAAGGCGGCGCTGGAAGGCATGAAGCGGACAAAGCTGAAGGTGAATTTGATCCTCTGTTGCATGCGGGGACAGGGAAATGAAGCGCAAAACGAAGAAACCCTGCACCTTGCAAGGAAGTATCTTGTGGAGGATGGCGGAGTGGTTGCCATCGACCTTGCGGGAGCAGAGGCACTGTTTCCCACGAAAAACTATGAGAAGCTTTTCGAAAAAGCGAGAGAGGCAGGAATTCCCTTTACCATTCATGCAGGAGAGGCAGACGGCCCGGAAAGCGTAAGGCTTGCCGTCACGTATGGCGCCCGCCGCATAGGACATGGAATCCGCATGGGTGAGGACCCTGAAGTAGTGGAGCTTGTGAGGAAGCGGGGCATTTTTTTGGAGACTTGCCCTACCAGTAACCGCCAGACCCATGCCGTGGAGGACATGACAAAGTATCCTTTGCGGGAATATCTAAGACAGGGAATTTTGGTCACGGTCAATACGGATGACATGGGCATTGAAGGAACCACGCTGGCAGAGGAATTCCGCTACGTGGAGGAATTGCTTCACCTGACGCGGGAAGAAAAGAGGACGCTTGTTTCCAATGCAGTGGAGGCCGCTTTTACAAGTCCTGAGGTAAAGGCATGGCTTCGAAAAATATTGTAAATGAAAACTACCGCCGGCCAATAAGTTGACTGACGGTAGTTTGTATGATTAGGTTTACGGGCAGGTATCTTAGCCTGCATCCGCCATGGTGACGTCTTGCTTTCTTCGCAATTACCAGACAAGCACTCTGTCTGCAGGCGCAAGGTACATGTTGTCGCCTTCCTTGACGTCAAAGGTCTTTAGGAATTCATCAAACTGCTGTACGGTGGCGTTGGTGCGCAGATAGTTTACGGGATGAGAGTCCTGCGCATAAACGTAATACTCGTTCTCGTAGGTAATGATCTCTTTCCAAATGTTGGCATAGGCCTTGAAGAATTTCTCATAATCAAAATTCTCTTTTCCCTCAGCGAGTTTTAACATGGCCTTAAATCCTGCCATGTCGGCGATGGCTTCCGTCTGAATGTTATTGCCAAAGAAGTTAGCCCCTTCCCAAATGGTTCTTTCGTTGTAGTAATTGATCAGCTTGGCAGCTCTTTCCTGGAATGCGGCGTAGTCCTCAGCCTTCCACCAGTTTGCATAGTTTCCGTCCTTGTCAAACTGTGCTCCGTTGGTATCAAAGGCATGAGAGATCTCGTGACCGATCACTGCGCCGATGCCGCCTAACAACTCCTCATCGGACATTCCGTCATGATAAAAATCACCGCCGAGAAGACCGAGAATAATGTTGATGGAATTATCCATGGGATTGTAGTAAGCATTGGCATCCAATATGTTAGAGCTCCACAGCTCCTTGTCAACACGGCCGTTTACGTGGGATACGTCCAACGCATGACTGAAATCGGAGATGGCCTTCTGGCAATCCAGATAGGAGAGACCCTTCAGATCCAGGGAACTGCAGTCGATCCACTTGTCGGGATATACGGCGTTGATCTTCAGGTTGTCAAGCTTCTCGATGGCAAAAGCCTTGGTCTCTTCGGACAGCCAGTCTTCCTCACGCAGCATGTCGCGGTAAACGGCTACGATCTGATGGATCAGCTCCGTGATGCGCGCCTTTGTCTCAGTGGCATCGTATTTTTCCAGATAGGCACGGTTCATGGGAGTTCCAAGCATGTTGTTGACAACGCCAAAGGCAACGCGCTCGTCCGGCAACGTGCCTTCCGTTCCATTTAACATGTTAGATGCAGTAACGCTGGCTTCATAAGCTTCCCTGTCCAGGGAATCGGCAATGGCCCGGGCAAATTTAACGATCATGTAGTTCTTGATGACGTCTAAGTTTTCAGCGGTATAAACCTCGTTTACCGACTGGATCACCTGAGGCTGGGCAACCAGACATGCCTTTGCCTTCCCATAGCCAAAGGCATTCAGGAATCGGGTCATGGGAAATGCGGGGGAAGCTGCCTCCAGATCCTTCATGGAATAAATATTGTAAATCTTTGCCATAT
>ONSO01000039.1 GCA_900320485.1 uncultured Lachnospiraceae bacterium | reverse complement strand
GTGGTTGATGGGATAAGAAACACGGGTATTCTCGGTAACGGACTTATCAGCGAAATCGATCTTTCCGTCAGCGTCTACGGTAACGTTCTCAAGCAGAGCGTCTCTCTTGATCGCGTTGTAGATGTCGGGCTCGGAATCCTTATCCAGGTTGATAACCTTTGCATAGCAGCCGCCCTCGAAGTTGAACACGCCGTTGTCGTCCCAGCCGTGCTCGTCATCACCGATGAGCAGTCTCTTGGGATCGGTGGAAAGGGTGGTCTTACCGGTTCCGGACAGACCAAAGAAGATTGCGGTGTTCTCGCCCTTCATGTCGGTATTTGCGGAGCAGTGCATGGAAGCAATGCCCTTCAGAGGCAGATAGTAGTTCATCATGGAGAACATACCCTTCTTCATCTCGCCGCCGTACCAGGTATTCAGGATCACCTGCTCTCTGCTGGTGATGTTGAAGGCTACGCAGGTCTCGGAATTGAGGCCAAGCTCCTTGTAGTTCTCAACCTTTGCCTTGGATGCGTTGTAAATTACAAAGTCAGGAGTAAAGTCCTTCAGTTCCTCCTCGGTAGGCTGGATGAACATGTTCTTTACGAAATGTGCCTGCCAAGCAACTTCCATGATGAAACGAACAGCCATGCGCGTATCCTTGTTTGCGCCGCAGAATGCGTCTACAACAAAGAGTCTCTTGTTGGAAAGAGCGTTCTGAGCCAGCTTCTTAACGGCTGCCCATGCTTCCTGGGACATTACGTGGTTGTCGTTCTTGTACTCGTCGGAGGTCCACCAAACGGTGTCCTTTGAGTTCTCATCCATAACGATGAACTTGTCTTTAGGGGAACGTCCGGTATAAACGCCGGTCATAACGTTTACTGCGTTCAACTCGGTAAGCTGTCCCTTGTCAAATCCAGTGAGTTCCGGCTTCATCTCTTCTTCAAAGAGCTGCTCGTAGGAAGGATTGTAAACAATCTCCGTACTGCCGGTAATGCCATACTTGCTCAAATCAATTGCTGCCATCTGTACATACTCCTTTTCTTTTTATTGTAACTTTTCGATACAGATCTAAAAAGTATCGCCAAATTTTTCCATGTATCATTATACATGAAAAACCTTAAAAAAGCAACGTCTAAATTTCCGCCGTTTCACCTTTCAGCCAAGCTTTTTCATCCTCCGTAAGATATGGAGAAAGTTTCTCAAAAACAGTCTTCTGATATGCATTGATCCACTGTCTTTGTCTGTCCGTGAGGTACTCTGCCTTAAGGGCGCTTCTCTCTAAGGGAACCCATGTCAAAGTATCAAAATGCATGAATTGACCATATTCGTTCTTCTCTCCCTTTTTCGTCACCATGACGTTCTCGATGCGGATGCCGTGGCTCCCCTCCACGTAAACGCCGGGCTCATTGGTAACGTCCATTCCCTCCTCAAAGGGATATTCCCTGGCATCCCTGACATACTGCCAGCGCAGGGAATGAGGGCCTTCATGTACGTTCAATACGTAACCTACGCCATGGCCCGTGCCGCACTTATAGTCCAATCCGGTCTCCCAAAGCGGCTCCCTCGCCAGAATGTCAAGATTCCGTCCGGTACAGCCATACAGGAATCTGGCATTTGTCATCTGGATCATGCCGGCAGCCACCAACGTATAGTGCCGGATTTCCTCCTCCGTCAAAGGTCCAAGGGCAATGGTCCTGGTAACGTCCGTGGTGCCGCCCATATATTGACCGCCGGAGTCTACAAGTAAAAATCCCTTCTCTTCCAATGTTGCATGGCTTTCCTCCGTGGCCTCGTAATGCATCATTGCCGCATTTGGGCCATATCCTGCAATGGTGGGGAAGGAAAGGTCCAAAAACTCCGGGATCTGACGACGGAACTGCTCCAGCTTGTCAGATGCGGAAACCTCCGTGATCTCCATCTTTCCGATATTGGTCTTCAGCCAGTAAATGAACTTCGTGAGGGCCACGTTATCCTCCATGTAGATTTTCTCCATGTTGGCAAGCTCCGTGGGATTCTTTACCGCTTTGAAAAGCTCCGTGGGATTCGGCGCGTCAATGACCTGATTCTTTGTGGAGGCATCCTTATAGATCCCATACCCGCAATATCTAAGATCCAACAGAATCCTCTCCCCGCTTCTTTCTTTTACAAAGTCAGTAAAATCAGAATAATCTCGTATCGTCACGCCATTTTGTTCCAAATAGCCCTTGACCTCGCCTGTCAGGGCGGCTGCTTGGATAAAGAGGCAAATTTCCTTCATCGATACGTAGGCGTAGGAAATGGCCACGGGATTGCACTCCACGTCCCTGCCCCTTACGTTCAAAAGCCACATAACGTCATCCAGTTTCGTAAGAAGGGTGCTCTCCGCCCCAAGCTCCTTAAGCTTGCCGCGAAGGCCCTCCACCTTATCCGTCAGGCTTTTTCCCGCAACGCTTTCAGGGATCAGATATGTCTCCCCTGCAGGAAATGCCGGGCGATCCGTCCAAATGGTCTTTGAGAGATCCTCTCCGTAAAAGATGGACACGCCCCTGCCTGCCAGCTTCTCTTCAAAGCCCTTGCCCTCCTTTGCGGAAATGGTTCTTCCGTCAAAGCCAAGAGTCATGCCCTCTCCAACGTTCGCAGCGAGAAATTCCTCCAGCGTGGGAACGCCTTCCTCCCGCATTTTCATCAGCGTAACGCCCGTCCCTTCAATCTCCGCCGCTGCCTGGATAAAATATCTTCCGTCCGTCCAAAGCGACGCACCCTCCTGCCAGACAAGCAGTGTTCCCGCAGAACCCGTAAACCCTGAAAAATACTCTCTCACCTTAAAATAATCATTGACGTACTCCGATCCGTGATAATCCGCCGTGGGGATCACGTAATAATCCACGCCCTTTTCCTTCATCACTTCGCGAAGTTTTTTGAGTCTTCCTTTGATCAATTCGTTCTCCAAAACTTTTTCCTTCTTTCTAAACGCTTCCTTTTTCCTAAAGCTTCTTAATTTCTAAAACCTGTTAAGGCTTATTAATTAAGACCTATTAAGACTTCTGAACCATGAAAGGCCCTTAATATCCTTCCGTTGTCTCGCCCTTTAAGAGTCCAACGGCCCTGGAGGTCCCGATGCGGTCACATCCCAGTTCAATAAATGCCTCCAGGTCCTCCACGGTGGAGACGCCTCCCGCCGCTTTGATCTTAACGTTCGGTCCAATGTTTTCCCTGAATAATATTACGTCCTCCCTGGTAGCACCGCCCGTGCCAAATCCCGTGGAAGTCTTGATAAAGTCCGCCCCGGCGGCCGTTACGGCCTTACACATGGCGATCTTCTCCTCCCGGGTCAGATAACAGGTCTCGATGATCACTTTTAACACGTGGTCTCCACAAACCTTTTTGATGGTTCTGATCTCTTCCTCCACCTTATCGTAATCCCCGTTTTTTACGTCGCTCACGTTGATCACCATGTCGATCTCGTCGCAGCCCTCCCTTAAGGCCTGCTCCACCTCTGCAACCTTGGCCGCCGTCACGCTGTACCCCAGCGGAAAGCCTACCACGGTACAGATTTTCAGCTTGTCCTTATATGCATCATGCACCCTTTTTACGTACGTAGGGGGAATGCAGACGCTGGCCGTCTGATACGCAACTGCCTCATCGCAGAGCTTCACTATGTCCTCCCACGTGGCGTAAGCCTTCAGCTGTGTGTGATCCACCTTTTTCAGCATTTCGCTTGCCGTCATTTTTTCTCCTTTCCGGTCCCGGCCTTCATTTCCTTTGCCGGGTCCCCTTTCCAATCCTTAATACTCTAATCTTAATACCCCCAAGGGAAAAAAACAATGCTTCTTTTATGAAACTTTTGTTAAAAAAATCCCCCGGGATTACCGGGGGAATCGCTCTTGAGAAACCTTTTCATTATGGTCTTTTCATCATGCCATTTTAGATGCCGAGGAACTGTCTGACCACGTTTTGCATCTGATCCACTTCACACTGATTATCATGTACAATGGGCGCGGTACGGATTTCTTCAATGGCCTTTGGAACCTTTACGTTTGCCAGCTTGGACAGCTCGTCCACCAGCTCAAAATCCGTCATGGAATCATACTTTGAGTCGATGGCATTCATCACGCTTCTGGTAAACTTAAAAGGACTGGCGGTGGATGCGATCACGGTCTTATTTTCATCCTTTGTCGCCTTGCGATACTTCTCATAAACGGCAGCCGCCACGGCGGTATGGGTATCGATAACGTACCCGCAATCTTCATAAATCTTGCGGATGGCAGCTGCAGTCTCCTGCTCACTGGCGTAATTGCCATAGAAATCTGCGAGACCTGCCTTCATGCTCTCGTCTATCTCATATTTTCCCTGACCGCTCAAGGATGCCATCAGTTCCTTGGTCTTTTCCGCATCATTACCCGCAATGCGATAGATCAGCCGCTCCAGGTTACTGGAGATCAGAATGTCCATGGAAGGAG
This sequence comes from uncultured Lachnospiraceae bacterium, assembly GCA_900320485.1. Classification (GTDB taxonomy): domain Bacteria; phylum Bacillota; class Clostridia; order Lachnospirales; family Lachnospiraceae; genus Acetatifactor. The sequence goes on along the minus strand of ONSO01000039.1, from coordinate 14,884 downwards.
AACTGGTCAGCATAAACTCCCGGTTGCGGTCATAGGTGCCGGTGCTGAAGAAATCATACAGTACCTTATTTTCATTGGATGCACAGATCAGCTTATCAATGGGAAGCCCCATGTTCTTTGCATAAAATGCAGCCAGAATATTTCCAAAGTTACCCGTGGGAACTACCACGTTGATCTTTTCGCCTTCGGCAATTTTACCCTCGGAGAGAAGCTTTGCGTAGGAATATACGTAATAACAGATCTGGGGAACCAGACGGCCAACGTTAATGGAGTTTGCGGAGGAGAACTGGAATCCCTTTTCATCCATCTCCTTTGCCAGTGCCTTGTCAGAGAAGATCTTCTTCACGCCGGTCTGGGCATCATCAAAGTTACCGTGAATTCCAACCACAAAAGTATTGGCACCCTTCTGGGTCACCATCTGCTTCTCCTGAATGGGGCTGACGCCGTTCTTGGGATAGAACACGATGATCCTTGTCCCTTCCACGCCTGCAAAGCCCGCAAGCGCAGCCTTACCCGTGTCTCCGGAAGTAGCCGTCAGGATCACGATCTCATTCTTGATCTGATTCTTTCTGGCGGAAGTGATGAGAAGGTGAGGCAGTATGGACAATGCCATGTCCTTGAATGCAATGGTGGATCCGTGAAAAAGTTCCAGGAAATAAGCCCCCTCAGCCTCCACCAGGGGTGCGATCACGTCCACGTCGAATTTCTCGTCATAAGCCTTGGCAATGCAGCTTTTCAGCTCTTCCTCAGTAAAGTCCGTGAGAAACAGCTTCATCACCTCATAGGCGATCTGCTGATAATTCATGCCTGCAAGCTCCTTCAGGCTCTTGTCAAGGGCAGGCACGTGATCCGGCACAAACAGTCCGCCGTCATCCGACAATCCCTTCAAAATGGCCTGGGACGCCGTTACGGGCTCTCCGTTACTTCTGGTGCTGCGATATAATACTTCCATTTTTTTCTCCTTACTCAACCAACACGCCAAATATGATATACCGGTTGTTGGGCTGATTTTTTATGCAAGTCGACAAAGCGACGACCTTACTGCTTGAATCTACGGCCACGCCGTCACGTACGTGGCTCACGGTATTGTTGGTTCCAAGGACGGTCCCGAAGAAGGAATCAAACTCATCCTTGTTTCCAAAATTATGATTTCCGAGCAAGTGCTCATTGGTATGCACGTAAGCCGAAAAGATATGATATTTCAAGGTCTTGTCGGGCGTGTATATATAGAAAAACTCGTAAGCGTCAAAAAAGTTCTGTTTTTCAAACTTATGCAACTGATGGAACATGCTGTTTGTGGAACGCATGTCATGGCCGTAAAGCACCGTTACCGGATCCGTCCAATCTTTGGAGTTACAGTTTTCCGTATAAATGCATCCGGGATATCCCTTACTGCCATTTAAGTTATGGTACAGATAATATCCGTCATCCGTGGGATGGCGAAGCACGGGATAATCAATGTTAGTTCCGGGCACGCTGATCCATGCATAAATGTCTGCATTTTTTGTAGACTGCAGCGTCGCAAAGTCAACGACTCTCTCCATGGGGTCTGCGGATGCCTTGGCAGCTTGAGGCTTTGGCGTCGGTGCAGGAGTTACCTCTGTTTCAGGCTTTTGTAAATCCTCTCCCGACTCCTTAACGGTATCACTTTCCGTCTCTCCCTCTTCTTCACTCGCAGTCCCGCTGTTTTCCGTTTCCTCCAAAGGAAGATCCTCAGGTTCCAAGTACTCCTTAGGGTCAGCAGATTCCAATCCCACAACCTCAATGGTACCGTTATCCGTAACCACCACCAAAGGCTCTGAGCCATCCGTCTCCGGCGTACTTACCTGCTCACCTGTCCCTGATGCTTCTGAAGATTCTTCCGCGGCAGTATTTACGCTCTCCCGATCCGTCGCAGAAATCTCTGTTTCCGCAGCCCCGGAGGCCTCCCTTGGAAAGCTGCATCCGGCAACAAACAAGGAAATAACAAGAAGAAGGGCCGCAAAGCCCTTGACGCCGCCAAGTTTTTTACGTCTCTTCCTCTCCGATTTTGTTCTGCTCTCTATTAAAATTATCTTTTTATTTTGATGATCCATCTCCATATCCATAGTACTTCCCGTAATACTTACCGTAGTACTTACCATAGTACTTACCGTAATACTTGCCGTAGTAACCCTTACCGGAAATATTTACCTTGTTAAGGACAACGCCAAGGATTCTGATCCCGGCTACGCCCAGCTGATCCTTCACCTTGCGTACGAAACGATAACTAACGTCTCCGCAGGATACCACGATTACGGCGCCGTCACAGGATTTCGATACCACGGCGGTATCGATTACGCTTCCCAGAGGGGGCGTGTCAATGATCACCATGTCATAATATTCCCTTGCATCAGCGATCATCTTCTTGAAGCGATTGTTTCCAAGAAGCTCACTGGGGTTAGGGGGTACGGGACCGGAAAAGATCATGTCCATGTTCCTGACGTCCGTGGTACAAAGGGCATCCTCCAGCTTTGCCTTACCAACCAGATAATTGGCAAGACCAAGACGTACCTTACCTTTTTTGTGGCGCTGACGCATAACGGATTTTCTAAGGTCCGCATCCACAAGCAATACCTTTTTGCCCATCTGCGCATAGGAAATGGCAAGTTCAAAGGATACGCTGCTCTTTCCTTCATTGGGCGTTGCGCTGGTCACGCAGATTACCTTAATGTCATCCCCGGAAAACTCGATGTTGGTACGGAGAGTCTTATATGCTTCACGAGTTCTGTAATCAAGATCTTCTAAATTCAATTCTACGTTTTGCATGATCACTCCTCCTCGTTTGACTTAGCGCTAATGTCCTGAACAACAAGGTCCATGTTGGCATTTTCTTCGTCTACGGCCTTTGCCATCTCCGCATCTACGCGTTCGTGGTGACTTTTTTTCTTTTTGTGCTTATCATTCTGCTCTGACACGGGGATCATGGCCAGGGTGCTCAGTCCGAGATATCTTTCCACGTCCTCGGCACTCTTAATGGAATCATCCAGCAGATACTGGATCACAAGAATGGCCGCGCACGCAAACACGCCAAGGAGTGCACCGATCATGGCCCACTTTCTGGCATTTGGTCCGGAAGGTCTTTTGGGATAATTAGCCTCCGTCTCCAGGTTTGCCGCCTGTACCTCCATAACCTTCTCAATGTGATCGGAAGCCTCGATGCGGACCTCCTTCGCAAGGAGCTGCGCCATGCCGGGATCGGGATCGGTCACCGTAATGGCGATCAGGTTCGTATCATTTACGGTTCCGACCTTCACTCTGGAAGCCAGGGACTCATAACTTTCATTCAAGCCGCAGGTCTCGATCACCCTCTCCAAAACGTCACGGCTCTTGATAAGAGGCGTGTAGTTCTTTGTCAGCTGCGTGGAAGTCTGCAGGTCTGAATAGGTTACGTTCGCTGCATTTGTCTTATTCAGGATAAAAATCCTTGTGGTGGATTCATACTGAGGCGTAATCGCCAGCTTGCAGATCAGCAGACCGGCAACGCCAGTCACGAGCCCGCAAAGAATCAAGAGCCATAGCCAATGAAACAATAAGCCTACCAGTTCCTGTAAATCTATTTCGATTACGTCTTCTTTGCTCTGCATGAGTTTTCTCCCGTTTATTTAGATTTTTATATTCAACTGATTTTCCTGCTACTTCAAAAGAAATTTTTTCGCGTTTCCGTACAACAGGGCGTCCGCGTATTCCGGTTCACAAACCTTCCGTATCGTCTCCGCGCATTTTTTCATTTCCGGTTTTCTTCTTGTCAGGTCATGGGAATCCGTTCCCACAAGGTCAACAAGGTGCCGTTTCAGTAATTTTTTAAGGAACCACTTCACCTTAAGCCCGTAATCCCCCGCGACGCTGCTTGCGTTTGTCTGGATCATGCAGCCCACGTCGTGCAACTGCTTTACGTGATCGGCGTCTGCCAGCATGCATTCAAATCGCTCCACGTGCGCCAGGATCGGTTTATACCCAAGGCTAAACAAATCCTCCATGGCGTTTCTTACGTAGGGGAAGGTCTCCATGGGACCAAATTCCACCAAAACGTAATCCGTGTCGTTCATTGTCGCCAGCCAGCCGCTCTCCAGCTTTTCCCCCAGGGAAGAATTATAATATATCTCCGTTCCCGGATGCAGCTTCACGTGGATTCCGCTCAGCTTAGCATATTTTTCCACGTCCCGGATCATTTTCCCTATGACCTCGCGCGGAGTTCCGACTCGCCCCTGCTTATAATGCGGGGTTACGATCATGTCGCTGATGCCGTTTTCTTCGGCGATCCTCAACATTTCCATGGTTACGTCCATGTTTGGTGAACCGTCATCCACTCCCGGCAGGACGTGACAATGTATGTCAACGTATCCCATGCTCATCCTCTCAAAAAAGGGCATACTCTTACCAAAACAGTAAGATACCGCTTTATAGTATATCTCACGTCAATCTTTTCGTCAAGCGAAAGATTTATGAACCCCCACTAACTTGTGTCTATTTTTCGTATGGATTTTTCAGGATAAACGGCGTCACCTGATATACGTAATAATTTAACCAGTTGCTGTACAGATTATTGCTGTGTGACCGCCACTGTAACAGAGGTCTTTGGGTCGGATCGTCTCCCGGAAAATAATTGTAAGGCACCTGAATGGGCAGACCCTTGTTCAGATCCCGGAAGTACTCATTGGATAAGGTCATTCTGTCGTACTCCGGATGTCCCGTCACAAAAATCTTCTTTCCGTTTTCCGCATAGGCCAGGAAAACGCCCGCCTTATCGCTTTCCGCAAGAACCGTCAGCTCCTTTTGTGCATGAATTGCCTCCGCGCTGGTCTCCGTATGTCTGCTGTGCGGCGCCAGAAAAATGTCATCAAAGCCGCGCACAAGCGGGATTTTACGGTTCAGCACCCGATGCTCATACACGCCAAACAGCTTCCGTGGAAGCTGCGTCTTATTGATGCCGTAGTAGTGATAAAATCCTGCCTGTGCCGCCCAGCAGATGTGCAGCGTGCTGGTCACGTGTTCCTCCGCCCAGTCCATGATCTGGCAGGTCTCCTCCCAATAATCCACCTCTTCGAAGGAGATGTCCTCCACGGGAGCTCCCGTGATGATAAGGCCGTCAAAATACTCCTCCTTGATCTTGTCAAAGGTTGTATAGAATTTATTCAGGTGGCTCTGAGGCGTGTTAAGGGATACGTGCGTCATGGTATTCATCAGCGTCACTTCCACCTGAAGCGGCGTGTTGGAAAGCGCCCGGAGGAGCTGCAATTCCGTATCCTGCTTAATGGGCATGTTGTTCAGGATCAAGATCTTCAGCGGTCTGATGTCCTGATGCAGCGACCTGGTCTCATCCATCACAAAAATATTCTCACTTTCCAAAATCTCCTTTGCAGGGAGTTCACTCTGTGTTTTAATGGGCATGTTGGTCTCCTCGTTCCTGTTTTATTCTTCGTTCTTTCCAAGGTATCTGGCAAGGAATTCCTCCTCGGAAAGGATGGTAACTCCCAGTTCCTTCGCCTTTTTATTCTTTGTCGAATTCGACGTTACGTCATTGTTGATCAGGCAGGTCGTCTTCCCCGTAACGCTCCCCGTCACCTTACCGCCCCTGGCCTCGATCTCATCCTTAAGCTCATTGCGGCTTGCATAATGCGCAAGGCTCCCCGTCACAACAAAGGAAAGTCCCGCAAGATCCTGGCCTTCCGGATTTTCCTCCGGCTTTTCCACCTTCAGCTCTGCCATCAGGCGCTCCAGCTTCCCCCTGTTCTCCTCGTCCTTCATAAACTCCACGTAAGCCCCGGCAATGACGTCGCCAATGCCTTCAATGGCGCTGATCTCCTCCCGGCGTGCATTCCAAAGCCTTTCGGGATCATAATCAAAATGCCTGCACAAAAGCTTCGCATTGGCAAGTCCCACGTTGGGAATCCCCAGGGAATATACGACTCTTGGCAGCGTAGTGTTTCTGGCGCTCTCAATGCCGTCCAAAAGATTCTGGCAGGATTTTTCCCCAAATCCTTCCAGTCTCTGGATTTCCTCTTTATGACGGTCCAAATGAAACAGGTCCGCATATTCCTTAATAAATCCCATGTCCACGAGCTTTTCCAGCGTGGCTTCGGAAAGGCCGTCCACGTTCATGGCGTCCCTGCTGACAAACAGCACAAAGCTTTTGATCTCCTTAGCCGGACATTTTTCATTTGTACAGTACAGCGCCTGCGCCTCACCGGTCTGGCGGATCTCCGTTCTTGCGCCGCATACGGGACAATTCGCCGGTATTACCAGCGTATCACTCTTTGTAAGATTCTCCGCGATCTGGGGAATGATCATGTTTGCCTTGTAGACCGTCACGTGATCCCCGATGCCAAGATGAAGGGAACGCACCACGCTTACGTTGTGAACGGAGGCTCTGCTCACCGTCGTTCCTTCCAGCTCCACGGGTTCAAAAACCGCAACGGGATTGATCAGGCCCGTTCTGCTGGGACTCCACTCCACGGAAAGAAGCGTCGTCTCCCGAAGCTCGTCCGCCCACTTAAACGCAATGGAATGCCTTGGAAACTTTGCCGTTCTTCCAAGACTCCTGCCGTACGCCACGTTCTCATAGGTAAGAACAAGTCCGTCGGACGGAATGTCATAGGTCTCGATGCGCTTTTCAAAATCCTCGATCTGCGCAAGGATCGACTCCTCCGTAACAAGGAAATGCTCCACTACGGTAAAGCCCTGCTCCCGTAAGAACTCAAACTCCCTGCTGCGGGAATTGTCAAATTCCATCGTTACGCCGTTTTCCACCGCCTCCACCAGCGCGAAGGCATGAAACTGGACGTTCCTTTTCGCCGTGATGCTGCTGTCAAGCTGCCGCACGGAACCGCTGCACAGATTCCTGGGATTCTTATACTTTTCGCTCTCCGCAACGATCCCGGCATTGATCTTTTCAAAATCCGAATAGCTGATCACGGCTTCCCCGCGAAGCACAAGGCTTCCCCGGAAAGGAATGCGCGTCGGCAGATTTATAAACGTCCTTGCATTGGCGGTGATCACCTCACCCACTTCACCATTTCCCCTGGTAACTGCCTTTTCCAACATTCCGCCCTGATAGGTCAAAACCACCGTAAGGCCATCCAGTTTCCAGCTTAGGACCCCCTCGTGGCCCTGCAGCCAATCCCTTAAGGCCTCCCGGCTCTTTGTCTTATCCAGGGACAACATGGGTGCAGCGTGCCGCTCCTTCGGCAGGTAATCCACCGCCTCATATCCCACCTTGACCGTGGGGGAACCGGAAAGGACAAATCCCGTCTCCTTCTCCAGCATGACCAGCTCATCATAAAGACTGTCATACTCAAGATTACTCATGATCTCCGTGTCGTCGGCATAATACGCCTGCGCCGCACGGTTTAAGATCGGAACAAGCTCACGGATCCGCTCTATTTTTTTTGCCTGCTCTTTTTGCGTCTCCAATCCTTCTTTTCCCCCTCGCTTTTCTTTCCCGGTTCATTACTTACCCTTAAAGCCTCCCAAAGCTGCCTTACTTCCTCCTCGGAAGCTTCCCGGTACGTGCCCTCCGGCAGGTCTCCCAGCTCAAGATTCACTACCCGGAGCCTGATCAAATGAACTACCCGGTACCCCAGCGTCTCGCACATCCGGCGGATCTGGCGGTTGAGCCCCTGCGTCAGCGTGATCCGAAAGGTTCTCTCTCCCGTTTTTCTTGTTTTGCAAGGTTTTGTGGTTACCCCAAGATCTTCCAGGAAAAGGCCCTCCGACATCTTCTTAAGGTCGGATGCCAATATGGTCTTATTCACCCGGACGGCATATTCCTTTTCATGCCCGTTCCGTCCCCGCATCATTTCGTCGATAAGGTCCCCGTCATTGGTAAGGAGTAACAGTCCCTTGGACTCTTTGTCCAGCCTGCCGGCATAGGTCACGCGGATGGGATAATCCACCTCCGTCGCAATGGTCTTCTCCGCATGTGAATCCTTCTCCGTACACGTGACCCCCGCAGGTTTATGGTAAAGAAGGAGAACCTTTCGCTCCTGTCCCTTCACCCTCTTTCCCTGACAGTAGATCTCTTCTGTGCCGTCCACCAGCATTCCCATCTGCGCCGGCATGCCATTCACCAAAACCTGACCGCTTTCTATGAGTTTGTCTGCCTCCCGCCTTGAACAAGTGCCGCAGGATGCCAAATACTTATTTAATCTCGTCAGTTCCATGTTTCCAATTCCTCAAGCATCTTGACGGGCGGAATGCCCTTTCCCTCCGTCAGGCCCCGTTTTGCCGTCTGATCGGCAAGCTCATTGTATTCCACCTTGGTATGGGCAACCACCTTGTGAAACGTGATCCGGATCTGTCCGCCCCACTCACGCATGGCCTGCGCATACTTTTTTGTATGCTCCTTCTTGGCCTTCCATTCACCCGTCACCCACTTTTCGATGCCCTCGTAATCATAGTATAGCTCAATGGCCCGAAAGCCATTCTTCATGGCCGTCCGGACTGCATACATTGCCCCCAGCATCTCTCCCGTCACGTTTCTCATGGAGACCGTTTCCGGATTGTCTCCGTTGCCCCACGCCAGGTAAATGCTCCCCCAGGGCGGCAAAAAAACACAGCCAAAGGCATATCTCTTTAATTCATCCTGGTAGCTTCCGTCTACGTACGCCGTCAGGATCTGATCCTTATTATCCCCTGCCTGCATGCTTCCTCCCCGGTTCTTACTCCGATTGTCCGAAAAGCCCACCGCACATGATACGTCGTGGGCTTTCCTATTCTTGATTTTCTTTGCCTGCCCTTCCGCGGGCTTTCTAACGTTTCTCCTACAGTGCCTTCTTAATGGCAGCCATCAGCTCCTCATAAGTTTCATAGGCGGGGAGCTCAGGATGATCCTTCTTGATCTGCTCCGTGCTGCGGAATAAGAATCCCGCCTTGCTGGCCAGGATCATGCCAAGGTCATTATGACTGTCGCCGCTGGCAATGGTCTCAAATCCGATGGACTGCAGTGCCTTTACCGTAGTCAGCTTTGACTGCTCGCAGCGCATCTTAAATCCGGTGATCTCCCCGTTTTCCGCAACTTCCAACTCATTGCAGAAAATCGTGGGCATCCCAAGCTTTTTCATGAGAGGTCCCGCAAACTGCGAGAAGGTATCGCTGATGATGATCACCTGAGTAAGGCTGCGAAGTTCATCCAAAAACTCCTTTGCTCCGGGCATGGGATCGATCTTTGCGATGGTCTCCTGAATCTCCTTCAGCCCAAGACCATGCTCCTTCAAAATGCCAATGCGCCATCTCATCAGTTTATCATAATCAGGCTCGTCTCTCGTGGTTCTCTTCAGTTCAGGGATCCCGCTGGCCTGCGAAAATGCGATCCAAATCTCCGGGACAAGTACGCCCTCCAAATCCAAACAAACAATATTCATCAATTTCTCCTCCGTCTACGTACGATAACATAACTGTTTTAGTATAGCACGTACCGCCCCGGAAAGTCAAATTCATGTTTCATTCAAAACAGGTTCACCCGGCCTGCCGCAACAAACTCGCAGGAGTCACCCACGACGCCATATTCCCGATTCTTTAGCGTTCCCACGGCCGCGGTATCTTCATCAATTTCTGAGTCGTCGACGAGATATACCACGTGCTTATCCAATTCCTTATCTTCCAAGTTCAACGTGGAAAAAACTAACTGGGCACTTGCATGCCCTTCGGCACGTCCCGCGTTAAGTACTCGGTCCAATCCGCCCTTTTCACTGAAAGGCTGCTTGCCTGCTTCCGCCAATCATTCGGGATGATGGTTAGTTTTACCTTGGTTAGGTTTGATGGGAGGGGTGAATGGTGCTAAAGTATTGAAAATCATAAAATAATTGGCTTATATGCTAACGCTTTGTTAACTACCTCCTCCGGTGTATTCTCTTCATAAAAGATATAGTTTGTCACTTCAGGGTCTATAACATTTCTCTTCAGTATGTCTATCATATTATCTACTTCTTCTTCAGTACCTTCACATTTCATAATTTTATCAACCAATTCGATTAATTCTTCTTTACTCATAATATAAACTCCTATCTCTATTACCAAAATGGTATGCTTTATTTAATATCTCTTGATGCATTCTTGGAGTGACTATGGCTATATTATCCAAATCGTAAACACTTCCACCTGCATAAATAGGCTTTTTGTGATGTAGTGCATAACCATCAAACTGTCAATATGTCTTTGATGAAACAACTTTAGGCGCTAATCCTTTTTTCAAAATCCTCTCGAAATGCATCAAAACTGCTAAATTGTTTTCCTCTCATCTTATCCGCAATTTCTTTAGGAACCACACCTACATTTCCTTGGCGTCCGTGCATCATGCGTGTTACATTCGATAAATTTTCTCCAACTAAAACTACTCCAATAGAGTTTCTTCCCCCCTTTATTAACTCTTTCAGCCCGTTTCCTTCATACAATTCCTCCAAAGCTTCCCGCTCGGCCTTTGTAAGCTTGCTAAGATCTGACTTGGCCAGTTTTTCCATCCGCAGGACGTCAACCTTTTGAACGAGGCTCGCGAGAAGGCACCACCAATTAAAAACAATTTGCAATTTTATAATCATCAAGGCACAATCACGTTTTTATAACCGCAAAGCATCAGTAAATAAGCTCTTTTGTATTTTTTCGTGAAATCTGACATCCTCCGCTTTGTTTAGATCATATCCCGTGTCTTTGGTTAATAATATACCATTTTGATATGATATTTCAGGATTTTCATCCACTGCTTTTTATAATGGTCTCATAAATTAAGACACTGAACACGACATTTCTTAATGAATCTGATATACTATAACCAACAAATGAAAGAAGGTACTTATTATGTCCAGATCAAGAAGAAATTTCAGTGCTGAATTTAAAACCAACCTCGTACTTCAACTGCTTAAAGGAGAAAAAGAACTTAATGTGCTTGCTGTTGAAAACGATATTCAACCAAATCTCCTCCGCAACTGGAAGAAAGAATTCCTTGCTAATGCTTCTCTCGCATTCGATAATAAGCGGGAAGACAATCTCCGGGAAAAACTTGCCGAAGAGCGCAAGGAAAAAGCCGAATACGCCAAAAAGGTCGGTCAACTTACTATGCAGGTTGACTGGCTCAAAAAAAAATCTGAAGAAGTTGTCGGACCTGACTACGAGAGTAAATTTAGTCCGAAACCTTTCGACGACTAAAGAATTGCCAGTTTCTACCGGTGCAAAGTTGCTTGGAATCAATCGTACCAGCGTATATTATAGCGGCATCCCCGTTTCAGAGGAAGAACTGGAATGCAAATCTATCATTGACCATCTGCATACGGATAATCCTACTTGGGGAGCCCGTCAGATGTCTGCGCAACTTAAACTGCGCGGATATCAGGTTGGACGCCGTAAAGCAGGCAGATATATGCGTGAAATGGATATTACACCGATTTATCCAAAGATGAATCTGTCTAAGCGCATGAAGCAGGCAAAAGTCTGTCCGTATCTGCTTCGTAATGCAGTCATAGACCGTCCCAATCAGGCATGGTCGATTGACATTACATACCTTCCAATGAAGCATGGCTTTCTTTACCTGACAGCCATTATCGACTGGTACAGCCGTTGTATCGTTGGCTGGGATGTTGATGATACTCTGGATACCACCATGGTCATCAACGCCTGTAAAAAAGCATTTAAAGTAGCTAAGCCGTTAATCATCAACTCGGATCAAGGAAGCCAGTTTACCAGTGACAAATACATCGAATTTATTCGAGATAATGGAATTCGGCAAAGCATGGATGGCAAAAGCCGATGGGCAGATAATATCATGATTGAACGCTGGTTTCGCAGTTTCAAGTATGAGGAAGCATACCTCACGGAGTATGCTAATCTCAAGGAAGCGAGAGAAGCCATTGGAAGGTATATCTACACCTATAACTTTGAAAGATGCCATCAGTCCATTGGGAACAAACGGCCTGCCGAGGTATACTATCCGGTAATGCTTCTGGATGCAGCCAGAGCAGCCGCATAATATAAAAATCATCCGGGAGATGCTTCACACATTTTCCATGTAACTCGTCAACATATCAGTTCATTATAAAAATATTAAATTTTTGTCTTGACAACTGAGCCATTATATTTTTTATCTTTTCAACACCAATTTCTCTGACAATATCTTCTGACCAGTAATTCATCCAATGAGCCGTTGTTGGCAAATTTCCTTCCAAGTATTTTCCATATTTTCGAGACATTGCTTTATTTGAAACACATCCCCAATATGGCACATATGCCAAAACAAGTTTTATAAATAAGTTTTTAATCATGTCTGCGATCTCTTTATCATAAAGATTTAACGATAAAGGTAAATCTATGATAAGCACGTTATTAAATCTATCGTTTTTATTCCCGACCCTCATTTGAAATGCACAAGAATTTACAGCATTCACGGATGAATAAAAAGAAACCGAATACCCCAAATCCTCGAATGTCTTTTCGCCCTCTTTGTTACTTCCCTCTTTCAAAATACCGCAAAAATTCTCATAATTCCAACTAAATTGTTTAATGTCTTTTGATGTTTTAGAGGTCAAATAATTAGGTCTCAAATCATGAGGGTAATCCTGAAATATGCTTAAAACGCCAAAAGCATCTTTTGAAATATCCTCAAAGTTTTTATCTGCTTTTTCTGCTTTTCTCCACAGAATTATAGAATGCCTTTGTACCATTTTCCCTCCTTATCCTCCGTCAGAAGCATTTATTTGTCGTATGGCCTCATCAATGAATTATTATTTTCCGCTGTCCGGTTATCTGCTTTTGGTAAGCTCTGGAAAAACCGCTCATACTTTCTTTCACTGTTTTCCAGCCCCCACTCATAACATCGGCGCCTCGTTTTAGCACCCCCTTCAGCCCGATTTTTTCATAAAATTCCTCCAGGGCTTGGTATTATAATATCCCGTTATTTTCATATGGGTTGCATGGTCAACCGCTATAATGAATTTGGAAAAACTATTGACAGTATCCAAAGTACTATGCGTGGGAGCCTAGTAGCTCTGCCCATCGGAACAACCGGCTCTATTTTAACGGATTGCGTGGCTCTGCCACACCCGAATAATCACTATCATCAGCAGACACTTCATTATCCTATTATTCCTGATGACAGCCACCTCCAGATTAACGTAGCCAACTCATATTATTATAGCAAGACATTTAAATACCATGTAAAAAACAATGTATAGGCAACTCAACAAATGATAAATCATTTTCATTTATAGATATGACCGAAGCAACAATATAGTATTCTTTATCTTCAGAAACAATAACTACAATTTCATCCTGTGTGATATATTTTTTTATTTTAGATTTAATATAAGTAACATCATCCGCATTAGCTCTTCTAAATCTTATACCATTTAACTCACTTGGGATTTCCATATAATTCACGTCACCAAAGTATATATCAATCGTCTTATTATAATTATTGTTTTTTTGACTTCGAATTATCATCTCACCATGTGATATTTGATAAAACAGTAATTGAAATCTTCTATTCGGATAATAGTAATCCTCTACATTAAAATCTCTTATTTTCATAACTATTTCTCCCCTAATATTCAAATGGATTTGGGACAACATTTCCATCCTTATACCATGTAATTCTATCCCATGATTCTGGAGTAAGTTTTATCTGCAACAACTCCCAATCTGTTGCGCCTCCGTAACCGCCAGCAGCTCTTTGAATCGAAGATAATGGGTTATCCACACCGTCAAGGTTTACTATTATTTCTGTATTAGAATCATACAAAGCATCTAAAACTCCATTTTTCCAATTTGTTGGGTCAGGAAAATCTTTCCAAGTTGATGCTCCATTCTTCGAAGCAAAGTCATCTAAACTCTCACTTAATCCTAATGCTAATGTGATTCCCCTATTACCCCTCCTACTTTAGTCTTATTTGATTTGTTCCTATTACTTCTCCATTTAGTTTAGTTAGTTCTTCTTCATTTAACCCAAATTTATTTGCTACATCTTTTAATGTTTCACCTATTCTTAAAGTGTAATATTCAGGTACATCTATTTTAGGTGCATTTTCTTCTACCTTTGCATCTTCTATAATTTCTTCTTTTTTCTTTTTCATATTTCCTCCTATTTTACTCTTAATTGATTTCCTGCAAATATTAAGTTTGGATTTGGTATGTTATTTAATTTTACTAATTCGTTTACTGTTGTACCAAATTGTTTTGCTATTTTTGTTAAATTATCTCCTGATCTAATTACATAATATTGAGGCTTGTTAGTATTTTTTGTAATACCTAATTTCTCGTTTACTAAATTTTGTACTGCTTGATAATTGTATCCATGAGCTTCTAATTGTTTCTTTCTTTCTTCACCATTATCCCATTTACCTGCTAAAACCTCATTTGCAAGTTCTTCTAGACTCTTTTTAGGTTCAGGTGTAGAATTACTCTCTTCTTTGTTGTTTGACTTTGTATAGCCATTTAAACCAGCTTTTTTAATTACTCCTGGATAATCATAATAACAATAATCTTGGTCTACTGACTGACCTGATATTTTGTTAGAACGAATTTTGTTTGTTTCTCCACCAAATTGCCACATTCTATCTCCTAAATATGTCTTTGGTTTGTTTTTTAACCATGCTGCTAACCATTTGTCATAGTCTTTTACTCTGTCTTGGTTTATCCAATTATTAAACCAGTCTAAGTTAGCATATATTCCTACATAATATCCTTTGTTTTCTAATGTTTCGCAGAAACCTATGATACCATCTGTTATTGCTTCTTTTCCAGCATTACGTAGCCATCTTTTTCCACCTGTATCATCTTCAACATCTATGTATATTGGGTAGTCGAATTGCTTTCCTTTTAAACAATTTTCATACATCCAGTTTGCTTCATCTACACCTTTTTGGTAAGTGTTAGCACAACTAAA
>ONSO01000093.1 GCA_900320485.1 uncultured Lachnospiraceae bacterium | reverse complement strand
TCAACCTTTTCAGGTAAATGACGCCGAGTATTGCCATGACCTGTTTAAGCTCATGACCTGGGAATCCACCATGGGCAACTCCGAAAGCGGCGAGGTCCTGTCTCATCTGCTGACGGCGCTGCTGCTGAAGCTGGCTGAGAGCTGTTCACGCCCCGCCGGCAACCCCCACGTCCAGGAAATGCTGGACCTCAGGAAGCGTATTTACAACAATCCGGAGCTCCCCTGGAATGTCGATGCCATGGCAAAGGACCTCCACTTAAGCTCCGGATATCTACAAGCGGTCTATAAAAATACCTTTGGTTCCTCCTGCATGGAGGACGTGATCCTGCAGCGTCTAAAGCGCGCCCAGGACCAGCTCATTTCCACGGCGAAATCCGTCCGCGAGATCGCCGAAGATTGCGGCTACAACAACGTAGAGCATTTCTGCCGCCAGTTCCGTAAATTCCTCGGCATCACCCCAAGCCGCTACCGCAAGGATCGGGCGGAAGACATAAAGCTTCCCCGGGAAAATCCTTCCCGCCACCTGACCCTGGGCGGCTCCGAAACCAAGGACGGCTCTATTTTGCGCCCGCCTTTTTAAGCGGGCCCTGCCCTTCCTGCCCGCACTCTTTGCGTATATTCTTTTCCCCTTTTTATTCCAAGCTCTGCGACCCGCGAAGTCTGAACTCTACCCGGGCGTCATTTCAGTATCTCAGCTTTGAGGCTTGTCCAGTCCGGCGATAAACTCTCTCATAGCCGCGGCAATCTCGTCAGGCTTTTCCTCAGTAACCATGTGACCGCAGTTAAGCTCTATCACCCGCGCATCCGTAAGACCATCGGCGTAGTCGTGCATTGCGTCTATCCATGTCTGACCGCCTGTCTCCTTGCCGTCAGACAAGAACAACAGGGTCGGAACGTCGGGCTTGTCGGCAGAGTTGATCTCCTCGATGGCATCTGCAAGATGCGTTATCTCATCTTCCATGTTTTTGTTGGCAAACTTTCTGAACGTTAAGGCCTTGTAGATTTCCTTTTCGTGCCGGTCATAGTGATCCGGGAAAGTGCTGTCTGTCAGCACAAGCCGTCCAAGTCCGGATTCTCTGAGGAACGTATAGAGAGCGACCATTGTCTTTTCGCCATCTGCAAGCTCCTCTTCGGTAAAGCTCTTCGGGGTACTCATATCCAATCCAACGATCGCTTCCACCTCATCAGGGTATTTCTGCGCCCAAAGGATTGCCTCTATCCCTGACATGGAGTGTGGACAAAGGATATACGGTGCTTCAACGCCCGCCTTTTGCAGTGCTTCACGATCCTGCCGCAGTATTGTGTCAAAATCTCTTTCGCCGTCCACCACGTCACTGAAGCCATAGCCGAATTTCTCTATAACGGCGATTTTATAGGTATCGCTCAGTTTTCCATACAGCGTACCGTATCCCAATATCGGTGATATCTCTCCGCCACCGGACATGATGACGAGCGTGTGGTCGCCCTCGCCCTCGGTGTATATGCTCATCTGATTTCCGTCTACCTCTACCATCTGTCCGAGAGGGCTCTCAAGGAGCGGCTTTTCCTTATGCAGCATTATCCTGTGGTATATAAACGTCACCAGAATGAACGCCAATAATATTATCAGTATTCCGAGCAGAATTTTTCCCGTGATCTTAAGTGCTTTTTTCATTTCTTTTCCTCCGTAACGGGTGCGGATATTATGGAAACGCTCCTGTTTTTTCCATTCTTCTCTGATTTACCGTACTTATCAATGACTGCCCGAAGCTCCTGAAGGAAATTTGCATAGTTTTCATCGGTCAGCGTAAGCATACTGGTGCGCAGGCATAGCATGTCAGCGACGGGATCGACGTTTCCTTTCTCGCCGTATCTCCGGAAGCTGCCATACAGCCCCATAAGGAATTGATATGCCATGTCGGCTATGTCGGCATTTTCGGTGAATTTTGCCTCGTTAAGTGTCAAAAGTCTTTCCAGACTTCCGCGCACTTTGCGCTCCGACTTGACGATCAATACCTCCTCTTTCAGAAGATAATTGATATGTCGATAAATCGTAGGCTGCGGAACGTCGGACAATTCCTCGCAGATCTGCTTTGTCGTCGCATCACCTTTTACCTGTAGAAACTGCAATATCTTCATTCTTACAGGGTTTGTAATAACATCGGATAGTTTCATCGAATTACCACCTTTCTCAATATGCATTATATTCTCAAATGTGATAATAGTCAATAGAGCTCACGGGAAATTATCGTTTTCCGTGAGCTCTATACACGAAAAGGGATATGCATTCCTCTCGAAAAGCATATCCCTCTCCTCAGTGATCAGAAGGGCCGTTGGAAACTCCAAAGATCCTGGCATAGCCATACGTCAGGGGATGATCCAGCGTCTTATTTCCCCGCTCCTGCTTTACGGACTCCATGCGGTTAGGGCAGTCCCTCCTTCCGCACCCTACGCAGATGCCTTCGCAAACTGCAGACGCATCCTTCGAAAGCTCTGCATAAAAAGCCACGCTCTTTTTCGGCACCATGCAAAAACCCCCGGTACATGAGACCCCAATTCCGCTGCGCTCAAGCATCCCCGGCAACGCCAGCAAACTAAGAGACGGCCTTTCCCCTGCCCGAACGTGCTCCCTTAACTGTTTCCCCTCCACTGTACGGAGGTGCTCCGCCGGCTGCCGTTCTTCCTCTCCCTGGGAACGCTCTGCCGTCTGACTTTCTCCCTCTCCCTGGGAATGCTCTGCCGTTTGACCATCTTTTTCTCCCCGGGGACGCTCTACCGTCTGACTTTCTCCCTCTCCCTGGGAATTCTCTGCCGTTTGACCATCTTTTTCTCCCCGGGAACGATCTACCGTCTGACTTTCTCCCTCTCCCTGGGGACGCTCTGCCGCCTGCCGTTCTTCCTCTCCCCGGGGACGCTCTCCGGTATGCTCGCCTTCCTCCGTCCCGAGGAAATGGTATCTCCGAACCACGTAGGTTCCCTGAGCCTTCACCCACTCGTTATACGCTCCATAAGCCAGAAGCAAGATCTCGCTTCCCAAAACCTCAACCATATACCCTTCCGTAAGTTTTCCCTCTTGAAGGAAGGCCTCCTGAAGCTCATCAATGCCATTCCCAAGCGTCATCACAACCTCGCGAAAAAGCGCCGCATTTTCCTTTGGTCTCTCTTTCAAACCATTTTCTGCTCCTTGCCGCGCCGCCGCACTCTCTTCTCCCTGCCCAACTTCTCTTTCGCTCCAGCATCCTTCCTGCTCCATGCACGCCAGAATTTTCTCCAGCACGCTCCAGAGTAGCTCCCGATCCTCTGCCCCGTAATGCGCCTTTGTCATTACGCTTTCCAAAAAATCCGCCCGTCTGCAACGAGCCAATACTTCCTGAAACATTTTCTCCATCGCTTACTCCATTGCATTGCCCATATCGCAGGAACGCCTTGCACTTCATCAAAGCCATTCCTTGATCCCAGCCGCGCCTTCCCAACATGCTTTCATTCATTGTTCCCGCGGCGTCTCCCGGCCTTGTTTCCCGCCATGCTTTCACGCTTTTTTTCCTGCAGTGTCTTGCCGCCCTGTTTTCCGCCATGCTTTCACGCTTTATTTCCGCAATCCCTTACAGTTCCGTGTCCCGCCATGCTTTCACGCTTTTTTCCTGCAGTGTCTTGCCGCCCTGTTTTCCGCCATGCTTTCATGCTTTTTTCCGCAATCCCTTACAGTTCCGTTTTCCACCATGCTTTCATGCTTTAATGCCTGCAGTACCTTGTTCCTCGTGATCACATTCGTACGTTACCTTGCTTTTCTCTTGGCATTTTTCATCACGTTCTCATGATAAATTGTTTTCTTCCCTCCGTCAATCCAATTTTTTCCGTCAAAATTCTTCCTCAAAACCAAAAAGCTAATCCAAATGCCCTATCTGGCTTTTGGATTAGCCCCAAAATCCGTACAACTCTTGCTAAACATCAAAAAAGGCTAATCCTGCCGCCCATTTCAGCTTTTGGATTAGCCCCAGTATGGTCTGTGCCTTGTCTTACGCGCATCTTGCCTTCCGCGCCAGCTTCCTGCACTAAATATTCTTGATTTTATCTCTTGATAACCGCTACCGCGCAGGGAATCCGCCCTTCAATCAGCGTGCAACTCTCCACGGGATAGCCCGCCTCTTCCAAAAATGCCACATATGATTTGTAATCAAACTGTCTTTGGAAATTTGCTCCCGCCTTGTGAAACAGCTTGACAAAAAAGCCTGTTTCCCCATTCTTTTTTACGTTAACGTACGTAGGCAGAATAATCTTTCCGCCGGGCTTGCAAACCCGCCATAACTCCGCCAATGCACCATGCGGATCATCCAAAAGGTGAATGCAATTTCCTGCCACCACCTTGTCAAACCGCGCATCCTTGCATTTTAGCTCCATAATGTTAGCCTTACGCACCGTAACGTTTCCGTATTTGGCGCACTTTTTCACCGTCTGCTTCAGCATCTTCACGGAAAAATCCGTGGCTGTAAGATGCTTACATTTCCTTGCCACGTATACGCTAATGGCCCCGGTCCCGCAGGCGCACTCCAAAACCTCATCCTCCTCTCGGATTTCCTTCGCCACCTGCTCCCCGATCCCCCGATACACCTTCCCATTATAAACATTCTCAAAAACATCATACAAACCGGCCACCTTATCCCAAAACATCACTCACTCCTCCTTTTGTGCCACCGGGGACTGTGTGCCACCGGGGACGGTTCTCCCTGACACGTTTTTCCTGTGCCACCGGGGACGGTTCTCCCTGGCACGTTTTTCCTGTGCCACCGGGGACGGTTCTCCTTGGCACGTTTTTCCCGTGCCACCGGGGACGGTTCTTCCACCTTCCGGTTTCCCGAGGCGGGCAGGACGGTATGTTTTCTCAAGCTCGTGTGCCAAGCGTCGGTACTTAGTTGGCGTATGCAGGCGGATCAGCACAACGTGATGATTCCGCTCTGCGACAACTTAGTACCGCTACGCTGCACCCGAAGCGCGAGCGTACCTGAGAAAACATACCATCCCGCCCCCCGAGACATCCATGTGCCAGGGAGAACCGTCCCCGGTGGCACAAACGTGTCAGGGAGAACCGTCCCCAGTGACACAAACGTGCCAAAGAGAACCGTCCCCAGTGGCACAAACGTGCCAGGGAGAACCGTCCCCGGTGGCACAAACGTGCCAGGGAGAACCGTCCCCGGTGGCACGTAATTATGCCTTGACTTTCAGGCACCGGACGGCATTGAGAACCGCCAGCACCATAACGCCCACGTCCGCGAAAATGGCCATCCACATGTTGGCGATGCCGAAAGCTCCAAGGATCAGGCAAATCCCTTTTACGGCCAGTGCAAACACAATATTTTCATATACAATCCGCAGACACTTCCTCGCAATCTTCATGGTCAGGGCAATCTTCCGCGGATCATCATCCATAAGTACAATGTCTGCCGCCTCAATAGCCGCGTCAGACCCCAATGCCCCCATGGCAATGCCAACGTCTGCGCGGGAAAGCACCGGCGCGTCATTGATGCCGTCGCCCACAAATGCAAGGTTCTCCTTCTGTCCCTTCGCCGCAAGCAGTGCCTCCACGGCCTCCACCTTATCTCCGGGAAGCAGCTCACTTTGCACCTCATCCACGCCCAGCGTCTTCGCCACGTTCTCAGCCACGTCCTTATTATCCCCCGTCAGCATCACGGCCTTCTTCACGCCTGCTGCCTTCAGGGAAGCTATGGCTTCCTTCGCTCCGTCCTTAATAACGTCGCTGATCAGCACGAAGCCTGCATAAGCCCCGTTTACCGCAACGTGAACTACCGTACCCAGGCCCACGTTCTCCTCATACGCAAGCCCCAGGCTCTTCATAAGCTTCACGTTGCCCGCGCATACCTGCACGCCATCCACCATGGCCTTCACGCCATGTCCGCTGATCTCCTCCGCTTCCGTGACCCGGCTAAGCTGCAAGGGATTGCCCGTCCGGAACATGGCTTCCTTCTCAGCCGTCCCATCCTCCAAAAGCGTCTTGACGTAAGCTTCCTTCAGGCTCTTGCTGATGGGGTGATTCGAATACCCTTCTACGTACGCCGCATACTCGAGGAGCCGTTTTTTTG
Source organism: uncultured Lachnospiraceae bacterium (assembly GCA_900320485.1). Classification (GTDB taxonomy): domain Bacteria; phylum Bacillota; class Clostridia; order Lachnospirales; family Lachnospiraceae; genus Acetatifactor. Next base: position 4,293 of record ONSO01000093.1, on the reverse strand, counting down.
CCACCTCGCCGGCCACGCCAGCCTTCCGGCAAAACTCCTCCGAAGGCTCGATCTTCGTTACCTCGAACGTTCCGCGGGTCAGCGTCCCCGTCTTGTCAAATACGACGTATTTTGTCTGTGCCATTGCTTCCAGATAGTTAGAGCCCTTCACCAAAATACCGCAGGCGCTTGCCCCGCCAATGCCTCCAAAGAAGCTTAAGGGGATGGAAATCACCAGTGCGCAAGGGCAGCTGATGACAAGGAAGGTCAGGGCACGAATGATCCAGGTGGGAAAATCCGCAGGCCGCCCCATAACAAGAAGAACTATAGGTGGAAGAATTGCCAGCGCCAGCGCGCCGTAGCATACCGTCGGCGTGTAATACTTTGCAAATTTGCTGATAAAGTTCTCAGAGCGGGACTTCTTCATGCTGGAATTTTCCACAAGATCCAGGATCTTGGAAACCGTGGATTCCCCAAATTCCTTTGTGGTCTGGATCTTTAAGAGTCCTGAGAGGTTGACGCATCCGCTGATGATCTCCTCCCCCTCCTTGACGCTCCTGGGAACGCTCTCCCCGGTCAGGGCGCTGGTGTTCAAGGTTGAACTCCCCTCAACAACAACACCGTCAATGGGCACCTTCTCGCCCGGCTGCACTACGATCACCGTGCCAATCTCCACGTCATCAGGGTCTACCTGCTCCAGCTCACCGTTCTCGCCCTCCACGTTCGCGTAATCCGGCCTGATGTCCATAAGGGCCGTGATGTTCTTTCTGCTCTTCCCCACGGCCACCGCCTGAAACAGCTCGCCGATCTGATAGAAGAGCATTACGGCAACGCCCTCCACAAACTCTCCCTCACCGCCGCGCAATTCCTCATATACGGCCAGCGCCATGGCACCAATGGTTGCCACCGCCATCAGGAAATTCTCGTCAAACACCTCGCCGTGCAGGATGCCAAGAGCCGCCTTCCTTAAAATGTCATACCCGATCACCAAATAAGGGATCAGGTACAAACCGAAGAGGGCCATGCCCTTCACCGGAAGAAAATGCAATATGATCAGCAGCACTGCCGCGATAATAATCCGCCACAACACCTTTTTTTGTTTTTTCGTCATTCCAAAAACCTCCGTCTCCCGCCCGCGTCAGGCAAAGATCTTGATCCCGCCCCAAACCTTTTTCCTTAGCCGCCTCTGCGGGCCGGGCACCAAAAAGGCCCAGCCATAAAGCCGAGCCCGCTTTTCACGTATTTGTGGATCTTACAGATAGATCTCACAGTCATCCTCGACCTTCTTGCAGGCCTTTACTACCTTCTCCATAACGGCCTTTTCATCGGCTCCCTCTTTGAACTCTACCTTCATCTTCTGGGTCATGAAGCTAACGGTTGCATCTGCAACGCCTTCCACCGTCTTCGTTGCTTCCTCCATCTTCAATGCACAGTTTGCGCAATCCACTTCGATCTTGTAAGTCTTTTTCATCTATTATTCCTCCGCGAATTATTTTTTCATATGAACCATTGTTCATATGTTTATATTACCACACATTCCACGATTGTCAATACCATTTTTAAAAAAAGAAGCAGGAATCCATTTCCTGCCTCTTTTTTAACGCGTTTCTTATGATAAAAGCATCCTTCACAATGCATGATCTTCACTTCAGCGACATATTCCCACTAGCGAAAATCATCGATCTTCGTATATTTCGTATTGTACCCGTGGTTCTCCTCCGGCCTAAGATCATTGGGATACATGGTATCGGAATAAATGTCCGTCTGCATTTCCTTCACCATCTGATAAACCCTTACGTAATCCGGAACGTCACAGATGCTAAAGGCCCTGTTACCGGAGGACCTCCGGCTCCGGTTATACGTTGTGTCAACGTGAGCCGTGGATAATACCACGTCGCCAACCCCCAGGAACTGATCAAAAATACCCCGGTTCAGACTTACGTGAGAAAGCTCCGTAAAGGGCTTCATCTCATAGGTATAGGAAAAAGTTCCGCCGGAAATATACACGCCAACGTTGGTAATGATATATTCCGTGTTCCGATACCTCAGAAAGCAAAGAAGCACGCCGCCAAGGTACATCCACACCGGCATCATGTGCAACAGGAAAAACGGGATCAGGATCATTCCCATTCCGCCCATTTCATTCACGGCTCCGGACTTTAGAAATCCCAGACCAAAGACCCCTAAGTCAATAGCTGCCCAAAACAGTGCAAAGGGAAGCATCGGGTTAAAAATACTTTCGAGAATAAAACACTTTTTGTCCGGCTTTCCCTCCCAGACAACCGTCTCGCCGCTTCCGATCACGGCACGAAGATCTGTCGTAAACATGCCACCTGCACCTCCTTGTTATTCCGGCGCATCAAAAATAATCCCGCGCCTCACCTTTCCTACATTTTACCGAAAAAAAGTGCATTGTTCAAGCATGTTTTGCGCACCTTACTCCCCGCCATCGTGCAACGCTGTTGCCGCACACGGCCCTCCATGCGTCATCCGTCACTGCCGCATACGGGCTTCCACTTGCCATCCGTCACTGCCGCATACGGGCTTTCACTTGCCATCCTTCACTTCCGGAAGCATTCTCCCCTTACTGCACTTTGCATCCGAAAGCGCCCTCCCTTACGCCTTATCACTTCTGCGGAAGGGAAAGGCCCCCGCGGATCTCTATGAGCGGCCCGCCATTTCCCTCGATATACTCCCGGGTAATGGTCACCGTGCCAATGTTATCATCCTTCGGAATCTCATACATGATGTCCAGCATAAACTCCTCAATGATGGATCTGAGGGCTCTCGCACCGGTATCACGTTTCATGGCTTTCTCAGCGATGGCCTCCAGCGCGCCGTCCGTAAACTCCAGCTTCACCTCGTCCAGCTCCAAAAGCTTTTGATACTGCTTCAAAATGGCATTCTTGGGCTCCTTCAGGATCTTTACCAGCATCTCCTTGGACAGGCTCTCCAGCGTATAGATCACGGGCAGACGCCCCAAAAATTCCGGGATCATGCCAAATTCCCGGAGATCCTCCACCGTCACCTTCGAGAGGAGATTCTTGTCATTGTCGTATTTATCCTTCAGGTCCGCCCCGAATCCAATGGAGGCCGTCTTTGTCAGGCGCTCCTTAATGATGTTTTCAAGATCCGGGAAGGCACCGCCGCAGATAAAGAGAATGTTGCGGGTATTGACCGTGGCTAGTGGCACCATGGCGTTCTTACTGTTGGCGCCAACGGGTACCTCCACCTCAGCGCCCTCCAGGAGCTTTAACATTCCCTGCTGCACGCTCTCGCCGGATACGTCCCTGCTCCTCGTCTCCTTCTTTTTTGCGATCTTATCAATCTCATCGATGAAGATGATGCCGCGCTCTGCCTTCTCCACGTCATTGTCCGCCGCCGCAAGAAGCTTACTAACAACGCTCTCAATGTCGTCACCGATGTACCCCGCCTCCGTCAGGCTCGTGGCATCCGCAATGGCAAGGGGCACGTCCAGAAGCCTTGCCAACGTCTTTACAAGATACGTCTTGCCGCAACCCGTGGGTCCGATCATCAGCATGTTGGACTTCTCGATCTCAATCTCGTCCATGGTATTCGTGGCCACGCGCTTGTAGTGGTTGTACACGGCAACGGAAATCACCTTCTTGGCATACTCCTGCCCTACCACGTACTCATCCAGGCTGGCCTTGATCTTATGAGGCGCCGGGATATTATTTATGTCGATGGCGGGCGCCGCATCTTCCTTTGCCTTCTTTTTCTTCAGCTTCTGCTTATTGGGAATGCCCCCGTCCCCCTGAAGATCCGCCAGATTGACAAAGCTGATCTTAGGGAAGCCCTGTCCCGGAAAGCCTTGCCCGGCGTCATTATTCTGAGGATTTCCCAGCATGCCCTGATAATCGAACTGGCTTACCGTATCCATGGTCTTGTGCATACAATCGTCACAGACGCAAATGTGGTTCGGCAGCTTAAACATGCGCCCTGCCTTGCTCTCCGGCCTGCGACAGATGAAGCACACGTCCTCGTATTCCTCGTTATCGCCCTTGCCGGCCCTGGCAGTCGCGGAGGCATCGCCATGCTCATCCGTAGCCTTCCCCGTCAGTTCCTCATCGGAGGAACCGCCTCCGTCATTACCGGATCCCTCATCCCAGTCCTCGCGGAAATTATAGATCTTTGTTTCGTCGTTATTATTGTTATTGTTAGAATTATTCGGCATCTATGTTCCCAAACCTTTCCATGCAAACCAATTTGTCCATTTTATTCTAACAAAAGCCCACTTCCTTGTAAAGTGGGCTTTCTAAAGCAAAAATGAAAAGAATATGAATTTTTTAATAA
>ONSO01000083.1 GCA_900320485.1 uncultured Lachnospiraceae bacterium | reverse complement strand
GTTCTGAAAGTGGAAGACGGGGAGCTGAAGAAGATCACCCCCATTGTTGACAAGGTGGAAGCCCTCCGTCCCGCCATGATGGAGCTCTCCGACGAGCGGCTTCGTGAAAAGACGCAGGAGTTTAAGAAGAGACTGGCAGAGGGGGAGACCTTGGATGACATTCTTCCGGAGGCATTTGCCACCGTTCGTGAGGCGGCAAGACGCGTCCTTGGGATGGAGCATTACCGGGTTCAGCTCATCGGTGGCGTGGTTCTGCATCAGGGCCGCATTGCCGAGATGAAGACAGGTGAAGGTAAGACGCTGGTGTCCACTGCGCCTGCATACTTAAATGCGCTGGAGGGAAAAGGCGTTCACATTGTAACCGTCAACGACTATCTGGCAAAGCGTGATGCGGAGTGGATGGGACAGGTACATGAATTCCTTGGCCTGAAGGTAGGCGTGGTGTTAAACTCCATGACTCCGGAGGAGCGCCAGGCGGCTTACAACTGTGACATTACGTACGTGACCAACAATGAATTGGGATTTGACTATCTGAGAGACAACATGGCAATCTACAAGGAGCAGTTAGTGCTCAGGGATTTGCATTATGCCATCATTGACGAGGTCGACTCCGTTTTGATCGACGAAGCGAGAACGCCTCTGATCATTTCCGGCGAGAGCGGAAAGTCCACCTCCCTTTATGAGATGTGTGACATTTTGGCCCGCCAGTTAAAGCGTGGCGCCGACATGAAGGATCTCACCAAGCTGGATGCCATTATGGGCATTGAGCAGGAGGAGACGGGAGATTTCATCGTAAATGAAAAGGATAAGGTCATCAACCTGACTGCAGAGGGCGTAAAGAAGGTGGAGAAGTTCTTCCACATCGAGAACTACGCAGATCCGGAGAATCTGGAGATCCAGCACAACGTGATCCTTGCATTGAGGGCGCATAACCTGATGTTCCGCGATCAGGACTACGTGGTAAAGGATGATCAGGTATTGATCGTCGATGAGTTTACCGGTCGTATCATGCCTGGCAGACGTTATTCCGACGGTCTGCATCAGGCCATCGAGGCTAAGGAGCACGTAAAGGTTAAGCGGGAGTCCAAGACCCTTGCGACCATTACCTTCCAGAATTTCTTTAACCTCTTTGAGAAAAAGGCCGGCATGACCGGTACCGCACTGACCGAGGAAAACGAGTTCCGTGAGATCTATGGCATGGACGTTATCGAGATCCCTACCAACCGTCCCGTCATCCGAAAGGACCTTCAGGACGCCGTATACAAGACGAAGGAAGAAAAGCTCCACGCCATCTGTGACGCGGTGGAGGAAGCACATAAAAAGGGCCAGCCCGTACTGGTAGGTACCATCAACATCGATGCCAGTGAGGATCTGAGCAGAAGGCTTTCCAGACGCGGCATCCCTCATAAGGTGTTGAACGCGAAGTTCCATGAGATGGAAGCAGAGATCGTCGCAGATGCCGGAATTCACGGCGCAGTAACCATTGCCACCAACATGGCAGGCCGTGGTACCGACATTAAGCTGGACGATGAGGCGAAGGCGGCAGGCGGTCTGAAGATCGTAGGTACGGAGCGGCATGAATCCCGCCGTATCGACAATCAGTTGCGCGGACGTTCCGGCCGTCAGGGAGATCCCGGTGAATCCAAGTTCTACATTTCCCTGGAAGACGACCTGATGAGACTGTTTGGATCCGAGCGGCTGATCAGCATCTTTAATGCCCTGGGCGTGCCTGAGGGCCAGGAGATCGCACATAAGTCCCTGACAAAGTCCATCGAGTCCGCACAGAAGAAGATCGAGAATAATAACTTTGGCGTCAGAAAGAACGTATTGGAATATGACCGCGTCATGAATGAGCAGAGACAGATCATTTATGAGGAGCGCCGCAGAGTACTGGAAGGCGAGAGCATGCGCGGCGTCATCTATAAGATGATCACTGACATCGTGGAGAATTCCGTAGACATTTGCATTAATGACGACATGGGAGCCGAGGATTGGAATTACACGGAGCTCAATACGCTGCTCCTTCCCACCATTCCTTTGGAGCCCGTCAGTCTGGAACGCCTGAAGAAGCGCAAGAAAAACGACCTGAAGCAGCAGCTGAAGGAAGAGGCCGTAAAGCTCTATGAGAGCAAGGAAGCGGAGTTCCATGAGCCGGAAGCCGTCCGTGAGCTGGAGCGAGTGGTCCTCCTTAAGGTGATCGACCGTAAGTGGATGGATCACATTGACAACATGGAGCAGATGCGTCAGGGCATTGGCCTGCAGGCGTATGGTCAGAAGGATCCCCTTGTGGAATATAAGATGGCCGGCTATGAGATGTTTGACGAGATGACCCAGAACATTCGTGAGGAGACGGTAAGGATCCTGTTGCATGCGAAGGTAGAGCAGAAGGTAGAACGTGAGCAGGTGGCAAAGGTAACCGGTACCAACAAGGATGATTCCGTTGCGAAGGCACCTAAGATGCGCCAGGCTGCAAAGGTTTATCCCAACGATCCCTGTCCTTGCGGATCCGGCAAGAAGTATAAGCAGTGCCATGGCCGCAAAGCCTGAGGCAATGCCCTGAGTGAACGCGGGAAAAGGTTGCAGTGCATAACGCAGGCAGGATGCGAAAGCGAATGGCCTGCGTTATTGTTTGAAAATGAAATGGAAAGTAGGTAAGAGCGCAGTGGCATTGGTGGAACTTGATCAGATGAAAACAGAGATCCTTACGTATGAGAAGCCCTTGGCAGAGGTAAAGGCCTCCCTGGACTTAGACAGCAAGGAAAAAAGGATCGAAGAGCTTGAGATGGACATGGAGGCGCCCGGTTTTTGGGACGATCCGGACAAGTCCAATCTGAAGATGAAGGAACTGAAAAACTTAAAGGACGTGGTGGAGGAGTGTCATAAGCTGTCCACTCAGTTGGAAGACATACTTACCCTGATCGAGATGGGATATGAGGAAGAGGATGAGTCCATGGTTCCGGAGATCCGCGGGGAACTGGATGAGTTTATTTCCGAGTTTGAAGAGCTTAGGATCAGTACCCTGCTGTCAGGAGAGTATGACAAGAATAACGCCATTTTGAAGCTGAATGCCGGTGCAGGCGGTACGGAGAGCTGTGACTGGTGCAGCATGCTGTATCGCATGTATACAAGATGGGCAGAGCGCAAGGGCTTTAGCGTGGAAGTGCTGGATTTCCTTGACGGAGACGAGGCGGGGATCAAGTCCGTTACCTTTCAGGTCAACGGCGTTAACGCGTACGGCTACCTTAAGTCGGAGAAGGGCGTGCACAGACTGGTGCGCATTTCTCCTTTTAATGCACAGGGAAAACGCCAGACCTCTTTTGTTTCGCTGGACGTTATGCCGGAGATCGAGGAAGACCTTGACGTGGACATCGACGAGAAGGATCTGAGGATCGATACCTACCGAAGCAGCGGTGCCGGCGGTCAGCACATCAACAAGACCTCCTCGGCCATTCGCATTACCCACATCCCCACGGGTACGGTGGTAACCTGCCAGAATGAGCGAAGCCAGTTCCAGAACAAGGACAAGGCCATGCAGATGCTGAAGGCAAAGCTGTTTTTGCTAAAGCAGGAGGCAAACGTGGAGAAGCTCTCTGACATTCGCGGAGAGGTAAAGGAGATTGGATTTGGCAATCAGATCAGATCCTACGTGCTTCAGCCTTATAAGCTGGTTAAGGATCTGAGAACGGACGTGGAGACGGGCAACGTGGATGCAGTTTTGGATGGCGCACTGGATCCCTTTATGAACGGTTACCTGAAATGGCTCAGCATTGGACAGCCGAAATCAAGATCCTCCGCAGAGGAAGAATAAGTCAGGCGATCTCCGGATCGGAAGGCTTCATAAGATCCAAATAGTAGAGAGTCAGGGTCATTTTCTGGTAAGGGACGATCCAAAACAGTCCGATGCCAAAGGAGAGAACCCCAAGCAGATATAAGGGCAGGAAGCTCAGCTGGATGATAAAAAGCTGACGCTTTTTGCCCTTCATTACTTTCAGGCTTAAGCGCAGGATCTCACCTGCGGTCAAGTCAGGATAGTCCAGGGCAAGATAGAAAACCTGAGACAGGGCGAGGCCAAGGGGCAGGAGGATCAGCAAAAAGACCAATTGTGCCAGAACAAGCAATAGCACCCTGCTAACGCTTAATTTTGCAGTGCCCAGAAGCATCTCCAGAATTGGTTCGGAGGGAAGCATGCAGAAAAAGGAAACCAGCGTTGTTGCAAGGCTAAGCTTCAGCGATTTCCCTAAATGATGGAAGAAGCCGTAGAGCAAGTCTGAAACGTAGGCAGTCTTTCCCGTGGCAAAATTCAGGAAAAAGAGGCAAAAGCCAAGCTGAAATACGTTGGTGATCACGGAAAACAAAAAAGGTATCACGTAGGAAAGACACAGGATCAGAAGGCTTTCGGCGTTTAAGTTGAGGGCGTTCATCAGGCTTAAGCAGAAAACACGGTTTAGGTTTATGGAAAAACGGTTGAGACAAAGTACCATCATCCCATAGAAAAGAAAGGCAGTGATGGAAGCAAAATATTTTCCTGCCATGACGTTCTTTGCCGCATTTTTTAATATGGTCTTTTTCGCTGAAGTTTTCACCTGCGCCACCTCGTTTCTTCTCTAAATCCCATAGGACGATCCGTCATTGCATCTGCAGTAATTCATCAAGACTGATGCCGTAATTGTTTTGATAAAAGGTATTCATTTCCTGATAGAAGGCAGGATCCGTCATCATGGGAATCACGTAGCTTACCAGCGCAAAATACAGGATCAGAACGCCCATGAACAGACCGATGCAGGATGCGGCAATGCCCCACCAACTGGCAGAGGGAAACGGTCTGTCCTCCCTGCGGGAGAGCACGGCGAATAAAATGGAAAGTCCGCCGAAAATAAAGGGAAAAATGCCGGTCCAAAACATAAAGATCGACAAGGCGCCAAAGATCAGGGACGCAGTGGCAAAATTCCGTATGCTGTTTGAGTTGATCTCGTTTGAGTTCATGCGAGCACCCCCTTTCCATCTTACTCTATCATGAATCTTGCCGGAAAGCAAACAGAAAGAAAATGAAATAATTATAAAATTGATTTCTGCCCTGCCGTATGGTAAAATGGTCTGAGAATTGTAAAACAATTCTGAGATTCCCTAAGATTTGAAAGGCGGTAAAAAAGAAGGACTTATGGACGTTATTGCAAAGATCACGGAAGAACTGAAAGTACAAAAATGGCAGGTGGAAGCAGCCGTAAAGCTTATCGATGAGGGAAATACGATTCCCTTCATCTCCCGTTACAGAAAGGAAGTGACGGGTTCCTTAAATGACGAACAGCTTCGTAACCTTCACGAGAGACTGGTATACCTTAGAAATCTCGAGGAGAAGAAGGAGCAGGTTCTTACAAGCATCAGCGAGCAGGGAAAGCTTACGCCGGAGCTGGAAGCAAAGATCAAAGCTGCGGAAACCATGGTCGTGGTGGAGGACTTATACAGACCTTATCGTCCCAAGAGAAAGACCAGAGCCAGCGTGGCGAAGGAGAAGGGGCTGGACGGTCTTGCTCAGTTCATTTTGGCTCAGAATGCCACGGAGCCTTTGGAGACGGAGGCGCAGAAGTACGTAACCGGGACGGACGTTCCTGAGGAAAAGCAGGTGAAGTCCGTGGCGGAAGCCCTGCAGGGGGCAAAGGACATTCTTGCCGAGGCCATTTCCGACGAGGCAGAGCATCGCCTTTACATAAGAAATGCCACCATGGAAGAGGGCATTGTCACCAGCGTGGCCAAGGATGAAAAACAGCAAAGCGTTTATGAGACCTATTATAATTTCAGCGAACCCGTGAAGAAGCTGGCGGGACACAGAGTATTGGCCCTAAACCGCGGCGAGGCGGAGAAGATCCTGACGGTAAAGGTGGAGGCACCCGTGGAGAGGATCCTGCGCTATCTGGAAAAGAAGACCATCACCTCCGAAAATGAATATACCACGCCGGTCCTTAAGGAGGTTTGCCAGGACAGCTATGAGCGTCTCATCGCGCCTGCCATAGAGCGTGAGATCCGCAGTGATCTGACGGAAAAGGCGGAGGACGGTGCCATTGACGTATTTGGAAAGAATCTGGAGCAGCTTTTGATGCAGCCTCCCATTGCTGGAAAGGTTGTACTGGGTTGGGATCCCGCGTTTAGAACAGGATGCAAGCTGGCCATAGTTGACGCAACGGGCAAGGTCCTGGATACCAAAGTGATCTATCCCACTGCGCCTCAAAATAAGGTGGAAGAGGCAAAAGCAGAGCTGAAGAAGCTTATCAAGAAATATAACGTGGATCTGATCTCCGTGGGTAACGGTACGGCATCACGTGAATCTGAGCAGGTCATCGTGGAACTCTTAAAGGAGCTGGACCGCCCCGTGCAGTACGTGATCGTGAACGAGGCAGGCGCGTCCGTTTACTCCGCAAGTAAATTGGCAACGGAGGAATTCCCTCAGTTTGACGTGGGGCAGAGAAGTGCGGCTTCCATCGCAAGGAGACTGCAGGATCCGTTGGCAGAGCTCGTGAAGATCGATCCGAAGTCCATCGGCGTTGGCCAGTATCAGCATGACATGAACCAGAAAAAGCTGGATGAGGCCCTTGGCGGCGTCGTGGAGAGCAGCGTAAATAAAGTCGGCGTTGACGTAAATACCGCGTCAGCACCGCTGCTTGAGTATATTTCCGGCATTAACAAGACCATCGCAAAGAATATTGTGGATTACAGGGAGAAGAATGGCAGATTTACGGATCGCCGTCAGCTTCTGAAAGTTCCCAAGCTGGGACCGAAGGCATTTGAACAGTGTGCGGGATTTATGAGGATTTTGGATGGCGATAATCCCCTGGATGCCACCAGCGTTCATCCCGAGTCCTATGAGGCGGCTAAAAAGCTTTTGGATAAGCTTGGACTTACCATGGATGACGTCCGCGTCATGCAAAAAAAAGCAGCGGAGGATGCCAAGCTTGGGCGCACTGCTGCGAAGGCAGAGGCAGGCAAGAAGGCCGGAAATGCCGCAAATAATCAGGGCAAGAAGCAGGGGAAGCAGCTTGTCGTAAAGAACGTAAATACTTCCATGGGGAAGGCGCTTGCCGCTGCCATGGGGAATCTTGTGATCGAAGCGCCCGTCCAGGAGCCTGCAGGAAATGGCAAGGGAAGCGCTGCGAACGGGGCAACGGGAGCAACTGGCAGTCAGGGAATTTCCGGCCTGGAGAAGCGCGTGAAGGATAAGGCAGCCATGGCGAAGGAGCTGGGCATTGGCGAGATTACGTTGACGGATATTTTAAAGGAGCTGGAGAAGCCTGCCAGGGACCCCAGAGAGGATATGCCGAAGCCCATTCTTCGCAGCGACGTCCTTGACATGAAGGACTTAAAGCCAGGCATGATCTTAAAGGGGACGGTTCGTAACGTGATCGATTTTGGCGCTTTTGTGGATATCGGAGTGCATCAGGATGGTCTGGTTCACGTTTCCCAGATCACGGAGCGTTTTATCAAGCATCCTTTGGAGGCGGTCAGCGTCGGCGACGTCGTTGACGTGCAGGTTCTTGCCGTGGATCTCCAAAAGAAGCGCATCAGTCTTACCATGAAGATCAAACCTCAGCAGAATTAAAGAGCACAAGGCGTGCCGGTTCCTGCGTAAAGAGGCAAGGCGTGCCGGTCCCCCGTTTCTGAACGGCCAGACAGTTCTAAATTCATCGTTCGTTACAAGGAAGGCGACGCTATAAGGGATGGCGTCGCCTTTGTAACTCCGATTCATTAAGAACTGTCGGCTTATTGTTCAGAAATGGGGGACCGGCACGCCTTGCGCGTTTACGGGAATCTGGGGACCGGCACGCCTTGCGCTAAAGTGCGGGGGGACCGGCACGTCTTGCGCTAAAGTGCGGAGGGACCGGCACGTCTTGCGCTAAAGTGCGGAGGGACCGGCGTGCCTGGGTTAAAATGCGGGGGGATCGGTTAACCGGCGGGTTCAAGGGCGGGATTTTGCGAGGGGTCGCGCAGGCCGGTGAGGTCGTAGGCGGGTTTGACGCTGTCGCCAAGGATTTCGCCTGCCCATTTCCATAGATCGTCCACGTAGAGGTTTTTATGGCCCCAGTTGCGAATACCGTGTTTGTTGGCTTCCTCCTGCGTATATTCTTCCAAAAGGTAGATTGCCTTAAAGCGCAGGGGTCCGGAAGAATATTGCATGACCAAAGGAATGCTTCCGGTTTTCTCGCGGTCGATAATGACGCTTCCGTCATCTTCCATCCGGAAGGTGACCCATGCCATGTTCTCCAGCATGGAAATGGGATCTTGCTGGGTGGAGACGTAATTGCCGAGAGAGTAATAGCACAGGCACTCGTTGCCGTTATCTGCTTTGATCCATTCCACGGGCTGGGTAACGTGGGGGTGGGCACCGATGATCAGGTCGGCACCGGCCTCGGTCATTTGCAAGGCAAATTTTTGCTGATATTTTGTGGGGGAGGTGACGTACTCCGCGCCCCAGTGGGGGAAGACAACGACTACGTCGGCAAGCTCCTCGGCTGCGGAGATTTCTTCCAAAACCTGGGGATTGATGCTGGTAAAGTCCAGCGCTCCGTTCTTTTCATTATAGGCACACAGTACGTCCATGCGTCCCCTTGCATAGCCGGGAAGTATTTCAGCGTTAGGTCCGTAGGTATAATTCAAAATGGCAAGACGGATGCCGTTTACCTCCAAGAGGGGAATGCGGTCTTTTACGTCCATCGGCGTGCCGTCTTCTTTTTCATAGCGGTCATGAAGGCCTACCATAAGGATTTCGGGATGCTGTTTCCAGTAATTGATGCAGTGTTCCGCACCGGCCTGCTTTTGATCCAGCGTATGATTTGTCGCCTGCAGGACCACGTCAAAACCGGCGTTTACAATGGCGTCGCCCACCTCCGTGGGAGAGTTGAAATAGGGATAGCCGGAGAAGCCAAGTTCATTCCCGCCGAAAATGGTCTCCTGGTTTATGACGCTTATGTCAGCTAAGTCAATAAAATCTTTGATATCCTCAAACAGGAAATCGTAATTCAGCGTTCCGTCTGATTGTTTTCCCGTTCCGACGATGCCCATGTGCATCAGATTGTCGCCTAAGGCCATAAGTGTCACCTCAGGTTGTGGCGTAGGCTCAGGCGTGGGCTCGGGCGTAGGTTCCGGCGTTTGGATGGGAACGGGGCTCAGGATGGGCTCCGCGTGGACGGCGGAGGAGGAAAGCGTCTCAAGGGAATCAGTGTCGTCTCCGCCAAAGGGAGTACTGCATCCGGAGCAGATCAGCATTGCCAGGAGGGCAAGCAGGGGAACGTAAAGCTTTTTTCTTTGTGCGTACATTTTTAGCATAATCCTTTGTTAGTTTATTGTTGATCACCCGTTAGGATGGATCTGTCAAGATTTCCGTAATTTGTCACGGGATTACCGGTAACGTCAAGGTTGGTCAGGAGCGGCAACTGTGCCAGGGGCGAAACGTCCGAGATCTGGTTGTCCCTCAGGGAAACGTATGTCAGGTTCTTAAGGGGCGTGATCCAGGAAACTTCTTGAAGTTTACAGCCTTCCATGCTAAGAAAGTCCAGCCTGCTTAGGGAAGAGATGGGAGCATAGTCCGAAAGAGAAATGGCATCCCGGATGATCAGGGTGTTTAGGTTGGGCATGTGAGACAGGAAGGCCACGTCCATCAGATGACGGGTTTCAATCTCTAAATACTCCAGATTTTCCAGAGAATCCAAAAACGTAAAATCACTGGGCTGGGTTGTCGTAATAAAGGTAAGGTTCGTCAGATCCTTCAGCTGGCCAATGCCGGTTACGTTCACGGCGCCAAGGGCACCGATCCCCAAAACCACTAAGTTCGGGAACTTTTCAATTCCCGTAAGGTCAAACTGAAGCTCCGGGGAATTGAGAAAGAGGTACTGCAGCTGATCGGGATTTTCCAGATAGTCATAAATCTGATAAGGCGTATTAGAACATTCAAGGCAGATCAGCTTGTCTAAACCCATAAAATCGCCTTTGTGAAAATAGGCGTTTGAAAAATCAACGGCACGGAATTGTACTAAATTTGTAAAAAGTCTTAGCTCCGACGTCTCCAGCTTTTTGACGCCTGGAACAAAGTAATTTTCCGTTCCGTCATCCAATGCGTAGTAGACGTAAGTCTGTCCGTCCTCGCCGCGAAGGAGCTGGATGTCCGTGAAGGCTTCGCAATCTTCCATTGTAACGTCGCGCAGCTCTTTCGAGGTCGCTTCACACAGAAGTTCTTGGAGAGTGCTTTCGGGTGCATTAGCTTTGGCGAAGCCTAAAAGAATTTCGTCTGCGGAGACCATTTCCAGATCAGTCAAAACGGGAGCGGCCTTCTCGGACGGCTCAGGCTCCGAAGCATTCTCGGAAAACAGATTTTCAAAGATGGTGCCCAGTTCCTCCTTATCAAGGACTTCATCAAAAAGGGAGATAAGGCCGCCGGCAATGGCAAAAATAAAGTATAAAATAAAAATGATAAAAATGAGTCTTCCGGCTTTTGACTTTTGAGGCTTGCGGGAGCCTTGCGCCTGCTGATAGCGCTGCGCGGCATGGGAAGCCACTTGCTGCTGAGCGCTTGTCTGGCCGGCCTGAGCCTGGGAGTAGCGAGCGGCAGTTCCGGCCTGAGCCTGGGAGTAGCGTGCGGCAGTTCCGGCCTGAGCCTGGGAGTAGTTTCCCTGCAAGTCTTGCCCGCGTCCGGTCGTTACGTATCCGGAAGAATAGGTGGATTTCTGATTATAGCTCTTATAGTCATTATGGTTATGATCATCGTATACGTAGGGAGCCCGGCCTTCGCAGTATTTATAGCCGCATTCCGGACAGACGTAATCATGACCAACCAGATTCATTTTTGTAAAACAAACGGGACAAGTGACCTTTTGTGCCATGGCTTCCCCTTTCTGTTTTTGCTTGTTTTAAATTTACTTTTTTTAAAAATACGTTATAATAGGGCACGCGGTATCATTTCTATTTTATAACGTAATTTTGGATTCGCCAAGTGGAACGGGAAAATAATAAGGAAAAAATGAAGCAAAATGTGAAAATTTTTTAAACAGCCTTCGATTTGGACTTGACGGAAGATGTTTCGCGTGGTTGTCTTCTTTCCGTTTCGGATTCCCTG
>ONSO01000005.1:58269-64462 GCA_900320485.1 uncultured Lachnospiraceae bacterium | reverse complement strand
TGATGCCTGCGCCAACGGTCTCCACGGGCTGATTATGATGTCCATAATCCTTTTTCGCGGGACTAAGCGTCAGCACGCTGATCCCATATTTCTTTTGCACGCACTTCACTGTGGACCGCGCCAAAAAATCCTCACAGTCATCCCCGATCATCGCGATCAATGCGCTCTTTGCGCCTTCCACGGGCCAGTAGCACCCATAAAATCCTTTTTCCGTCTCCTTAATCTTCTTCACGTTCTTTTCCTCCAAACTTTCTCACTTTTCAAAGAGTCCACCTGTTTTAAGGTCTTCTTTGTTTTCCAAAAAATCCCCTGTTTTTCGAGGGATTTTTCCCAAAATGCCGCTCGTTATTTAAGGCCCTGTTATACAAAAATCTGATTCAGGATGGCTTCGATCAGGGCCTCCAGCGTCGCATCATATGCGGATTCGTGCAGTTCCTCCCGGGACTCTGCGGTGATCACCAAAATCTTAGAAAGGTTTGCCACCACGCCAAAATTCACGTCACTCCGCACTCCCTCAAGATGCTGCAAAAGCCCTGCGGTGATCGCGGTTTCCTTCTCTATGTCCGGCTTAAACTCATCCGTATTTCGGAAGATCTTTGCTTCATCCTCCAGCGTCAAGTGGGGATAGATGCTGATTTCTTTGTCCACCACGGCATATAGATATCTCTTGGCATCTTCCCTTCCCAGCTTTCGCTTTCCAAGCCTTACGTCCTCCGGGATGAGCACGGGCAACATCTTTTGACGATGATAAAAGATCAGGTCGGCCAGATATTCTTCCTTGCTCTTCCAAAAATTGTAAAAGGTACTGGTCCCGATCCCGGCGGCGTCCGTGATCTTAGAAACAGACATGTGTGTCACTCCATATTGCTTTAAGAGCGGAAATTCCTCCTCCAGCATTTTCCTGCGCAGCTTCTCTTTTTCTTCTTCGTTAAAAACCCTGACCGGCATGTTCCTCTCCTCTTGCGAATATTTTTATTTTTCATTCGCATATAAGTTAGCATATACTAACTGTTTTGTCAACCCTATTTTTTATGCCCCAACCAA
The DNA here is from genome assembly GCA_900320485.1 of uncultured Lachnospiraceae bacterium. Taxonomy (GTDB): domain Bacteria; phylum Bacillota; class Clostridia; order Lachnospirales; family Lachnospiraceae; genus Acetatifactor. Next base: position 63,418 of record ONSO01000005.1, on the reverse strand, counting down.
CCTATTTTGGCGTGAACCCTCCAACCCATTTTGGCGTTTACTATCCAACCCATTTTGGCGTTTACCATCCAACCCATTTTGGCATTTACCATCCGACCCATTTTGCCGTTTACCATCCAACCCATTTTGGCGTTTACCATCCAACCCATTTGGGCATTTACCATCCGACCCATTTTGCCGTTTACCATCCAACCCATTTGGGCGAACTGTCCAACTCATTTTGGCATTTACCATCCAACCCATTTTGGCGAACTGTCCAACTCTAGTTTTTGCTAATTTCTCAAGACTCTCACAACACATGGCCCTATGACTTGCGCGAAATTTCCAAAGGCTAATCCAATCCCCAGAATTCAAGGAAGGATTAGCTTTTTAGCTGCCGATCCCCTGAAATTTGAAAGTCATTGGCTAATCCGATCCACAAAATTCCAAAAAGGATTAGCCTTTTTTGGGGCTATTCCCAGAAAATCTCCTCGCCACCGGCTAATCCTATCCCCAAAATTCAAAAAAGGATTAGCCTTTTAACGGCTAATCCCCGAAAATCTCCTCGCCACCGGCTAATCCAATCCCCCAAATTCAAAAAAGGATTAGCCTTTTAACGGCTAATCCCAGAAAATCTCCTCGTCACCGGCTAATCCAATCCCCAAAATTCAAAAAAGGATTAGCCTTTTAGCGGCTAATCCCCTGAAAATTCCTTCATGAGCGGCGTTAGGCCCGGTTTTTCTCGCGAAGGGCCTGATTCATTTTTTCCGCCAAGTCTTTGTAATACTTCATGAACCCCAGCCAAATGATCACCGTGAGCGCCACCATGCCGGCCACGGAGCAGATGCAGGCAACCTTTCCCGCCGCCACGGGGATCCAGCCCACCTGGAACGCCGCAAAGAAATAGATTGTCAGGCCAATTCCCAAATGCAATACTGCTGCCAGCGGCATGGGTAGCTTCTCCACGTGATACAAAACACTGGGCACTCCAAATCCAAGACCCGTGGCCACGCAGGCCAGCACCATTTTTGTAAACCCATAATCTTCCATGGAAAAACTTCCCTTACCGATTACGTCAAAAACCATTCCAATGATCACAAAGATCGTAGCGCTCATCATGATGGAGATCACCGTGGATCTCAACATTTCTTTTACCATTTTCATTCTCTTATCCTCCACTTTCCTGATCGGCTTTAAGCTTGTCACGCAGTACGCGACCTCATCTTCCCGATCCGCTTTTGTCCCCGGCCTATAGTCCCAGGTACTTTTTCAGCTGCGGCACGTATTTCCTGGAGATGTATTCCTTCTCCCCGTTTTTTAGACGCAACAGCATAATGCCGTTAAAGGAAGGTTCCACGCTCTGCAGAAAATTCAGGTTAATGGCGGCGGATTTGGAAACCTGCATGAAGTTCTTTCCAAGAAGCTCCAAAAGCTCATACATTCTTTTCCCCACCCGATATGTCTCTTTTCCCGTCACCACAAACACCTTCTCATTTTCCACCCGGATCAGGCAGATCTCCTCAGGATCGATCACAACCATGCGCTCATCCACGTTTCCGAGGATCTTTCCCTTTTCGTTCCCAAAGTCTGCAATTTCCTTTGCCAGCTCAGATATTTCCGCCGTCAGCTCTCCCGCATGGAGCACTGCATACGGCTCCTTCACCTCCGGTGAAACGTTTACTTCCACTTTCACGTTTCTTCCTCCCGTCTTTGTCCTTTTGGTCTTACCTGCCACAAATCTCTTTCATCGGTTCCGATGATCACATGTTAGCACGCCTGTTGCCCTTTGTCATCCAAAGAGCGGTAAGTGGTTCAAAAAAAGAGGCAAGATACGTTTTATCTGCATCTTGCCTGCTTCGTTATTTTTCCACGGGCCTTCCCCTTCTGTCCTTTCGCGCCATTCCTCCACGGGCCTTCCCCTTCTGTCCTTTCGCGCCATTCCTCCATGGGCCTTCCCCTTCTGTCCTTTTGCGCCATTCCTCCACGGGCCTTCCCCTTCTGTCCTTTCGCGCCATTCCTCCACGGGCCTTCCCCTTCTGTCCTTTCGCGCCATTCCTCCACGGCCTTCCCCTTCTGTCCTTTCGCGCCATTCCTCCACGGGCCTTTCCCTTCTGTCCTTTCGCGCTACTCTCCCGTCGTCTGATCCGTCATGGCCTGTGCGAGATATTTTGCCGGAATTACGTAACCATACTCCTGAAGTCTTTTTACGTAAGCCGGATTTTGAAGGCGCCGCTCCGATTCCGCCAAATACTTTGCATTGGACTTCGCCGCAAATCCCAGCGCGATCCACAGCGAAAGCAAAAGGCTTCCCACCGTGGCAATTGCGCTAACAACGAAAACGGAAATCGTCAAGGTACTGTAGTAGCCTTTGTAATGAGTTGTATAATACAGCCACCCGCCGCTCAATGCCGTAACGATCAGCGTGCCAAGGAACACCTTGAAGTAATACCCCGGCTTGCTTCCCCTGGGATCAAAACCCGTTATCGCGACCTCCCTCCACCTTGCGTCGAGATATTCCTGCTTACATCTTGGGCAAAACCTTATGGGGCTGCCATATGCCCAGGTATTGGACGGTTCCTTTGTCTTCTCCCCGCACTTGGGGCAAGTTCCCTCTAAATAAGTGATTGCCATCTTCAGCTTTCCCCTTCCGCCTTTTCTGCTTCAGCCTCTTTCCTCCGTCTTTTTATTCCGGCTTCCGGAAAGCCAGGTACCAATCCACGCTTCTCAGGCTTTCATCCGCCATTCTCGCCTCTGCTTCCTCCAGCGTCAGCGGTGCGCCCAACACGGCATCCTCTCCGGGCTGCCAGTTTGCAGGCGTGCTTACGTTCTGCGCATCATGAAGCTGCAGGGATTCAACGATCCGCTTGATCTCGGGAAGATTTCTGCCCGTGCTCATGGGATAATACAAAATGGCGCGAATGATCCCCTCCGGATCGATGATAAACACCGCGCGCACCGTCTGGGTCTTTGCCACGGTCTGAAGCATGCCGTATTTTCTTGCCACGTTCATGCTAATGTCCGCAATGATGGGGAAAGTAAGCTTCACGCATCCCTTGCCGTCCAAGTCAATGCTTTCAATGCTCTTGGCCCAGGCCAGATGGGAATGAAGGGAATCAATGGACAGCCCCAGAAGCTTTACGTTCAGCGCCGCAAACTCCTCCGTCATCTTTGTAAAGCCGATAAATTCCGTGGTACAGACCGGCGTAAAATCTGCCGGATGAGAAAACAACACAACCCAGCTTCCCTTATAATCTTCCGGGAAATTCACCTTTCCCATGGTTGTCATGGCGCGAAACTGCGGCGCCGCATCCCCGATCATGGGCATTGCATACCTAACTTCTTCCACGTTTTCCATTTCTTTTCTCCTTACGTCATATATTTTTAGCATCTTTTCTTGTATTTTCCCTGCAACTTTTCTTGTACACCCTATTTTCCAGGGCTTTTACCGTCAATTTTCCATCTCTGCCATTCTGACCGTAATTCCTCTCAAGCTTTTACTGTCATTTTTCCACTTCTGCCATTCTGACCGTAATTCCTCTCAAGCTTTTACCGTCAATTTTCCACTTCTGCCATTCTGACCGTAATTTCTCTCAAGCTTTTACTGTCAATTTTCCATTTCTGCCGTTCTGACCGTAATTCCTCTCAAGCTTTTACTGTCAATTTTCCATCTCTGCCATTCTGACCGTAATTCCTCTCAAGCTTTTACTGTCAATTTCCCACTTCTGCCGTTCTGACCGTAATTCCTCTCAAGCTTTTACTGTCAATTTTCCACTTCTGCCGTTCTGACCGTAATTCCGTGTTCCGCGCGCCCTCCCGGCCGGCCCGCTCTACCGCAAGCCTCCCGTGATGCCAAGATTCTGCCCCGTCATGGCTCCGCTTTCGTCCGAAAGCAAATATACAAAGGATGGAACCACGTCACACGCCGTCAGATTTCTTCCCAGGGGATTTGCCGCGGCCGCCTGCTCTCTGATGAGGTCCGGGAGGTCAGATAAGAATTTCGTGTCCATCATCTCCGGGGATACGCCATTTACCGTAATGCCCTTAGCAGCATACTCCGATGCAAGGCTCTTCATCAGACCAAGCAACGCATACTTCACCGTGACGTATGAGCTCTGATATTTAGGCGGCACGCCAAGCGTATAGGCCGTCAGCATAAATACGACCTTGCCGTATTTCTTCTTTGCCATCTTGGGCAGAAAGGCCTGCAGGATCATGGTGATGCTGCGCAGGCTAACGTCCGCCTCTGTCTGAAAATCCTCCCAGGAGTGCTTATGAAACTGCAGGTTATTTGCCTTTCCTGCCGGAAGATGGACCACGTGATCCGGCACGTCCCCGGAGCTTTGTATTTTATCGATAAGTCCACTGGTACTTTCCAAATCGGAAAAATCCGCCCGCACCGGCACCAGCTTGTCCCCCAGTTCCTTTTGCAGCTCCTTAAATGCCTCCGACTCCGAGCGGTAATGCGCCCAGATCTTTTTATAATTCCCGCCGATCCTGCGGATCAGCGCCATTCCAACGTCCGAGGAAGCCCCCGTGACCAATAAGATCTTCTCATTCTCCATCCATGACACCTGCCTTCAGCAATCCCTTCAAAACCTTTTCGCCCTTTTGATTTCGAATGGTAACCTTAACTTCTAAGTATTTCAGTTCCGGGCGCACGTCTGCGACCTCTCCCGTCACCGTCAGCTCATCCCCCACAAACACGGGTTTTAAGAATTTCGTCTCCACCTCGCGGATCAGGCAATATTTTCCGGGAAGGTAACAGCCGCCCAGCGTTGAGATCAGGGATGCCGTGAGCATGCCGTAAACCACCCGGTCCTCAAAGCCCTTTTCCCCGGCAAACTGCGGGTCGAGGTGCAGCGGATTCTCATCCCCGCAGATTTCATAAAACTTCTCCATCATCTCCGCCGTCACGGTGCGGGAAAAAATCTCCGTCATCCCCACCTTCAGGTCTGCAATGCGATATTCCTTCACGTTCTTCTCCTTCACCCGGGCCGCTTCCGGTCCCGTCCTTCCTTTTGCGGCGTCGGCTCCCGTCCGGTCCCGTCTTTCTTCTGCGCCGGTTCTCCATTCGATCCCGCTTTTCTTTCTTCTGCGCCGGTTCTCCATTCGATCCCGCCTTTCTTTCTTCTGCGCCGGCTCCCGTCCGGTCCCGCCTTTCTTTCTGCCG
>ONSO01000005.1:0-58248 GCA_900320485.1 uncultured Lachnospiraceae bacterium | reverse complement strand
CGGCTCCCGTCCGGTCCCGCCTTTCTTTCTGCCGCGCCGGCTCCCGTCCGGTCCCGCCTTTCTTTCTGCCGCGCTGGCTCCCGTCCGGTCCCGCCTTTCTTTCTGCCGCGCCGGCTCCATTCGGTCCCGCTTTTCTTTCCTCTGCACCGGCCCTCATCAGGTCCCCTACCGGTAGCTCCCGTACTTCGTCTTAAATTTCATCTTGCTTTCATACATGGCCTTATCCGCGCGCTTCATCACCTGATCCACGCTCTCATCCTCCGGCATGCACTCTGCCATGCCGACGGAAGCGGAAAACCGTTCCCAAGGCTCCTTATCCTCCTTGGCATGGGCAGCCATAAAGGCCTCCGTGATCTGCGTCATTCTAAGCAAACGGCTCATGTAATCTTCATTCCGCAGCACCACGATAAACTCGTCTCCGCCCACGCGAAATACGGGCGAACGCTTATAAACCTTACAGATAATGTCACAGCACCCTTTAATGTAGACGTCACCATACTTATGTCCAAAGGTATCGTTGACGTACTTCAGGTTATTTAAGTCCACCATGACAATGGCAAAATTCCGCTTTCCCGCCTTCAGATCCAACGTAAGACCATCTGAGATCTTGTTGTACGCCGCCTGATTTCCGACTCTTGTCAGGGCATCCTTAAAGGCCGTCTCGCTGATCTGATCCAGCTTTTCTTCCCGCTCGTGAATGTCATTCCTCGCCCTGTTGAGATTTGTCATGTAATACAGACTCTCCTTCATGACGGACATGAATTCGTAATAAAGATCCTCAATTTCGTCATGCGTACTAATGTTGAGTTCTTCCATGTTCTGTACGTTTTGGAACCGGTCGCTCTCCGTCTCATAGGAAAAGCCCTTGGTGCAATCTGCCATGTTCCGCAAAGGCCCCGCGATCTTCTTTCGGATCAGGTAAATGTCTGCCAGAAGAATGCACCCCACCAGGATCAGCATAAATCCCAAAAGGCTTACAAGAAACTGCCTGTCCTCAAGATGAGCACTTTCCATGGAGAACTCTGCAAAGGCATAGCAATTGCCGATCTTCGTGCTGACCTGCACGGGTCTTGCGGAAATGACGTCTTGTATTTTGAGTCCCTTCTCCATCATGGCAGGCACGGCTCTTCCTGCCATCAGGTCCTCCAGATAAGGCTTACAGGCCTCCGGCAGTTGCCTGAGGGCGCCGGGTTCCAGCGCATTTTCTCCCAGATCAAAGATCACCCGTGCGCCTCCTTCTTCCATGGCATAAACGGACATGCGGCGCAGATCCGGATAATTCATCTTTAAATCATGAAAAAGCTGGTGAATTTCGCGATACTCCTCCAGCTCATAATTATCTTCCAAATATTCTTCCATGAGTCTTCCGTCAAGGCGGTGCACCATAAGATTGGTGATCCCCTCCGCGAGACGGGTACAACTGTCAATCCTTCGATCTCGGAACCGAAGGCAGATCAGCGGAAATATGGCGATCACGATCAAAAATCCGCTCACAACGAGCGTGAACGGAAGCCGGACCATTAAGGATCGGCACTTCTTTTTGAAGTGGCTCAGCTTTTCGCCCATAGTCATTCCTCTCGTGCCTGCCGGGGCAGGCGTAACCAAAGAAAGGAGGGCATACCCCTCCTTACCCCATGCATTACTCTTCCATCTGCATCTTATCCACAAAAATCCGGGTTCTCTCCTCCGGATTGCTGCCAAAAACGGCAGATCCGGCCACAATTACGTTGGCGCCGGCTTCCAGGACCTTCTCAAGGTTCCCCTCCTTTACGCCGCCGTCCACTTCCACGTCGATCTCTATCCCCATTTCCTGCGTTCTCTTACGGAACTCGCGCACTTTCTCCAGGCATTCCGGCATCAGGGACTGCCCCCCGAATCCCGGTTCCACGGTCATGATCAGAACCATGTCAACCAATTGCAGGAAAGGCTCTAATGCAGACGTGGGCGTTGCCGGTTTAATTGCAATACCCACCTTTTTGCCAAGGCTTCTGATCTTTTGGATCAGCTCCAGCGGCTTCTTTGTCGCCTCCAGGTGAAACGTGATCAGATCCGCCCCAAGGGTTGCCAGGGTTTCAACGTAGCGCTCCGGCTCCATGATCATGAGATGCACGTCAAGAAGGAGCGTTGTCTTTCGCTTTAATGCCTCTAAAATGGGCATTCCAAAAGAAATGGAGGGGACAAACACCCCATCCATCACGTCCACGTGAAGATAGGAAGCCCCGCCTCTTTCCACCGCGCGAACCTGTTCTCCCAGGTCCCAAAAATCCGCTGCAAGAATCGATGGCGATAAGTAGTTTTTCATCTCTTCCTCTCAAGGGCGCACCGCCGGTGCGGCGCGCCCGCCGTTTTTTTGAGATCGCATTTCTTCCGCATGGCGGAATCAGCGACTTAAATAAATGCCTTTACGGAAGCGTAAACGCCGTCTGCATCAAGGCCATACTTTGCAACCAGGGCACTTGCGGAACCGGACTCACCGAATACGTCCTGCATGCCGAGCTTCTTTACGGGAGTCGGCAGCTTTTCTGCAAGGCAATCGCAAACCGCGCTGCCAAGTCCGCCGATGACGGAGTGCTCTTCAACGGTAACAACCTTGCCGGTCTTCTTTGCGCTGTTTACGATGATCTCCTCATCCAGAGGCTTGATGGTGCAGATGTTGATCACCTCCGCGTCAATGCCGTCTGCCGCAAGCTTCTGCGCAGCGCCCAGGGCGGAATCCACGCAAATGCCGGTAGCTACGATGGTCACGTCCTTGCCTTCGCGAACCACGGTACCCTTACCGATTTCAAACTTATAATCAGGCTTGTCATTGATCACGGGAACTGCCGCACGGCCAAAACGGATGTAAACGGGACCTTCGTACTCCAGGGCTGCGCGAACGGCTGCCTTTGCCTCTACGTCATCGGAGGGAACCATAACTACCATGCCGGGAATGGTTCTCATCAGGGCAATGTCCTCGTTACACTGATGGGTTGCGCCGTCCTCACCGACGGTGATGCCCGCGTGGGTTGCGCCGATCTTTACGTTCAGGTGAGGGTAACCGATGGAGTTACGAACCTGCTCATAAGCACGGCCAGCCGCAAACATGGCGAAGGAGCTGACAAAGGGGATCTTTCCAACCAGGGAAAGGCCTGCTGCCACGCCCATCATGTTGCACTCCGCGATGCCGCAGTCAATGTGACGGTCGGGATACGCTTTTCTAAAAATACCGGTCTTGGTAGCTTCCGCAAGGTCTGCATCCAGTACTACCAGATTGGGAAATTCTTCTGCCAAATCCTTTAATGCGTTGCCGTAGCTTTCACGGGTCGCAATTTTCTTAACGTCTGCCATTTTTCCATACCTACCTTTCCACGTTAGTTAAGGCTAGCGCCGATCTTCTCAAGATCAGCCATAGCTACTGCATACTCCTCGTCATTGGGAGCCTTGCCGTGCCAACCACACTGATTCTCCATGAAGGATACGCCCTTGCCCTTGGTGCTGTGTACCACGATGCAGGTAGGCATTCCCTTGGTCTCCCTTGCCTCCTTGAAGGCAGCGCGGAGCTCATCAAAGTCATGTGCGTTACAGTTTATCACGTGGAAGTTGAAGGCCTTAAACTTCTCGTCGATGGGATAAGGCGAGCAAACCTTGTCAATGGGACCATCGATCTGAAGGCCGTTATTGTCAACGATGACTACCAGGTTGTCCAGCTTGCGGAAGCCTGCAAACATGGCTGCCTCCCAAACCTGGCCCTCCTGGATCTCGCCGTCGCCAAGAAGCGTGTAAACGCGGAAATCTTTATTATCCAGCTTTGCGCCAAGCGCCATGCCGACTGCCGCCGAAATGCCCTGTCCAAGGGAACCGGAGGACATGTCTACGCCGGGAATGTGAATGCAGGGATGGCCCTGCAGGAGTGCGCCTAATTTTCTGAGGCTCAGCAGTTCCTCAGCAGGGAAATATCCCTTCTGCGCCAAGGTTGCATAAAGTCCGGGAGCCGTATGGCCTTTGGAAAGTACAAAGCGATCCCTGTCCTCCTTGTCAGGATTCTTGGGATCCACGTTCATCTCCTCAAAATACAGATAAGTGAACACGTCTGCTGCGGACAGAGATCCGCCGGGGTGACCCGCCTTTGCACTGTGAACTGCGGTAACAATCCCCTTACGAACTTCGTTCGCTGTCTTCTGCAGCTCTAAATTGTTCATGGTTTCCTCCATTCTGCCGCTTATGGGGCGGCCATTTATTATAGTATTGCATGACTTCCCGCCCCATTTGAAAAGCCTTTGCGTTTCCACCGGGGTCTGGGGGCCGTCACTTGTTTTACCCACCTTCAAGAGTAACATAATTTGCTCAAAGTGTCCATACCATTTTTGCCGGACGCCTGCCCCTTTGCCGTCCCGGCGCCGCGTCTTACTGTTCCTTCTGACCGTAGTATGCGTTTGCGCCATGCTTACGATAATAGTGCTTGTCCTGCAGTTCCTGAGGTGCGGGCTGGATGCGGGGATTGATGGTCTCCGCGCGATACGCCATCTTTGCCACCTCTTCCAGAACAACCGCGTTATGAACGGCTTCCTTCGCATCCTTCCCCCAGGCGAAAGGCCCGTGATTCTTGCAGAGAACTGCCGGTACCGCCATGGGATCCTTCCCCATCCGCTGAAATTCGTTGACGATCAGATGCCCGGTATTCTCCTCATAAGCGTCTTCGATCTCGTCCTTGGTCAGGCACCTTACGCAGGGTACCTCGCCATAAATGTAATCCGCGTGGGTCGTTCCATAGCAGGGAATGCTTCTTCCCGCCTGTGCCCAGCTCGTCGCATAGGAAGAGTGGGTATGCACCACGCCGCCGATCTTTGGAAATGCCTTGTAAAGCTCCAAATGAGTAGGCGTATCGGAGGAAGGATTCAGCCTTCCCTCCACCTTGTTGCCGTTAAGATCCATGACCACCATGTCCTCCGGCTTAAGCTTCTCATAAGGCACTCCGCTGGGCTTGATCACAAAATAACCCGTTGTCCTGTCGATGGCACTGACGTTTCCCCAGGTAAACGTCACAAGCCCATACTTCGGCAGATCCATGTTGGCCTCATACACCAACTGCTTCAAATCCTCTAACATCTTTTTCTCTCCTTACGTTCATTTTTTATAAATCCGTCAAATTCCCACAAGCCTTTACTTGAGTCCTTCCACTGCAGCCTTCTGGGCAGGGATGGTGTTTACGTATTTCTCGAGGAAGGCGTCAAAGCCTGCCACGTCCTCAGCCTTAGGCGCAATGGTCGTTCCGGTCTGGCCTGCAAAAATCTTCTTTTCCAGATAGTCTGCAAGGCCTTCGCCTGCCTCCTTCTCCAGCATGTAGGATGCAAGGATGGCCATACCCCAGGGGCCGCCCTCGCTGGCGGTATCCATGACCGTCACGGGTGCGTTCAGGGCTGCCGCCAACATCTGCTGGCCGACCACGGGCGTCTTAAACAGTCCGCCGTGTCCCATCAGGCTGTCCACGCTGATCTGCTCCTGCTTTAAGAGAATGTCATTTCCTACCTTCAGTGCTGCCAGGGCGCTGTACAAATGGGTTCTCATAAAGTTTGCCAGCGTGAACTTTGCGTCGGGCGTGCGCAGGAACATGGGACGGCCGCCCTCGTTCAGTCCGGTCACGGGCTCTCCCGAGAAATAATTGTATGCCATCAGTCCGCCGCAGTCCTTGTCAGCTTCCAGAGCCTTGCGGTACAGCGTTCCGTAAAGATCGTTCATGTCGATCTTCATGCCAAACTGTTCGGAAAATTCCTTGAACAGATTTACCCAGGCATTCAGGTCGGAAGTACAGTTATTGCAATGGACCATGGCCACGGGATGTCCGTCCGGCGTGGTAACCATGTCGATCTCCTCGTAATACTTGGACAGGGCCTTCTCCAAAACCACCATGGAGAAAATGGACGTACCCGCGGAAACGTTACCCGTGCGCACCTTAACCGCATTGGTGGCAACCATTCCCGTACCTGCGTCGCCCTCGGGAGGACACATGGGGCAACCGGGCTGAAGGGTTCCCGTGGGATCTAAGAATTTTGCGCCTTCCGCCGTCAGCGTTCCGGCATTTTCACCTGCCAGTAAAACCTTAGGCAAGATCTCCCTGATCTTCCACTGATAGCCCCAGTCCTTTACAAGATATTCAAACTGATCCAGCATTCTCTGGTCGTAGTCCATGATCTCCGAATCAATGGGGAACATGCCGGAAGCCTCGCCGATGCCAAGCACCTTCTCTCCCGTCAGCTTCCAGTGAATGAATCCGGCCAGCGTGGTAAAGAACGCTATGTCCTTCACGTGCTTTTCCTGATTCAAGATGGCCTGATACAAATGGGCAATGCTCCACCTTTGGGGAACGTTAAAGCCAAACAGGGGCGAAAGCTCCTTTACTGCCTGTCCCGTCATGGTGTTTCTCCAGGTACGGAAGGGAACAAGAAGCTTGCCGTCCTTGTCGAAAGCCATGTATCCGTGCATCATGCCGGAAAAGCCGATGGCGCCAAGCCTTGTGATGGCAACGCCATACTTCTCCTTTACGTCCTTAACAAGAGAGGCGTAGCAATCCTGCAGCCCCTTCTCAATGTCATCCATGCCATACGTCCAGATCTCATCCTCAAAACGATTCTCCCAGTCACGCACTCCCATGGCAATGGGCTGATGCGTTTCATCCACCAAAACAGCCTTGATCCTGGTCGAACCAAACTCAATTCCAAGTACCGCAGTTCCGGAAACAATTGCGTTCTTTGCAGTTTCCATATCCATCCCTCTCTTTTCTGCCTTTTGGGCTATTATTCTGCCGGCAAACCTACTCACCTCAAGCTGCCGTTCCTTCTTGCTTTTCTGCCGCTTCATCTGTCCTTTAAGTATAAACGAGGGGGGTTTTGGTGTCAATATTTCAAGGCAATTTCGCCCCAAAATTGTAAAACGATTTATTATCACGTTTTGCACGCCTTTTGCATAACCTACCTTGAAGCCTTGTGACCCTGCGGAGGTCCTCCACGTGAAAAAGAGATCCCGTTTTACCCTTCGCGAATTACTTTTAGCCTGCTGCCTGCTGGCCGCCTTTGCACTTCTTACTTGCATGTTTTACCCGGGAAGGCTTGAGAAAAAGGCATTTCAGGACTTTAGCAAAACACTTTACGAGCAGGAGATGACCGCCGATCCCATCTCCCTTCACTACAGTCTGGCGCACCCTGAGGCCTTTAACCTTCAAAGTCGCGGCATCCCCATGCCGGTCTATGTTCCGGGAAGCGAGCTGAACCGTGCAGCCTCCGCCGAGGCAGTCCTAAAGGATCTCCGAAGCTTGAAAACAAAGCATCTTCCGGAGGAGGACCGCTTTGCCTGCGCCTGCCTGGAGCGAAGCCTTAACCTGACCCTTCAGATGGCGCACTTCCCCTACTACTCCGACCCCCTTATCCCCTCTGGCGGCATGCAAAGCCAGCTCCCCATTCTGCTGAGCGAATATGCCTTCCGCACCCGGGAGGACGTGGATGAATACCTGAGGATCCTTGGCCAGAGCGGTGAATTCCTCTCCTCCCTTTTGACCTACGAAAAGGAGCGGGCCGCCTCCGGCGTTTTGCCCGCCCTTTCCGCCCTCCGGGATGCAGAAAAAGAATGTGACGAGATTGTCACTTTAGAGGCTCTCCGAAGCGGCACTCATTTTCTCCAGACCAGCTTTCAGCAGCGGCTGAGCGTGCTTGCGGAAAGGGAGTCCCTAAGCAAGGAGACCCAAACGGCCTACGTGATCAAAAATGACGAAATCCTGAAAACCGTGATCTATCCGGCCTATCAAAATCTCAAGCAGGGCTTGCTTGCCTTGGAGCCCCAGGCAAAGGAAGAGCGTGACGGCCTGTTCTCCCTTCCCGGCGGGAAATCCTATTACGCCAGTCTTTTGGCCTCGGAAACCGGTTCCGCAAAGACGCCGGAGGAGGTCCGCGCCCTTTTGGAAAAGACTTTGGTCAGGGAGTGGGAAGCCATCAGCAATCTTTCCAAGGCTTACCCGGAATGCACGGCCGTGCTCCGCTCCGGACGTCATTCGGAGCTTGGTTTTTCTGACGCATCCGTCATATTGGAGGACTTAAAGCAACGGATGCAAAAGGACTTCCCCGCTCTTTGTTTTAAGGATTCCGCAGACGGAAACGTTGGCACCGGCGCAAGTCTCCCTGACGCCCTGGTAAAGACGGTCTCCGGCGAACTGAGTCCTTATTGCGCTCCCGCTTTTTACCTGACCTCCCCGCTGGACGACGTTTCCGACAACGTGATCTACGTAAATCCCAAAAGTGCTCCCGACGGTCTGGAACTCTACGTTACCCTGGCCCACGAGGGATATCCCGGCCATCTGTACCAAAATGCCTTTGCGGCAACGCATTTCCTCTCCATGGAAGAAAGCCGTCTGCGCCAGCTCCTTGGCTGCGGCGGGTATCTGGAGGGCTGGGCCACTTACGCCGAGTCTCTTGCATATAATTACGCTGCCGACGTATTAACGCAGCAGGGTCGCAGGGAGGACGCCGTCTGTGCCATTTTGGAAAAACACAACCGCAGCCTCCAGCTCTGCCTCTACTCCCTTTTGGACGTCAAGATCCACTACGACGGCGCCACTTTGGAAGAGCTAAACGCCTTCCTTGCCCCCTTTGGCATCCGGGACGAGGCCACCATGCGCTCCATCCGCGACTACGTATGCGACCACCCCTGTAATTACCTGAAATATTACCTGGGCTACCTCGAGATACTGGAGCTGAAGGAGGAGGCAAAAAAGCTCTGGGGGGAGGCCTATCAAGACTTGCGTTTTCATTCCTTTTTGCTGGAGAATGGCCCCGCGGATTTCGAGAATTTAAGAAAAATTATTCAATAATCGTGCAAATATTGCCCTTGAAAAAATTGTCTTCACTCCGGGAAGGCAATTTTTAATAAGTTTATGTTGAATAATTTGACACTTTGTGCTAACATAGTCGCGGATGGCAAGAAATGCAATGCACATATTGCTCTTTGGAGAGCAGAAGGGAGTCGTACGAATGAATCCGCCCGAACTATATTACATCTCACCGGAACAAAGGCAAAAATACCTGGTTCAGCCGGATATGATCCCAAATGGCGACAGAATACTGGATGGAACCCACGAGCACGTACAGGTTGTCAAGAGTTCTTCCATGCGTTTTTGGTACAACGTCCAGCCCGCAGGCTTTGCCAGTCACTGGCATACGGCCCTGGAGATTATAATGCCTCTGGAGGGAAATTACGTGGCGCACATCCTGTCCGAGACGTACGTTTTGGAGCCCGGCGACATTTTTATCATTCCTGCCGGAACCATCCATTCCCTGGAAGCGCCGCCGGAAGGTTCCCGGCTGATCTACATATTAGAGCCGAATTTCCTCGCCCAGCTTCCCGGATTTAATTACGTGCAGTCACTGCTGTCCCAGCCCATGCGCATCACCTATGACGACGATCCGGACTATTACGCGGCCGAGGCAAAGCTGATCCTGCTTCTCGCCGATTATTACTGGAGCCAGAGCGCCACAAAGGAAATGAACCTTTATGCCTGCATCTTAAGCTTTTTTGCCAAGGTCGGGGAGAAAAACATCGGCAACATTCCCACCAATCCCGGCTCCACCATCAAGAACAGCTCCGTGGTCGGACAGCTTTCCATGGTTTTGGATTACATTGACGAGCATTATTCCGAAAGCATCACCCTGGAGCAGGCCGCCCAGATTGCCGGCTTCTCAAAGTTCTACTTTACGCGTTTGTTCAAGGAGTACACCAATCATACGTTTTACGAGTACCTGACGGAAAAAAGGATCCGCGCGGCGGAGCAAATGCTCCTGGTTCCCAAGTTCCCGGTGACGGATGCCTCCATTCAGGCCGGCTTCTCCAGCCTGTCCTCCTTCAACCGGACCTTTAAGCGCAACAAGGGCTGTTCCCCCACGGAATACCGGAATCTCTATACTCAGGGAGGTCAGCAGAACGTCTATCTGCGGCCCAACAAGCCCGGCGACGCGCCAAAGGATTCCGCTAAGGATTCTGCCAAGGATTCGCCTAAGAATTCCGCTAAGGATTCGCCAAAGGATTAACCCCAAGCGTCTGCGGCGGCTTCCGCGAAAGAGTAAAAAAGAACGGCGCCCGCTTTACGAAAGCTGCGCCGCCAGCAAAATACCGGCAATGGTTCCCGCTATCGTCGACAGGATCGCTCCCGTCAGCGTGTAGCGGGTTTTTGTTACCTTTGCCGCAAGAAAATAGATGCTCATGGTGTAAAAAACCGTTTCCGTACAGCTCATGACAATGCTGGTGATGAGTCCCGGATAGGAATCCGGCCCATAGGTCTTAAATACGTCCAGCGCCAGACCCGTGGCCGCCGAAGACGAAAAGAGCCTCACCACCAAAAGCGAAAGAATGCAGGCGGGAAATCCAAGGATGGCCGCCACGGGCTTAAGGGCCTGCTCCACCAGTTCAAAAAAGCCGGAGGCACGCAGGATCCCCACCGCCATCATCAATCCGATAAGCGTCGGCAAAACCTCCCATACGACCTTCAGTCCCTCCGCGGCGCCTTTTAAAAAGCATTCATAGAGCTTCACCCTGGCAAGGAGTCCTGAAGCCACCACGAAAAAGATCACTGCCGGGATCACAAAATTTGACACTTCCGTCATCCTCTTTCCCGCCTCCTTCCCTGCCATTTACAGTACAAGATGGCCGTCAGCGTGCTTACCAGCGTAGCAAGCAGCGCAGGGAAAATGATCCCGGCGGGATTCATACTTCCATACTCCCTCCGGTAGGCAATGATGCTCACGGGGATCAGCTGCAGGGAAGACACGTTGAGAATTAGAAAATCACACATTTCCGGAGAAGCAGTCCGTTTCCCACCGGCAGCCAAACTCTTCCCGCCTTCTTCTGCATTCTCACCGGCATCTTCGTCCTTCCCGTCCTCCGCATATTCCGGATTTCCCCGCTCCCTCTCCAGATCCGCCAGCGCCTCCATGGCCTTTAACCCCGCGGGAGTGCAGGCCCAGCCCAGTCCCAGAACGTTGGCGATCACGTTGGTCCCGATATAGCCAAGGGCTGCGTGACCCTTGGGCACGTGCGGAAAAAGAAAGGACAAAAAAGGAGCGATGCCCTTTGTCATTCGCTCCATTAATCCGGCCTCCTTTGCAACCTCCATCAGTCCCATCCACAGCGCCATGGCTCCGGCCATGGTTAAGCAAAGCGTGATGGCATCACCGGCGCCGTCCAAGGCCGCATCGGTCAGCGCCCCCACGTTACCCGTCAAAGCACCGCACAGGATACCGCAAAGGATCATAAAGGCCCATATCAGATTTAACACGTTTTCGTCCCCCAAAAGCTCTCTCCCAGCATTCTATGCCGGAAGCAGGGACTTCATTCCGGGCGTTTACTTACGCGTCAACGCCCATCTTCTTCATGAGATCCATGATGTCACGTACGGTGGCAACGTTCTCCAGCTCCTCCGTGGGAAGTTCAATATCGTACTCGGACTCAAACGCCATGATCAGCTCTACCACGTCCAGGGAATCCGCGCCAAGATCGTCCTGAAGGTTGGTATCTTCCGTGATCTCATCCTCGTTTACGTCTAACTGTTCAGCAATTACCTGCTTAATCTTCTCTAACATGTTATAACCCTCCTAAAACAGTAATAATTCCATCAATCACTCAAAGTATATGGGGATAAAATCCGTTTGTCAAGAGTGTTTTTTCTCCCCTTCCATCCTGCCAAGCAGGAAGCGGTACCAGATAAATCGTTTCCCCTTTGCTTCTTTCAGGCTTGCCAGTACAATTTCAAAATTCTCCTCCGCCGCCCTGCGCTCCGCCGCGCCGGGTGTCTTTCCCCCGTAGGCGCAGTCCTCCCAGATACTTAGAAACGTAAGCGTCTCCGGCTGCAGTTCCCGCTCCAGCCTGATCCTGAATTCCTCCAGCGTTTCCCCCTCTTTCATCGTAAGGCCAAGGAATTTCAGCGCCTTTACGTTCCTTCTGCAGGCCATGCGGAATTTTTCCGCCTCATTCAGCTTCGCATACCTGGCCTTGGCAACCGCATGATCCGCGGCGAAAAAGATAGCCAGAAAACCAATAACGAGCCCTAAGGGCAGTAATATCACCCTCCACTGCACGTTCACGGTTTTTGTCTCCTGCCCGACAGGCGGAGGGACCATGCCTTCCTCCTCGGGATGCTCCGGCTCCGGCGCCACGGCAGAAGGACCCCCTGAAACTCTTTTCACAAACTTCCAGGACACAGACTGCTTCTTTCCGGGAGTGGGTTCAAATCCGATCCAGCCGATGCCTTTTAGATAGGCCTCCGGCCATGCATGGGTCATGGTAGACTTCACCATGACGGTCTGTTCACTCCCCACGGGCACGTAGTAGCCCTGCACAAATCTTGCGGGAATCCCCTGACTCCTTGCAAGGAGCACAAAGGCAGTGGCAAAATGGGAGCAATATCCCTTTTGGCTTTGCAAGAGAAAATACTCCAGAAAATCCTCCGGCGTCTCCACCCAGTCCGGCAAGTTCCCGGGGCTCTGCGTATACTCATATTTCTGCAGTGCGCTCTCGATGCGAGCCAGCTTATCGTAATCCGTCTCTGCCCCCTTAAGCCACTCTTCCACGTAAGGAACAAGCTTCTCCGGGAGGCTTGTCTCGGGCAGGTTTTGCTGATAGATCCGCTCCACGTAGCGTTCGTAGTCTTCGTAGGAGGTTCCGGCGTATTTCTCAATGCCATTATTTTCCCAATAAGCATCCACGGGCTCATACCGGTTTCTCACCATTTCCCAGATTTCAGGGTCCGGCTTCTCCCCCTCCCGGAGGAATTCCCGGAACTGCCCATGGTCAAGATTCAGGCGATAATACGTGACGTCATACTCCGTCCCAAATCCCAGCTTCTCCAATGCTTCCAGATTGCCGCCCTTTTGCACGCAGGCTACGCTTCCCAGCTTTCCCACGCCCAAAACTGCCTTCAAGGGCGTAAACACGTACTTTGTGTTATAATCCTGATAGGTCAGTCTTACCTGCGCCCTGCGCATATAATTCCGCACGTACTCCGGATCACGGGCCGTCACGGCGCAGAGCGTCTCCAGCGTGTCCAGCATGCGGTCCCTGTTTTCCTCTTCCGCCTTTGCCATCCAGCTGCGGCCGTCAAAATCCTCCATCACCTTTCCCGTCAGATAGACCACGGGACCCACGTCCGAATTGGCGGTGAGGATCATTTTATTCATTTCCCGCTTTGTCAGGTTCCCCCAAAAGCTCCCCTCGTCGGCAAAGCCAATGATGCCCCCATAGTCCTCGTCGCTCCCATGAAACCAGCGCCCCGTAAGCCTTACCAGGGAAGAAGCCCTGTCCCACAGCTTCACCGCGAAATTCCAATCGTAAGGGTGATCCGGCGCCGGGATCAGCCAGACGGCAAGACAAAGCCCCAGCAGAAACGGCGCAATGGATACAAGGTGCCCCTTTCCGTCCACGTAGCCGCTCTTTTCCCAGCGAAGCTGCACTTCATCTGCCAGCGTCGCCGCAAGGAAAAATAAGGCAAGGGCCACCCCCAGCTTATCCGGACTGTTCCACAGGGCCATGATGGCGATCAGACCTCCAAGGATCAGCACGGCAAAGCCACGCCGGATCAGGCGGTTTTCCGCCACGATCCACCCTGCAAAGAATGCCAGGACCGCCGTAAGCGCAGTCCATAAGATCCATTGATTTTGAAAAAGAAATTCTCCCCTGGCCTCCGGTTTTTGGATCAGCGTCACTCCGGTCCCCAGCGCAAGTACCACCCCGGGCGCCAGATATTTCAGCCGGTTTTTCCAATGCTTTAGCAGGATGCAGATACCTGCCGTCAAAAGGCTGACCACAAACGGAAGCCATGCCTTTTCCGGTCCCCCGGTCTCTTCCCTCAAAATGCCTTCCGCCATGAGCGTCAGGGGAATGACGTACAAAAGATCATAAAGGACAGCCATCATAGCGCCACCTCCTTTAGATCTTCCTGTGTTCCGATCCGGACGACGCTTATGCCCGCATCGCCCCCCTGCTCCTGCGGGATTTCATCCGAGATCACGTAGATCACCGCAAATACGTGATTGTCCCGGAGGAGCTTAGCCATCTGCAGCGCCTCCGCTGAAAGCTCCCTCACGACCATATAGACGGTTTTGAAGCGAAATACCTCAGGTCTCCCCGAAGCCTGCGCAAACAGCTCCGCCTCCGGGAAGCTCTTTCCAAACTCCGTCCCTGACAGCATCTCGTAAAAGGCGTCAAACCGCTCCAGCCCCGCCGCACTCGCCTCCGTCAGCGTCCCCTGCAGATAATGCGCATGGACCTCAATGTTCTTTTTTACAAAAAACAGCGCCAGGGCCAGGGTCAGCTCCAGGATCTTATTCTCCACCGGAAGATACAAAAGCGGGTCCTCCGACGGCCGGTGGGTTCCCATAAGGATGCCTACGCCCTCCCGCTCCTGACCGGTAAGGTTACGGACAAAAAGCTCGCTGCTTCTTGCACTTGCCATCCAGTGGATCCTTCGAGGATCATCCCCCGCTTCATATTTTCTGACCAGTGCGTCCGTCTCCGAGGCATTCGCTTGCGAATCCCTCGGAAGCGCCTGCTCCAGATTCTCGCTCCCAAGTCCCGAAAGCTCCACCAGATTCGGCTTTACGATCACTCTAAGGGTCTCCCGGTTGTGATAGGCAATGCGGAAGAGCCGGAAATAATCCTGGATCTCCACCATCTTAATCCCCACCTCATATTCCCCGCGATATTTGCAGGCAAGGCTTGTCTGCTTCTTAATGCCTGTCTTCGGCAGCAGCTCGTACTCCGCGGCGTCATCCAAACCGCTGATGGTGGAAAAGGAGGAAAAAAAACGGACTCTGATACCGGCAAATCCAAAGAAATATTCATTCATCAGCGTGAAATAAAAAGGAACCGTCTGATCCGCCACCAGATGCTTTCCGTCCAGCTCCTGATAGATGCGGAAAAAATGAAAGACAAAAAAAAGATAGACCAGCGAAACCAGGGGAAGAAGCGTGAGCATGGCAAAAAAGCCGTAGCTGACAGGTCCCCCAAAAAAGCTGATCCCAACTAAGGACAAGATCCACAATATCAAAAAAATGATGCGATTTCGCTTCATGTAAGCCTGCTCCCCGATGCCCTATTCCATGGGCACCTTCGCCTTTAGGATAAGCTCCTTTAACAGCCGGTCCGTCACTTCCTTCCGGATCTTTGCCTCCGGCGTTAAATTCAGTCTGTGATGAAGCACCGGGATCGCCACTGCCTTTACGTCGTCGGGCTTTACGTACTCCCTGCCCGCCAGATAAGCCCTGGCCTGCGATGCCCGGATGAGACTCAGCATGGCTCTCGGACTTGCTCCAAGCACAAAGCTCTTCTCCTGTCTGGTCAGCGAAATGACGTCCCTTACGTATTTGATCACGCCGTCGCTTAAGGAAACCTTAAGGACGTCTTTCTTCATCCTTCGCACGTCGTCCGCAGTGCAAACGCCCTTGATCTCCTCCACGGTCTTCCCCGCCAGAAAATTCCGTGCCAGCCTAAGTTCCTCCTCCGCTTCCGGATAGCCGATGGAAAGCTTCATCATGAAGCGGTCCATCTGAGCCTCCGGCAAGGGATAGGTTCCAAGGAACTCCACCGGATTCTGGGTCGCGATGACCATAAAGGGATCCGGAAGGGGATACGTCTTGCCATCCACCGTTACCTGTCCCTCCGACATGGCCTCCAAGAGACTGGCCTGGGTCTTTGGAGACGTACGGTTGATCTCATCCGCCAGAACGATCTGGTGCATGACGGCGCCTTCCCGATAGGTAAACTCTCCCGTTTTGGGGTTATAGACGCTGTTTCCGGTCACGTCCCCCGGAAGGGTGTCCGGCGTAAACTGGATGCGCCCAAAGTCACATTCCAGGGATTTTGCCAAGGTTCTTGCAAGAGTAGTCTTTCCAACGCCGGGCACGTCCTCCAAAAGCACGTGTCCTCCGGCAAGAAGGCAGGTCAGCACGTTCCCGGCAACCTCTTCCTTCCCCACAAAGTATTCTTGTATCTGTTTTTTCAGGGCTTCGATCATTTTTCCAAGCCTCCATCCTCTCGTCATTCGCGGATGACGCGCACTCTTTCCTCAAAGGCCGAAACAGCAACCGCGCAGTCTGACGGCAGCTCCGCGTAATTCAATTTATCACAATTTTGGAAGGCCTTGGATTCAATCCTCCTTAGCGTTCCCGGGAATTTTACCTCCCGCAGGGAAATGCAATCCGCAAAGCATTCGCTCTCAATGATTTCGCACCCTTCGAGGAACGTCACCGCGTTCAGATGCTCCATGGAACGAAACAGTCCCTTTCCTAAGCATTTACACCAGGAAGGGATCACAAGGGAATTAATCTCCGCACAGGATTCCGTTTTTCTTCCTCCCCACGCGGAAACAGACGAACGGCTCCATCTGAAGGCTCCCTCAGAGAGGTACGTTCCTCCCTCAGGAATGGCCACGGCGCCGTCAAAGCCGACGTATTCATAAAAAGACGTGCCAAACTGAATAAAATCATTTTTCCTGCGAAGAAGCTTTCCCTTTTTCCTGCGCTCCTGCCAAAGGGCCACGTACCAGGGGATCTCCCCAAAGGCGTTTTCCTCCACCCTCTCAAGGCACGCAGAAAGCTTAAGACTCGTCAGTCGGTCGCACCCCCAAAATGCTTCCCTGCCGATCCATTTCACGCTGTTTTCCATCTTCACCTCCGCAAGGGAAGTGCAGTTCCGAAAAGCTCCCTCTCCAATTTTCTTACAAGTCCCCGGAAGTACGANNAGTCCCCGGAAGTACGATCCGCTCAAGCCGCTCCTGCCCCTGAAAGGCAAAAGCAGCGATCTCCGTACAATTCCCCGGTATGATCGCATTTTTCTCCCCGGGCCCCGGCGTAAATCCCCGCAATACGCCGCCGTCCATGACAAACCCCATTTTCAAGCTCCCTTCTCTAAAATCCCCTCCAATTTATATTAGCATTTCCGCCGAAAAGATACAATGCGTTTTTGTCTGACAATCCTAACAATTTTGTGAAAATTGCACTTTAGGAGATTTCATCGTGCAAAGAATTCCCCTTGCGTTTTCCACCGTAATCCGCTATTATGATGCCAGGATCAAAAGGCTTTTCGGCCTCTGCGTCCTCGTTTTAACAAAACGCGCACGGAAACGCAACTTGGAAAGGAGACTTCAAATGAATGATTCCGCAAGAAATCGCGCCAATGGTTTTCAGACCATGAAAGGATCCAATCCTTTCTCTCAGGGTGGACCTAAGCTTCCCGCCTCGGGCATTAAAGCGTTTGGCATTATCGCCATCTGCATCGTCCTGCTCGTGGTGGCATTTAACAGCGCCTATAAAATAGGCGAGCAGGAACAGGGCGTACTGGTAACCTTCGGTAAAGCCCAGTCCGTAACGGATCCCGGCCTGCACTTTAAGATTCCCTTTGTACAACAGATTTTTAAGGTCAACACGACCATTCAGGGCTTCTCCATCGGGTATGACATGAATTCCAACGTCTCCAGAGAGAGTGAATCCCTGATGATCACCTCAGATTACAATTTTGTCAACGTGGACTTCTTTGTGGAATATCGCTACAGCGATCCCGTCAAGGCGCTTTACGCTTCAAAGAGTCCCGTGGACGTCCTGAAGAACGTCAGCAAGAGCTGCATTCGTACCGTGATCAGCGGTTATCCCGTTGACGCGGTGCTGACTACCGGAAAGGGCGAGATCCAGTCTGCCATTAAGGAAAGGATCATCGCCGACCTGGAGAAACAGGACATCGGCATACAGCTGGTAAACATTACCATCCAGGACTCCGAGCCCCCTACCGCCTCCATCATGGAAGCCTTTAAGGCCGTGGAAACCGCGAAGCAGGGAAAGGAAACGTCCCTGAACAATGCCAATAAGTACCGCAACGAGCAGATCCCTTCCGCCCAGGCAAAGGCTGACGGCATCATCAAAGAAGCTGAGGCCAAAAAGACCGAGCGCATCAACGAGGCGCTGGCACAGGTGGCCAGATTTAATGCCACCTACGCGGAGTACGTAAAGAACCCCGCAGTTACCAGACAGCGTATGTTCTATGAGGCCATGGAGGACGTTCTCCCCTCCCTGAAGGTCATCATCCAGAGCGACGGGGGTGAGACCCAGACCATCCTCCCTCTGGAATCCTTCACCGGGAACGACCAGCCGGCCATCGGTGAATAAGCATGACCCGAATCTCAGGACAATAGATCTATAGATCCCCGATCGGCATTCCGCCGTCAGAAAGCGAGACTTTTATGAAGACAACAAAGAAAATCATTTTAGCCGTGATCGTGATCCTGCTGTTCATGATCGGCTCATCC
This sequence comes from uncultured Lachnospiraceae bacterium, assembly GCA_900320485.1. Lineage (GTDB taxonomy): Bacteria > Bacillota > Clostridia > Lachnospirales > Lachnospiraceae > Acetatifactor. The sequence continues at coordinate 39,944 of ONSO01000005.1, read as the reverse complement.
TGTTTCGTTGTGACAAACGAAAACCAATATAGTCTGGTCCGTCAGTTCGGAAAGATCGACCACATAGTAAAAGAGGCCGGCATCTCCTACCGCATCCCGTTTATCCAGACCGTGGATACGCTGCCAAAGCAGATCCTCTTATATGACCTTTCCCCTTCCGACGTCATTACCAGCGACAAAAAGACCATGATCTGTGACAGCTACGTTCTTTGGGAGATCACGGATCCCCTGAAATTTGCCCAGACCCTGAACTGCTCCATCAGCAATGCGGAGAGCCGTCTTGACACCACGGTCTACAACTCCACAAAGAACGTGATCTCCGCCACCTCTCAGGATGACGTGATCTCCGGCCGCGACGGCGCGCTGTCCGCAGCCATAATTGCCAGCATCGGTTCTACCCTGGATCAATACGGCATCACCCTCCGGGATTTCCAGATCAAGCAGCTGGATCTCCCCGATGACAACAAGGCAGCCGTTTACGAGCGCATGATCTCCGAGCGCAACAACATCGCGGCGCAGTATTCCGCGGAAGGAAGCTCCGAAGCCCAGAAGATCATGAACTCCACCGACAAGGAAGTGACCGTCATGCTCTCTGAGGCGGAAAAAGAAGCCGAGATCCTCATTGCAGAAGGCGAGGCAGAATACATGAAGATCCTGTCTGAGGCCTATGCTGACGAGGGCCGCCAGGAATTCTACGCTTTCGTAAGAAGTCTGGATGCCCTGAAAGTTTCCATGAAGGGGAATAACAAAACCGTCATTCTTTCTTCCGACAGCCCCATTGCCCGGATTTTCTACGGAAATTGATCCCGGCGCGCGTTTCTTCTTTCGTTGTGAAATGTCAGAAATATTCATGTTTTTGCTTGTACTTTTCGGACATTTCTGCTATAATAACTTAAATAGGGTAGGGCAATTAGGCCACTTGTTGGATCCTGTTTGTTCTGCCCTTTTTTTACCATGAAAGGAGGGCGGCGCATGAGAAGTATCTTTACCGTTATTTTTTTGCTTCTGATCATCACGCTGACCGTCTGCTCTTTTATGGCAAGACGTTCACCCAGGGCGATCGGCAGCAGTGTTGCCGCCTTGATCGGGACACTGACCCTTCCGCTGACCGGAAACCTTCTGATCGTGGCCTCCACCAGTGCTCTTCTTCCCACCGTCGGATACTACGTTTACTTTCTTGGCATGGACTTTGTGGTGCTGACCCTGATTCACTTTACCTTCCGCTATTGTGGGCTATCCTGGTCCAAAAAATGGATGCGTGATCTTGTGCTTGCCATCGTTTTTCTGGATATCGCGCAATATGTAGCCAATCCCTTCCTCGGTCAGGCATTCGGTACTGAATGCATCATCGTGGAGGGCTATCCCTATTACCGGCTGGTTCCCCATCTGGGCCAGGCTTTTCACCGTGTCCTGGATTATGGCATTCTTGCCGCCGTCATCCTGATCTTTGCCTACAAGACCTTCCGTTCCGCCAGGATCGATTCGGAGAAATATTCCGTGATCTTTATCACTTTAGTCCTCTTCTCTTTGTGGCAAACCTTTTTCATCTTCTCCCGTACCCCCGTGGACAGATCCATGATCGGCTTTGCCTTCTTTGGGCTTTTGATCTACTATTTCGCCCTGCACTACAGGCCCATGCGGCTCCTCGACAGCATGCTGGCGGGCATCGCCTCCGACATGTCGGAATCCTTGTACTTTTTTGACGCCTCAGGGCAATGCATCTGGGCGAATCCCTCGGGACTTGATCTGGCCGGCATTACGGACAAGGAATTGGAACAGGTCCCCAAAAAGCTGACGTCCCTCTTTGGCATCTGCGAACTCCGGGAGGACGGTTCCGTGAAGAAGATCATCGGCATTGGCGAAGATGCCAAATATTACGTTTTGGAAAGGCGCGTGATAAAGGATGAAAACGGGCGGACTGCCGGTTCCTTCCTCAGCGTCCGCGACAATACGGAGGAACAGCGCCAGTTCCGTCAGGAGCTGTATAACACGACTCACGATACCTTAACCGGCCTTCACACCCGGGAATATCTCTACCATGAGGTCCGGGAGCTCTTTCTGGAGAATCCGGAGGAAACCTACATGGTGATCTTTGTGGACGTGCGCGGCTTCAAGATCGTAAATGACGTTTTTGGAAGCGCTTTTGGCGACTATGCCATTCAGCGCATCGCGGAATGGATCCAGTCCAGCCTTTGCAAAAGAGGCGTCTGCGGCAGGATCGCCGGCGACACCTTTGGGGTCTGCATTCCCGTGAACGAATTTGATCCTCACTGCGTCGAACAGGATCTCAGCAATTTTGAAGTAAAAAAGAATCACCTCTCCCATCACGTTCTGGTCCATCTGGGCATCTACGTCGTAACCGAAAAGGATCTGGACGTATCCGTCATGTTTGACCGTGCCCACCTGGCCCTGTCCTCCATCAAGGAGGATTACCAGAAGCACGTGGCATATTATGATGACGCCATGCGGAGCAAGGCCCTTTGGGACCAAAAGATCTCCGCACAGCTCCGGGATGCCATTGCCACTAAGCAGCTCCGCCCTTACCTCCAGCCCATTGTAGATCTGACGGGTACCGTAGTCGGCGCGGAGGCCCTTGTCCGCTGGCTCCATCCGGAGCACGGCTTTCTCTCTCCCGGAACCTTTATTCCCGTTTTTGAAAAGAACGGCATGATCAGCGAGATCGACCGGTACATGTGGCGCTGCGCCTGCGAACTGCTTGCAAGATGGAAAAATACCTCCTTATTCCTCTCCGTCAACATTTCTCCCAGAGACTTCTATTTCATGGACGTGCCTGAGGAATTAAAGAATCTGGTGAAGGAATTCGGAATAGAGCCCGCAAGGCTCCGGATCGAGATCACCGAGACCGTCATGATGACGGACGTGGAAAAGCGAATGGAAATCTTCCACGACTTAAAGCGTGCCGGCTTCATCGTGGAGATGGATGATTTCGGCAGCGGGTACTCTTCCCTGAATCTCTTAAAGGACATGCCCGTGGACGTTTTAAAGATCGACATGATGTTCCTCAGCAAGTCCCGCAATGAATATAAGGCAAAGACCATTGTCCAAAACATCATCCACCTTTCCGACGAGCTTGGCATCGGATCACTTACGGAAGGCGTGGAGACTCCAAATCAATACCAGATCCTGTCTGACATGGGATGCAAGCTCTTCCAGGGCTACTACTTTGCAAAACCCATGCCCGTGGAAGACTTTGAAAAATACGTCTTCCCGGACAAGGCAGTTTCATGAGGAAAAAAGAAATGCGCAAACGAATTATTTCAATCCTTCTCATCGCTCTTTTAACAACCACCGGCTGCGGCGCCAAAACGCCCCAGCCGGATTTTGATGCTGCCGCGGGATTGCCGGCCTTGTCCTCTCAGGAACCTGTTGCCGGGGAACCCGGCGCATCTTCTTTGGAATCCTCTGCGGCAGGCCCCGGCCAGTCGTCTTTGGAACCTGCAACCAAGGATCCCACTGCCAGTGAACCCGGCACGTCCTATCCGGATCCCGTCGGCCCAGGCTTTCAGGATCCAGCCGCCGTCGAACCCGGCACGTCTTCTCCTGATCCCGTCGCCCCGGCTTCCCCGCAGGTCACGCTCCTCATGGTGGGGGACATTCTCCTGCACGTCCCCGTTGAAAAAAGTGCAAAACGGGAAGACGGCTCCTACAGCTACGACGCCATTTTTGAGCATACGAAGGACCTGATCTCCGAAGCAGACCTGGCCCTGGTCAATCAGGAAGTGATCCTTGGCGGCACGGAGCTTGGCATCAGCGGATATCCCGCCTTTAATGCTCCCTATGAGGTCGGGGACGACCTCGCGGAAGCAGGCTTTGACGTCATCTGCCATGCCACAAATCACGCCCTGGACAAAGGAAAGGCAGGCGTTGTCAATTGCCTTCGCTACTGGGAAAGCGCTCATCCGGAAATTCAAGTTCTCGGCATTCACGATGCTCCCGATGATCCTCTTTTTATTTACGAAAAGGACGGCATGAAAATCGCCTTTCTCAATTACACCTACGGTACAAATGGCATCGCCCTCCCTCAGGACATGCCTTACGCCGTGGATCTGCTGAGCAAGGAGAAGGTGATCGCGGACATTCAGTACGCCGAGTCCGTGGCAGATTTTACCGTGGTATGCCCCCACTGGGGCACGGAATATAGGCTCACGGCGGATGCATCTCAGGCGAAATGGACAAAGCTCTTTTTAGAAAACGGCGTGGACCTGGTCCTGGGGACCCACCCTCACGTGATCGAACCCGTGGAAATGCTCACGGATGAGGAAAGCGGCCATTCCATGCTGGTCTATTATTCTCTTGGAAACTTCGTGAACTGGACTTCCTCCTCCGGAAGCGGCATTGCAAACCGCATGGTTGGCGGCATGGCCGGCGTTACCTTAGAGCGCGGTGATGACGGCAACGTCTTCATTGCGGATTATGACGTCACCGCCCTTGTGTGCCATCTAACCCCCGGTCAGGACGGCGTGACCACCTGGCCCCTTGCCTCCTACAACGAGGAGCTGGCCGCGGAAAATAGTATATGCAGCCAGGATCCCGCTTTTTCTTATGCTTATTGCACCAACCTTTGCAATGAAGTCTGGGGCGATCTTTGGAAATAAATTTTTTTCTTGACAAATAAAAATGGCGGCTGTATTATAAGTGTACTAAGCGAGTTAGTACACTTATTTTTTTATCCTTTTTAAGGCCCGTTCGGGCAGAATGAGAGGCCACATGATTGTAATTGATTATCGCGACAAACGCCCCCTTTATGAGCAGGTGGCGGAAAAGCTGGCACAGCTGATCATTTGCGGCGCCTTGGAATCCAATGCGAAGCTCCCTTCCGTGCGCTCGTTGGCCATGGATCTTTCCATTAATCCCAACACCATTCAGCGTGCCTACGCCCAACTGGAACAGGACGGCTATATCTACACCGTCGTTGGCCGTGGAAATTACGTAACGGACCGGAGCGACTGGCAAAAGGGCTATCAAAGCATTGCCCGCTCTCAGCTGGAGGAGGCACTGCAAAAGGCCCGGACGTCGGGGCTTGCCCTGGACGCGGTACTTGCCATGGCCCGGGAAGTCTATGACAATGCGCCGCCTTCCCCGCCAGTCTTGCGGAATGATCCGGAATCCGAAACCCAGGAGGAAACCAACCATGATTGAGATCAATAACGTAACAAAAACCTTTGACGATATCACGGCCCTGAAAAGCGTTACGGCAAACATTGAAGAGGGTCAGGTCTTTGGCCTCATCGGCACCAACGGCGCCGGAAAAAGTACGCTGATGCGGACCATCTGCGGCGTCTTCTCCCCAGATGAGGGCGAGGTAAAGGTAGATGGCGAAAAAGTATATGAGAACCCGAGTGCAAAATCCAAGCTTTTTTACGTCTCCGACGACCAGTTCTTCTTTGCCAGCGGCACGCCCATGGACATGGTCCGCTACTACCAGACCGTCTATCCCCGCTTCGACAAGGAACGTTTTCTGAAGCTCATGGAGACCATAAGCCTTGATCCCAAGCGCAAGATCAATACCTTTTCCAAAGGCATGAAAAAGCAGCTATCCGTCATGCTGGGCGTCAGTGCCGGCACCAAGTATCTGCTCTGTGACGAAACCTTTGACGGCCTGGATCCCGTCATGCGTCAGGCCATCAAGAGCCTTTTTATAAAAGAGATGGCTGACCGCGGACTGACCCCCATCATTGCCTCCCATAACCTTCGGGAGCTGGAGGACGTATGCGACCACGTAGGCCTCCTTCACAAGGGCGGCATCCTTTTCTCCAAGGACCTGGATTCCATGAAGCTTGGCATCTTTAAGCTTCAATGCGTGCTGAGGGCTCCGGAGGATCTTGAGCGCATCGGGACACAGTTCCCCATCCTGCAAAAAGAGCAGACCGGCACGCTCACCACTCTGACCCTGCGCGGAAAAAGCAGTGACATTTCAAAGCTGCAGATGGAGCTGCAGCCCGTCTTTTGGGAGCTTCTGCCCCTGACCTTGGAAGAAATCTTTATCAGCGAAATGGAGGTAAAAGGATATGACTTCACAAAGCTCTACCAATAATAGATCCGGCATATCGCTTTGGAGTCTGATGCGTGAGGACCTGCACCATAAACACTGGATGCTGGCCCTGTCCATTCTTGGCTCCTTCTTCGCCGGCCCCGTAGCCTTTTTGTTTGCCTTTTTCGGGCGTTATGACTATCGAAATGCCTCCGTCAGGATTGTCGGTGACAAGGTTTATGCCCTCTCCGGCGAATTTCTCATGACGTTGGAACAATATTATCAGGGAAAGCTGGAAAACTGCCGGTACTGTCTGTCCTCCTATCTCTTAGTTCTTATGGGGATCATCGCCATTGTCGGCGCCTTGATCGTGGCGATCTTTGGCTTTTACTTCCTGTATCATAAGCGGATGGTGGATCTGTACCACAGCGCTCCCGTATCCAGGTGCAAGCTCTTTACCGCCATTTGGCTGAACGGATTTCTCATTTGGTTTGTGCCTGCCCTTGCCTGCAGCCTTTTACTCTTTGTGGAAGCTTCCATTTACATGCAGGGTGCGCTTTTGGGATCCCTGTTTGTAAGCGTGATGCGCATGCTCCTCCGACTGGCTCTGTGTTTTCTCATTATTTATCACGCCTGCCTTGTTCCCGTCATGCTCTCCGGCAACGTGATCAACGCGCTCGTTGGCGCCTTTTCCTATGGGCTTTTGGTCTTTGTCATGGCAGGAGCCGTCATGGTGTTGGCATATGATTTTTACGATACCGTTTATATTACGGACACGACTGCCTTTACACACCCGCTCCACGTTCTTTCGCCCTTTACGACGCCCGTGATCTTACTCGTTGAATGGGCGTCCTCAGATCTGCCCGTCCCGACGTATCTTTGGCATTTGCTGGCAGGCATTGTCATTATGCTGGTAAACCTTATACTGGCGTACCTGCTCTACTTAAAGCGTCCCAGCGAGCTGGCGGAACGCGGCCTGGAGGCTAAGGGCGTCCGGATCTTCTTCCGGTTCTTTATCTCCCTGCTGGGCGGCACCGGACTTGCCTTGCTCTTTTATCAAACGGCCAGACCAAGGCTCCCCTGGATGGTTTTTGGCGCCCTGTTTGGAACCGCCATTACCTTCTGTATCCTTAACGTAATTTACCACGGTACCTTCAAGGAGGTATTTTCCCATAAGCTTCAGTACTTTTTGGTATTGGCTTCAACCCTGGCCCTGCTCTTATGCATGATGTTCGACGTAACGGGCTTTGACAACCGCCTCCCTAAAAAGGAAGACCTGACCGGCATCTCCATCTACGTACAGGGGTTGTCAGAGCTTCGCTACCAGTATGACCCCGTCACCAACAAGTTACTTGCAGATGGCAATGAACCCATTGCTGCCATAACCAGCGCTACGCCGGATCAGATCCATGCCCTTCTTACGGCCTGCGTCAACGCAAACAACCGGCAACTCGGATCTTACCGGCACTTAAACGTAAAAGTCAACACAAAGCACGGCTCCTACAGCCGCAGATATAAGCTAAGCTTTGAAGACCTCGAGCTCCTTAGGCCTTTTTTGGAATCAGAGGAATATGCCGAGACCTATTATCCCTTGAAATCCATGAAATACGGCTATCCTCACAGCATCCTGCTCTCCAGATCCTTTACCATTGACGAGCAGATCGACGATGCCGCAAAAATCAGGGAATTGACGGATGCGTATCACAAAGATTTTGAAGCGCACCGGAGCATGGAATACCTCTTTCGTGACAGCCGCCTGTTTACGCTGGTTTTCTATTATGGATCGTCCGACGGAAGCAGGATAGGCCACTATTATCAGATTCCCTATTGGTATGAAAATACCATTCAGTTAGTAAAAAGCTGGTATCCGAAGTCGCAGTGGGATCCCTACCCGGAGGACGTAACCCGCGTGGAATTTAGCGAGGAGGCCACTCTTTACCCGGGTGATTCCGTAAAGAACGCCATCTACCGCCATTATGGCTACGGCGAAACGGGGACTCCCTTGTCCGAGCCCGCAAAAGCCCCTACCGGCATAGAGCATAATTATTATTCCTTTGCTCACTGGATCTTTTTTGAAAATGACGCCTCCTTCTTAAAGGAGCTGGAGCCTTATCTGATCTGGGGAGACTACAGCGACGCCCTGACCTTGGATTACGTAAGAATCGGATGGGCTGAGCTGGAAACCGGCGGAAACGTGGACGTTTACGTAAAATACGGAAAGCTCCCTCTTTCACTCCTAAATAAGATGGTAGAGAACGCTACGGTAAACAGCGCTTATTATGCGGAGCAGCCGGCAGACGCCGAAGAAAGCATGCCTGATGCCGTGCAAGAATATTATTATGACTGATCCTTAGGAGGAAATCATCATGCGTTTTGAAACAGTGCTCTCCTTAGGCCTTACCTTCGCAACCGGTGGCCTTGCGGCAGTACTGCTGCTGTACGCGGTAGGATATCTTTTCATCTACCGGAAACTTATGAAGGGAACGCGGCGGCTGCCCTTTGGCCGCCTTCTTTTTTGGGGAATTTTACTCTGCTATGCCTTTGTGGTACTAAGTGCCACCATTTTTTACAGGTTCCCTTCCATGGAACGGGAACCTGTTTATTCCTTGTTTTACTCCTATCGGGAAGCCTGGATCCGTTGGTCTGCGGGCTCCTGGAGAAACATACTGCTTAATTTCTGCATGTTCCTTCCCTTGGGTTTTTTACTTCCCCTGGGCTTTCAAAGCCTTCGGAAGGGCTGGAAGGTCCTGATACTTGCCTTTGGAAGTTCCCTGGCGATCGAGCTTCTCCAGCTTGTGACAAAGCGCGGCATGTTTGAACCCGATGACCTTTTAGGAAACACCGTTGGCGCCCTGATCGGTTACGGCATCTTTTTATTGGGATGGCAGATCCTTTCCAAGATCAAAAAGGCGCCGGGCGTCAAATGGAGCAAGGTGCTGTTGGCGCAGCTCCCGCTTCTTCTGACGGCCGGCGCTTTTCTCATCATATTTGCCTGCCATTACTTCCGGGAGCTGGGCGTGCACCCCTACCTTCCCTTAGATACGATCAACAAAAAATACCTGCACGTTACCTCAAGCCTCGCCTTCTCCCCGGAAGAAACCGCAGGAATGGTCTATCAGTCCAGACGCCTGACCACCGCTGAGATAACGAGCCGCGGCGAGGAAATCTTCCACTCCCTTGGGACAAGCCTCCGGGCAGACCGCACGGATGCTTATGACAACGAAGTCTTCCTATATTCCGAAGACGGTAACTATTCCCTGATCCTTGCCCGTCAAGGCGGCAGCTATTACTTAAATAACTTTTCCGTCCTGTTTCCCAAGGAACCGGATGCCCCCGGGCTTCAAGAACGCGCGGAAGATCAGCCTGCCGATCAGACAAATGCGGATGGCGCATCGGCGGCTTTAGCAAATGCAGATGACAAGTCCATGGCTCCGGCAAGTGCAGCCGGCATATCCGGTGCTTCCGAGGCAGAGATCCGCGAAGCTCTGACGGCCATGGGGATCGGGCTTCCGAATGCCTCCGAGGTTACCTTCCAGGAAGAAGGAAACGGATGGTACCGCTTTTCCTATGACATAGTCCCTGCGGATGGCGAAGTTCTTATGGGCTTTGTCTCCTGCGACTACCGCGGCAGTGCCGGCATTGCCAGCGTGAGATACCAGTTGATCGCTTGTACGCCCGTAAAAGAATATCCCCTCATCAGCCCCCGGGAAGCCTATGAGAGGATCCAAAACGGTAAATTTAATTGTTATCCCTACTCCTTTCATGACGTTCCGGATGAGGATTTTTCCACGAAAAAAAGCCATGACCTGCAGATCACGGCTTTTGACGTAACTTACGTCTGCGATTCCAAGGGCTTCTATCAGCCCACCTATGAATTCACGGGCCTAATGGACGGAAAAGAACTGACTATCATGATCCCGGCCGTGAAATAAATCATCCCGGTACCAAGCCATATCTCTCCCGAAGGATCCGCGGAATATCCCTGACGCAAAGATCCATAAATGCTTCATTTTGCTCCATGGTCATTACGTTTAAGGATTCCTTCGGATGGCTTGTCAAAAAATTCTTTTTGATGATGAATTCCTTGCTGGAAAGAAGCTCTTCGTAACCAACAAGCCCCGGGATATCATACTCCTCTTTCAGCATTAATGCCTCCGGCATGGGATGGCGAAAACCGTAGTTCTTAGCCAAATACCAATCGATCTGATCCACGTCCTTGGTAAACAGCTCAATAAACGCTTCGTCCGTGGGTTCCTTCCCCTGCGCCACAAGCCCGTCAATAAAATGATCCCGAAATTCCAAAAGATACAATTCGTCGACAAGCATGTGCGTCAGATATCCAAAATAGATCTCCTGATGCGCCGAAGGCTTTTTTACAAGGCCCTCCACAAACTTCTGAAGCCTCGCCTCATAGATCTTCCTGTTCTCAGGAATGCGAAACTCATGCAGCCGGATTCCATCCTTAAAATGCGTGTGGCGCTTCATTTCCCTTACGTAACCTTTTTTTGACATGATGGCATCCGGCGCCAGATTCCCACAATAAAAATATCCCGGATTCTTCACTCCCAGCGCCTCCAACAACCGATCCGCGATCACCAAATGCATTACCGTACCTGCCATACCCTCTCCTTTCGTGCCACCGGGGACGGTTCTCCCTGGCACGTTTGTGCCTTGTGCCACCGGGGACGGTTCTCCCTGGCACGTTTGTACCATGTGCCACCGGGGACGGTTCGCCTTGGCACGTTTGTGCCTTGTGCCACCGGGGACGGTTCTCCTTGGCACGTTTGTGCCTTGTGCCACCGGGGACGGTTCGCCTTGGCACGTTTGTGCCAGAGAGAACCGTCCCCAATGGCACATTTAAAGTTGCCTGCCAAATAAAAAGCAAGGCTCTCCATCCACTTCCGCCACTCGCTCCTTCCGAAACCCCAGCTTACTAAGAAGTCGCACGGAAGCTTCATTTCCCGGGCGCGCAAAAGCAATGACCCTTTCCGCCCCCAACTGCCGCGCATGATCCAAAATGGCGCTGCAGACCTCGCAGGCCAGCCCCTGCCCCTGCCAAGGCTTTCCGATCAAAAAACCTAGCTCCAGATCCTCATAGCCTTCCCGAACGGACAGGCCCGCGCGACCAATGATCCTGCCATCCCTTGCCCCGCTTGACTGCTGCTCAATTTCCTCCGGCCTCTCCCCCTTAAGGCAGATCGTCCAGATTCCATATCCCAATAGTCCGTAGACATTCTTCGCGTAGTCCTCCAGCCAGGCCTTGAAAGCATTGGGATCCTCCGGAAGGCCCTCCATATAGTCCGTAACGGATGGATCTGCATAAATCTCATAAAGCTCTCCGGCATCCCTTGCATCGGTTTCCCGCACAAGGCACCGCTCAGTCTCCAAGACATCCCAAGGAATCCGCGCCTGTCTGCGGTAGACCCCTTCCAGAAACTCCGGTTCCAATTCCGTAAGGTTCATACACAAATAAGGCACGCCGTAAAACGTCCGCTCATCATCCACTCCCTTAAGAATCCCTAAAACCGGCCAGCCTCGACGTGCGGACTCTTTTGCCCGCCCCTCATCTTCCGTGATCCAAAGCACGCCGGCTGAATCCATGCAAGCCCCATCCCGCGCTCCGGCTTCTTTCTCGCAAGCCCCGCCTCGCGCCACGGCTTCTTTTTCGCAAGCCCCGCCTCGCGCCACGGTTTCCTCCTCACGGCAGGTTTCTCCTGATCGCCGCATAAGCTTCATCCCTGCCCTTTGGATCTGGTCTTCCCACGCCGGAGTGATCGTCTCATCTGCACAATCCAGCATGATCGTGTTTAAATAAAACATTTCCTTTGCCCTTTCCTCTTTACGGGAATCAAGTTTTAAGCTAGAATAAGTATAACCGTTTTGCTCCGGAAAAGCAAAACAAACTCTATATAACCCAAGAAAGTGAGGAATTTGATCATGTCAAACCCTATTGTAACCTTTACAATGAAGGATGGCTCCGTTTTTAAGGCAGAGCTTTACCCAGAAATCGCTCCAAACACCGTTAACAACTTTGTAAGTCTGGTAAGCAAGGGCTTCTACAACGGCCTGATCTTCCACCGCGTGATCCGCGGCTTTATGATCCAGGGAGGCTGTCCCGACGGCACCGGAATGGGCGGCCCCGGCTACAGCATCAAGGGCGAGTTCTCCGACAATGGTTTCAAGAATGACTTAAAGCACACTCCCGGCGTTCTTTCCATGGCACGCTCCATGATGCCCAACTCCGCCGGAAGTCAGTTCTTTGTCATGCATCAGACCAGCCCCCACCTGGATGGTCAATATGCCGCGTTCGGAAAAGTCATTGAAGGCATGGACGTGGTAAACAAGATCGCCGAGACTGCAACCGACTTCCGTGATCGTCCCCTGGAAGATCAGGTAATGGAGTCCGTAACGGTGGAGACCTTTGGCGAAACCTATCCCGAGCCTGAAAAGTCCGGCAGAAGGTAACTCTTCTTTGCCGCAGGCGCCATTTTGACAATTTCAAAAGCGAAAACACTAAAGCCGGGAGACTTACGTTTCCCGGTTTTCCCAAATTACCGTCATTATGAATTTACGTACAAACATTGCGGTAGTTCTGAAAAATCAATTTTGAAATATTACCGTTTCATTCCTGTTTTTGAGTAATTTTACGGTAACCCGGACAAACCTGTTTTTTTCTTTTACCGTCATAATCTGCCCATGCCTTACTCTTGCGGTAGTCCATGAAAACTTTTTTCTTAATTACTACCGTCCAATTTGAATTATCGCAAATATTACGGTAATCCCCTGCAGATCAGTCCGGTAGCCCTACCGTCCATTTTCCCCTTAGCGAAGAAAATGCGGTAATTTCTCCAAAACAGAGTTTTTCATCTACCTCCATTTACTTGATTTTCCAAGAATGTGCGGTAATTGTTCCAACGCAGAAATTGTCACCACCTCCATTTACTTGTTTTTCCAAGAATGTGCGGTAATAATTTCCAAGCGGAACAGCCCTCTGCGCTCAAAAACGCCATTCATGAATCCGCGTAAAACCATTAAATCTGAGCAACGCCAATAAATCTCAGTAAGGCCAATACATCTGAGAAAAGCCAATAAATCTCAGTAAAGCCATTAAATCTGAGTAAAGCCAATAAATCTCAGTAAAGCCATTAAATCTGAGTAAAGCCATTAAATCTCAGTAAAGCCATTAAATCTGAGCAAACCAATAAATCTCAGTAAACCATTAAGAAAGCACACAGGAAATAAAATCATGGAAGATACAAACAGAGATACAAACAGAGATACCAACAAAACCCTCTCCAACGATACTGCTAAAAAAATCAACGAAACGGAAACAACCGGCAAAACGCCAGGCAACGCTTCCCAAAAAGAAAAGGGCACAAGTTCCGCACTCGGCTGGAAGATCGCCGTGGTGGTTCTTGCCATCGTCGTCGTGATCTTAGGCGTAAAGGTCTTTTGGCCTTCCGGCGACAAAGGCACTGACGCCGGGCAGGCAGTCTCCGGCTCCCGGAACGCAGGCGAAGACGGCAACGATGCACGCGACAAAAACGCCGCAGGCGACAAAGACTCTGACGGCAAGGGCAAAAGCGACGACGAAAACGACAAGGGCGCCAACAACGATCAGAGCAAAGACAACAACGATCAAAACCAAAACGCCAAAGACGATCAAAACAAAGACGGCGTCGATTCCGGCGACCAAAACGAAAACAACAGCGAAAACGGCAGCCAAAACAAAAGCGACGACGAAAACGACAAGGACGCCGACGCCAACAAGACTGATGACGACCAGGACGATCCCGCAAAAAATGCCGCTTACGTGCTGACCTACTCTGAGGCCAATACCTGGGAGGAGGGCGGCGCAAAAATGCGCACGCTGGATCTGGCCCTTGCCAATCAGACCAAGGACGCCATCTCCGACTGGACTCTCATACTTACCGTTGAAGGCCTTAAGAGCGTCAGCGGATGGAACGGAACCTATGAGATCAAGGGCGACACCCTGACCATCACGCCGGAAACTCATAATTCCGAGATTTTTCCCGATGGCGCCGTCTATCTCGGTTGCAATCTCGGCACAAAATCCGACTTAAAGATCACTAAAGCCACGCTAAACGGCATGGAATGTGCCATCAAAAACGGCTCCGTAAATCAGGATTCCATCAACAATCAGGGTGGAAATTCCCAAAAGGGAGATCAAGATCCAAACGGGCAAGGCAACGCGGCTGACGTGGAGGCCATGCTAAAGCGCGCAGAAAGTGCAAAGCAGGGCGATGACTGGCTTCATACCGACGGCCGCAGGATCCTCGACAAGGATGGCAAAGAGGTATGGCTCACCGGCGTCAACTGGTTTGGATACAACACCGGGACCAACGTCTTTGACGGCCTTTGGAATTCCAAAATGGAGCCCACGGTGAAAGCCATTGCCGACCACGGCTTTAACCTGATCCGCGTCCCCATGAGCGCCCAGCTGATAAACGAATGGGCCGCCGGAAAATACCCGCAGGCAAACTTCAATCAGGCTTACAACGCAGCCATGACCAAGATGAACTCTCTGGAGATCTTCGACTACTTCCTGACTCTTGCGGAAGGCTCCGGCATCAAGGTCATGATCGACATTCACTCCGCGGAGACCAATGCCGCCGGCCATAACGTAAACCTCTGGTACACGGACAAGGTCAAGACCGAGGATTACTACGCTGCTCTGGAATGGATGGCAGCGCGCTACAAAAACAACGATACCATCATCGCCTACGACCTTAAAAACGAGCCTCACGGAAAGCCTTACGAGGGCGACGGAGCCGCGATCTGGAATGATTCGAAAAAGGCAAACAACTGGAAATACGTGGCAGAGACTGCTGCCGCGAAGGTATTGGCGAAAAACCCGAACGTTCTGATCATGGTAGAGGGCACGGAGATCTACCCCAAGAATTCCAAGGGAGACTACTCCTCCAAAAATGACAAGGATTACTACTTCAACTGGTGGGGAGGCAACCTGCGCGCCGTAAAGGATTATCCCATCGATCTTGGCAAGTATCAGGACAAGCTGGTCTACTCTCCTCACGACTACGGCCCCACCGTTTACGAACAGCCCTGGTTCAAGGGAAGCTATGACTACAATTCCCTCATGAAGGACTGTTGGCATGACAACTGGTTTTACATTTACGAGGACAACACCGCACCGCTTCTCATCGGCGAATGGGGCGGCTTCATGAAAGAGCCAAACCTCAAATGGATGACCTGCATGAGAAAGCTCATTGCCACCTATCACTTAAACCACACCTTCTGGTGCCTAAATGCCAATTCCGGCGACACCGGCGGACTCCTTTTGGATGACTTTACTACCTGGGACAAGGAAAAATATGAGTTTGTCAAAGAAGTGCTCTGGCAGGAAGGCGGTAAATTTGTCGGCCTGGATCACGAGATCCCGCTGGGCGAGGGCGGCATTTCCTTAAAGGATGCCAAGGGAAGATAATCCCCTAACGCTTACCGCACCTTGATCACGACGATCTCCGGATAGTTATTGATCCTGACGGGCAAAACGCTGTTGCCAAGTCCTCTGCTTACTACCATTTTCATGCCATTGATATCATGGATTCCCTCGTAATACTCCGGGAAAAAGCTGATCTCCGGGGACAGCAGTCCTCCCTTTCCGGGGAGGATGATCTGTCCCCCATGCACGTGGCCCGTGAGGACAAGATCCGCCCGGAGCCTTTGATATAAAGCCACGTAGCCCGGCTCATGTGCCAAAAGGATGACCGGCTTTTCCTCCTCAAAGGCTCCATACGCATGAAACGCCGGCAGGGAGGCATCCGCAATGCCCGCCAGAACGTACTCTCCCTTGTCTTCATAAGCATCATCCAAAAATATAACGCCCATCTCCCTGATCCCATCTAGGAACTCCCCAAACTTCTCCTGATCAAGGCGTACCTCATGATTGCCGGTAATATAATACACCGGACAGATCTTCACTGCACCCGCAAAGAAATCCTCCGCGATCTTGTAGGAAACGTGGAAGGAATCCAAAACGTCTCCCGTGACAACGATCAAATCAGGCTCTTCTTCAGCAATCTTCCGAAGCAGCGCCGACTCGCCAAAGCCAAAAAACTGATTGTGCAGGTCGGAAATCTGTACAATGGTCATCTCATGCCCAAGCCCGATCTTTGCTTCATATTCCGTCACCGTCAAATGATAATTCTGGTACAGGCAAAACCCGCAAAAAACCGCCCACAAGGCAACAAAAACCGGCACCGTAACGGTAAACTTCGGTTTCCGCGTCTTATGATGCCAGCACAGCATGCCAAGCCCCGCTCCAAAGCTTCCTCCCAAAACGGCAAGAAGTATGAGCGTTGCCTCAGGCACGCGCCACTCATGCTTCCGGGCCTTTTGCTTATCCACGCCATACACCACAAAGGCCAGCAAATTCATTATTACAAGATATATCACCAATACCATAATAACTTCCTCACTGATTCGATCACCTGTCCGCTTCTTACGTATCTCTTACGTCTTCTCGTGGCTCCCACGCGCCCCGCCTTACTCCCCCGCGCCTTGCAACGGTCTTCCCACATTCTGCCTTACTCCCCGCGCCTTGCAACGGTTCTCTCACGCACCGCCTTACTCCCACGCACCTTGCACCTATCTTCCCGGTGCCCCCGCCTTACTGGCTCATGCTTCCCGACAGCGCCACCACAAGCTTTACCCTGTCGTGGATCCCGGTCTTATCGTAAATGGACGAAATGTAATTTTTCACCGTTCCCTCGGAAATATACAGTTTATCAGCAATCTGGCGGTTGGTAAGGCCCTGCGCCAAGAGCGTTGCGATTTCCCGCTCCCGCTCCGTCATCTCCTCACAAACGTCAACGGGCTGATTCCTGTTCATCAAGCCCGTCAGCCTCAGCATTACCTTGGGATCCAGCACGCTCACGCCGTTCATCAGTTGCGAAACCGCCCCAAGAATGGCATCCTTCCCGCTATCCTTCAAAAGATACCCGTCCGCGCCGTTACTGATGGCATCCGTAATGTTCTTGTCATCGTAAAACGTCGTGAGCACAAGGATCTTGATCCCGGGGTATTGCCGTTTTACGTGCCCGATCAGCTCAATGCCGCCCATGCCCTTCATGTTAAGATCCACCAGCGCCACGTCGCACTCCGGCTTTGCACGCAAAATATCCAGCGCCTCCCGCCCGTCGTGAGCCTTTCCGATGACCTCCACGTCATTGATCGACAAGATGATCTCTAGGCTATCCAAAAGCATATTCTCGTCATCCACCAACAATACTTTATACATTCTATTCAATCCTCCGGCGACCAGCTTGCCTGCACGTCCTCGATCACCACGTTTTCGTCAACCTTTACCACCACCTGATATTCATCCTCGTAAACAATCTCTCCGGGGAAATTGGTGTACACGACGTAATAGGCGTGCTGATACCTTTCCAAAAGCCACAAAAGGGGCTGGATCATTTTCATCATCATCTCAGAGTTTTCCGTCTTAAAATAGCAGATTACCTTTTCCTGACGCTTACATTGCGGCGGAAATGGCAATTCTTCCACAAACCAGGAATCAATCTCCTTAAAAAGGCCCACGTCCTCCTCTTCCATGACGCCATTCGTCACCATCTGGTTTAACATGCTGAAAATACCCTTTCCCGTTCTGGTATTTGCCGCCAGCTCTTTTCCCTGAATCCTGCAATACTTAAATTTCACTTTGCCCCTCTCCCTTCTTTGTTGCCGTGCCACGCTTCTTTGTTCCCTCTATAGCGGAAGCTCAATGACGGATCTGAATCCATTCTCATTCCCAAACTCCGTTTTCCCACCGCAGCGCTCCGCGTAGGCCGTGAGTTTTTTTAATCCAAAGCCATTTTTGATCCGTTCCCGGCTTGTTTCCTCGCTGAAATCGCTCTCTCCGTCGTCCTTCACTTCCAAGCGCAAATGTGAGCTGTCCCCCGAAAGCCTTACCACAAAATGCTTGGCCCCGCCATGTTTTACGCCATTTGTAAGAAGCTCCTCCAGCGCCCCCGTCAAAAACTCCGCGTGCTCCCTTGGAATACTCCTCTCCTCGTCATAAAACTCATAGACACGGTCACAAGACCGGTCCGTGTCCATCAAAAATGCATCAAGCACGTTGTCAAAATAACAGATCAGATCCTTCACGGAAACGTCTTCCGCCTCACTGTCCAACGCCCTCACGGCACTGCGAATTGCGGAAAGACTGCCGCGGATCCTTTCCGTGGCATCGTTCATCCGCTTATGCGCCTCCTCCGGCTTCTTATCAAACAACAGGTCCGCCGCATCCAGCGTCATAATGGCCGCCGTGATGGAATGCCCCACGCTGTTATGGATGTTTCTGCTGATGTTCTCCCGCTCCAGATACCTTGCATTCTTCTCCACGTAAAAGCTCTGCCGCATCAGCTCCTTATTCTTTTGAACCTCATGCATCTCGCTGAGCCGATATGCCAAAACCCTTCGTTTTTCCTCTTCCCCGCGCTTTACAAGCCATTCCACAAGCCACCTGCAAAAAAGAATCCCTCCGCAGATCAGATTCATCAAGATCAGGCAGACAAGGAGGGCAGCCACCATGGGACCAAGCTCCCCCTCCGCCGCGTTCCAAATTCCAAAAGTTTCCGCCGCTCCTCTTTCTCCGCCTGCCATGGATCTGCTTGATCCCGCCAAACCGTAGACAAAAAACAGCAACACCGCCGTCACGTTCACGGCAAGATGCGTCTCCCATGCTTTCGGCCAAAGGAGCGTTGCGAAAACAAGACATCCCCACCAATTTCCGGCGCATAACGCAAATAAGACCGCAAGGAAAAGCTGCGCCGTTTTCAGCAGCCTTCCCCCGCCGTCATTTACGTACCCTGCCGTAACTAAGATCATCAAAGCTCCCCCCAGCGCCAGCAAAAGGCTCACGTGCCCGGTTGCATGCGCCGCAAAAAGCGTCAGCAGGATCAAGATTCCATTGGAGACATATGCATTAATCACGTATTCTCATCCCATCCCGTATTTTGTCTTCCCATGATAGACATTTATTCCAGGTCAAATTGGAAATCTCCGCCCTCACATTTTCCATTCGTCTCCACAAACACGTAGATTTTCCCTTTTCCCACGTTTTCCAAGGTTGCGGAAACGTTTCCCCCTTCGCCGACGGTAAAAAGCTCCTTCTTAGCACCGTCTATTTCATAATACACCGTTGCGCTTCCTTTTTCCAGCCTTCCGGAATACTTTATTTTTCCTGACACGTTTTTATTATTCAGCTTAAACACCAGGGTTCCTTCCATCTTGTGAAAATTCGTAAACGCAGACTTTGAAGTATTATTCCGGATCATCATGGTTGCCCGAAAGTGCGATGAATGTCCCCCGCATCCCGCCATGCAAAACACCATGACAATTACCAGCGCCGCCGTTAAAATTCTTTTCAAGTTTCTCATAATCACCGTTTCTCCTTCCAATCATTCCCGTTCAAACACTTATTCCCTATTTCCTAAAGCCTGATCCCGCAGCACCTCCATGGCATCCTCTTCCGGACACTCCACGTCCGGGATCAGGGGAAGCTCCTCCTTGGTCTCATCTACCCGGTGCCATCTCTTCATGGACACCTGCATCACCAGACCTGAGTTTGGAAGCTGAAATCTCTTTACGTCTCCGTACGATGCGGGAAGATTTCCGCAGGGCTCGCCGATCAGTTTGCCGATCCCGTTGTCCTGGATCAGCATGGCAAAATCCATGGCGGAGCTGTAGGACCGCACACCCGTCAGGACATAAACCTTCCCGGAAAATCCCGCGCCCTTCCTCCAATTCTTCGAAACCGTCCCTGCCCGCTTTATGAGCAAAGGATTTAAGCGAACCTCATCACCCCAGGACTTATAGGAATCCACCGCCAGATACGAAATAAATTCATTTGCTACCATGGAACTTCCGCCGGAGTTATTCCGAAGATCCACCGCCACGGTTTTTAGATTCCTCTCAGCAACCTCGTCAAAGAATTTCCGCACCGTCTCCCGGTAGGTCTTATTGTAGTTACAATCCGTCAGCGTAAGGACCGCAAGGCTCAGCTCCTCATCCACGTCATAATAGACAAAGCCCCGGTCCTCGCCGCCGCGAAGATCATCTCCGGTAACGCCCTCCTCATACGCCAAATACTCCTCCATGGGAAGAAAATCCTCCGCCCGCACCGTCTCCGTTACTTCTTCGCCCTTCTCCGACACGTAATTGTAAGTAATGTCGCCGGTCACGTCGATCCCAAGATATTTAAGGCCCTCCAGCGAAACAATCCGGTTCTTGAGCAGCCGCACGCCGTAGGCCTCCAGTTCATAACTGCAAAGCCCCGGATGATTTTTCAAAAACTCCTCAAACCGCTCCCCATTTATGCCCACCATGGTATCGCCCCGCTTGTTATGTTCATATATATGTTTCATCAGGTGATACTCCGGATAATTCTCCTCCACGTGCGTATGCCCGTCGCCAAGAAGCGCCGCAATGGATTCAAGCTCCCGGGCCAATACGTAGCCTTCCATCTCTTCCTGCCCCTTGATCCACTCCCGTACTTCCTTTTCCTTTGCTGCCATCTCCTCCGGCAGGCCATGCAATGTCAGCGGATGAATCTTTTTCAGATACTTGATCACGTAATCCAGATCCTCCATCGCTTCCTCCCTCGAAACCACCGCATTGCCGCTGTCCTTATCCCACACGCCGTCCCGGTAGTAGCAGGTATTCCATCCCGGATCAAATTCCGTCTTCCAGACCATTGCACAAAGCACCAACGCACTCACAATCCCGCCGAAAATCCGCCCGGCCTTTCCGCCCCGCCCGGCTTTCCCGTCCTCTCCTGCCTTCCCGGCCTTCACAGGTTTTTCAACGCTTCCAAGCAGCCTCTCCGCGATCTCCACCGCCAGCACCCACGCCGCCGTGATTCCGATCGCCGCCCACTCATTCACGTCCATCCAATACTTTGTAACCAGGCAAAGCCCCAGCGGCACTACGCGCACCCCCAGTCTTACCGCCACCTTCAAAACCGTTTTCATCCACCCAAATCTTCTTTTCCCTGTTGCCATCCCAGCGTTCTCTCCTCATGACCTTAGAACTGTCTCTTACTCTTTTTCTCCCCGACCCGGGGACACTGCCCTTACCCCTGCTGACCTCGCGTGGGCGGGGACGCTGCCCTTACCCCTGCTGACCTCGTGGGGGCGGGGACACTGCCCTTACCCCTGCTGACCTCGCGGGGGCGAGGGGACGCTGCACTCTCTCAGGCACGCTCGCGCTCTGGGTTCTGCGTAGCGGTACTAAAGGCTCTCACGCATCAACACGTTCCGTGTCTTTGCGCGATACGAGCCTTAAGTACCGACGCTTGGAACACAGGCCTGAGAGAGTGCAGCGTCCCCGCCCCCCCCAAATCCTGCAAGTAGCGGAACCAGGGCGCGCAAGCCGCCCACGTGGGACCCCGCCCCCCCCAATCCTGCAAGTAGTAAATCCCTAAAACTCCGTCACGTCGCTGCGGCTCATGCTCCGCCCCTTCAGAAGGATCGTGGGCACCACCACCAGCGCGTTCGACACCAGAAACGCCATCATCCCCATATTGGAGTAATACGGCAGGAACTGCCCCTTCGGCAAATAAAACAGCTCATTCATCAAAAACGTAAACACCACCGTCAAAACTCCGCCGCACAGAATCGCCAGGAAGTCCGTAAGGAGCAGCTCCCCCGCCACCTTCGCGTAGATTGCCCCTTTTGAAAGTCCAATGGCCCGATACACTCCAAATTCATAGGTCCGCGCCATATACTGTCCCGTGATCACCGAATTGACAATGACGGCAAGCACCAGCGACAGCAACACCATGCCCACTCCAAAAATCAGCTTAAAAGGCGAAAACTGTTTCTCGATCATCTCCGTTGCCACGTGATCCACCTCTGCCTTACGCCCTGCTACAATGGCATTTACGTAGTCGCGCAGCGCCTGTCCGGAAAGCTCCCTGCTAAGTACGTTCAGTCTAAGAGGCACCCCCTCATAGGGAATGACGTAAAATACAATATAACTGTCATCCTCGATCAGTGCCGCTATTTTGTAACTCCCCTTAAAGCCCTCCTGGATCGACGCATCCAGGATGTCTCCCTTTCTAAGGCCATATTGCTTTGCCAGGGCCGTGGAAATACAGACGGTTCCATTCTCCATCCCGGAAACGTCTCCCCGGATCCCCAGGACGTCAAAGGCCTCTTTTAAGTCCTCCGGTGAATCAAAGACAACGGATGCGGTTCCCATCTCAAACCCCATGGTACAGATCCAGGAAAGCCCCTGAGTGCCTCGCGGCGTCCTTTTCTGCACGATCAATTTCTCATCCGCCGCCAGATCCCGGTACACCGCAGCAAATTCCTCAAAGTTCTCATCCGTGGACAGGGCCGATACCACGCACAGCTTATCCGTATACTCCTCATAGCGGTCCCAATAATAATACACGCTGTCCACGTAGTTTCCCGCAAGAAATAAAAGCGTTGTCATAAACAGCAGGAAAATAACGATGGTGGATCTTCCCTTATTTTCTTTTACGTAATATGCTGCTGATAATGGTTTCATTTGCTCAGCTCCCCATCCCAGATTTCAATGATCCTGTCCGCATCCTTCAAAATGCTCTTGTCATGCGTCACGATCAAAACCAGTCTTTCCTCAGAGTACTTTTTTAAAATCCGCATTACGTTAAATGCGTTCTCATGATCCAGGGAGGCCGTGGGCTCATCCGCAAAAACGACCTTGGGATCATTGATCATGGCCCTGGCAATGGCTACCCGCTGGCACTGCCCGCCGGAAAGCTTTGCCGGCTTCTTTCGAAATTCCTTTTCCGAAAGTCCCAGGCCTTTTAAGAATTCCGCTGCCTTTTCGGAAACCTGAGGTCCCTTTTCCACTGCTGCCACCAGCACGTTATCCAGGGCATTTACGTAGGGCACCAGATAGTGCTTCTGGAAGACAAACCCAAATTCCCTGCGGCGCAGCTTTTCCCTCTCCGCCCCCGTGACCTTTGTAATATCCTTGCCGTTGTAAATAATGCTGCCTTCCGTGGGCGTTTTTAAGGTGGAAAGACAATACGTCAGCGTACTCTTTCCGCTTCCGGAGGGGCCGATAATGCCCACCAGTCCTTTCTCGGGAAGCTCTAAGTTGATTCCCTTCAGCGCATAGGTTTTTGCGTCCGTATTCACGTCATAGATCATGGATAGATTTTTTACTTCAAACACTGTTTTCTTCCTCCGCCGCTTTCACCGTTTTCTTTTTAATCTTCTATCGCATCGATGGTCTTGATCCTGCTGATGCATGCCAAAATGGGGATCTGCAACATTCCAATGATAAATACGTATATTCCGAAAATGCTTAAGATCCTGTCCCCATAGATCAGTTTTCCAACAAGCCCTTTGGACTCAATGACCAGCTTCGTCAGAACCGCTCCCGCGCCAAGTGATGCCAGAAGACCGATCGCCGATCCCATGGCAAACGTCAGGAGCGTCTCCCTTAGGATCATTCCATAAATCTCCCCCCTGCCATAGCCGATGGAGGCGTAAAGGCAATACTCATTCACGCGGTTCCGCATAAAGGAGACATACGAAACCATTACCAGGATCACCAGAAAGATGGTCACAATCAGCGAAATGACGGAAACCACCGTGCCGATCACGTCCTCCACGTCCTTTTCAAAGAGTTCCCGTCCTTTCGCCGCATCGACAACGACGTCTTCCTCGCTTAGCTTAATGCCTTCCTCCTTTAAGATGGAGCGCAGGTCCGTTGCCGTTTCGTCATTATAAACTACCAGATAAATGCCGGAATTGGTATGTCCCATGGGCGTTCCCACGGATACCAAGTACTTCGACCGGATGGCGCCAACGATGCGGAAGGTCTCACCATACCAATCTTTCATAAACCAGTCGCCAATTTCCCAGCCGGCATTTTTCATAACGGCACTGTCCACCAATACTTCACCGTCGCCGCCAGGCATCCTTCCCTCCACCAGCTTTGCATCCACGTGATTGAGAAACCCTTGGATCTCCCCCGGTGAAAGCAGCGGAACCTCATAGCTAAGCTGTCCGACAACGGCCTGATACAGGCATTTGAGGATCTGCACGTACGTGACGTTATCTATCCCCTGCCGCCTCTTCATGGATTCCATCAGCTCCCCGCGCCTTTCCCCCACTGCCGCATCATAATCCTCGTAGGTATCATAATCCTCCCGGTTTACCCCGTAGGCCTTGTCACTTAAATTCGCGTAGGACAGCTTCTTTGGGATCTCCAGCGTAATGGGCTTAAAGCTCTCCACCGTTGTCTGCAGCAGCACGTGGATCACGTAGATCGCCATAAAGGAAAGCGCCAGCGCCGTCACCAGTACCGCCACCGCCCGTTTATTATTTTTCACGTACTTCCAAGCCGATAACCTTGTTTTCATTCCCGCTCCTTTTACTGCATTCCTTTATTGCTTTTCTTGCAAGCGATTACTTTTTCCTGCATTTCTTATAAGCCGCGCTGCTTCCTGCTCGCTCTGCGGCAGGACCGGCCGGCACAGACTTCATAACCTTGAAAACATCATAGCGGATTTCCGGGCATAAGAAAAGTGACCGCGGTCATGATTTCCACTCCAAAACCATGACCACGGTCACGTACCGTGCCTTAATTCTGATATAGCATTTTTAAAATCTGCAGCACCGCGTCAAAGGCAGGCTTCGGATTCAGGTCCTTATCAAACAATCTGGCATTGGTCTTATCCCCTGCCACGTAATGATCCTTCAGACCAAAAAACGTAACGTTCGTAATATTGCAGGTTCCGCCTCCCTGCGTATCCAAAGCCTTCAGGTTCAGGAAAATGTTCCGATAACGCTTTGCCTGCTCCTCAAAAGCCTCCGGCGTCTCTTCATCAACGCCCACGGAAAGTTCCGTGATCTGGATCTCCAGGTCCAGCTTGGAGAATATGGTAATGGTTCCGGTGATGGCCGTGATATTCGGATAGTCGACGCCCCAATACCCCTGCATGCCGATCCCGTCAATGAGGCCCTTTGCCTTCAGATCCTCACACAGCTTGCAGATGGCATTCCGCTTTGCCAGCTCATAGGTATTAAAATCATTATAGAAAAGCTTCACGTCCTCCGCCGCATACTTTCTTGCAGCCCGGAAAGCCGCCTCCACGTATTCCGGCCCCATGGTCACGTACCAGGGATTTGGCGCCCCGTCCAGCTCCGTCCGGCATGAGAAAAAGCTCTCCTTGTCACCCTTTCCGGGATCCACTGCCTCATTTACCACGTCCCAGCAGTAGACCACGCCCGGGTAATTATCCTGTACGTGCTCCAGCATCTGACGGATATAGCTCTCCATGCGTGAGCGCATGGTCTCCTTATCGACGTACGCCCCGTCGTCCAGGTATCCCTCCCTGAAGAACCAGTCCGGCGTCTGGGTATGCCACACAAGGGTATGCCCGCGCATCTTAATGCCGTGATCCATACACCACTGCAGCGTATCGTCAATGGTCTCGAACGAAAGAACCGGCATGCCGTCTTCGCTCTTTTGACTTGCCTCCTTCTGAAGAATATAGACGGGCTTCATGAGATTCGTCAGCGTCACGCTGTCAAAATGCTTTTCCACCATCGCCATGTATTCCTCATCATAGGTCGTCAGATTCTCCAGCGTGCTTCCGTTCAGCCCAACGCCCAAAAGGAAATAATCACCGCAGGCATCCTTTAAGGCCACGTCGTCTTCCTCCGTCACCTTGCTTTCTTCCGCCACCTTGCTTTCTTCCGCAGATGCCGGGACTTCCTGTTCTAAGCTATCCTTAGTGCTTGTCAGCGCCTCTTCCAGGTTTTCGTTCTTACTGCCCTCGCCTGCGCTTTCCGCTTCACTGCTCACGCCTGCGCTTTCCGCTTCACTGCTCACGCCAATGCTTTCCGCTCCGTTGCCATTGCAGCCTGCCAATCCCAGACAAAGAACCAAAAGCCCGGCCAATCCCAGCATTTTTATTTTCTTCTTGCTCATCTTCCCACTTCTCCTGCTTTTTCTGATTGCCATCCCGCCAATACCTTTTCTTCCTGCTCCGCGCGCGGCCTTTTTAGTATAGCAAACTCCCCACCTTTCGTCAATTTTACGGAATAATTTCAAGACGCAATCGTAAATCCACCGCCCTCTCTCCAATTCACAAAAAGAATTAAAAATCTCGCAAAGATTTTACGGTTCATCCGCGTTATGATATCTACGTGAAAGAAAGTGGCACCATGCTTGACGGGGTGACGCTTTTCCGAGAAAACAAGTGATCCTGCTGCGGATCCTAAGGGAGGTTTATCATGTTTTTGAAGTACCTTTACGTCATATTTTTGTTAACGGAGCCGTCCTATAAATTTCTCCTTCTCTTTATGCTCCTGTCCATCCCGCTCCTTGTGGCCGCGCATCATTTTTTGAAGGGCAAAAAGGAGAAATTATGGTCCTTTCTCTGTGCCATCCCCATGGTCTTTTTCCTGCTGTTTTACGCAAGAAACCGCATCACCGGCTATGAGGATCTGACCTTCCGGCGCCTTGCGGCGCCCGGACTGATCGCCCTGATCATATTATTGTGGGGCGTGCTGGTATTTTTTAAGCGCTCCTACAAAGCCTATGCCGTTCTTGTCAGCATCTTCTCCGTCTTCCTTCTGGTCCTTGGGCTGACCGCCCTGGCCGTATTGTTCGAGCGGGTCTACGTTGGAAATCATACGCATGACGGTTGGGAAAAGAGTTTGGAAAAGACCATCGACGATCTTGCGGTTGCTTACGTACTAAGGGATTGGAAGGAATATGATTATGATGCCCTGAAAGAAAAATACCTGCCCCTTGCCCGCGAGGCGGAAAAGAACCGGGATAAGGTTGCCATGATCATGGCGCTTTATGAACTCAGATACGAGTTGAATGATGCTCATATCTCTCTTCGCATAAAAGACACTGCCGCGGAAAAGGAAGCCTTAGACCGCCTTGCCGGAAATGATTACGGTTTTTCCATGTTCCGCGATGAGGCAGGAGAATTTCTCGCCGTGCTTGTGGAAGAGGACGGCGAAGCAGCAGCGGCAGGCATTTTAGAAGGCACCGTTATCACAAAATGGGACGGCACTGCGGTCAGCGAGGCCGTAAAGAACGTAAAATGCATCGACCGCAATGCCTTCAGTTATCTGGAAAATGAGCAGTTCTTCCAGCCGGTCTTCCTTGCAGGCCAAGGTGGCGACACAATTCAGGTTACCTTTCTGGATAAGGATATGCGGGAACAAACCGTTACCCTGCATGCCAATGGCTCCTACCGCCCCCGCCGCACGGAGGCAATTGACAGGATCTATTGCACTCACAAGCTAGGTACGGAAAACTATGCAACCTGCATGCTAAACGACCATATTGGGTACCTAAGAATTACGGAAGAAAGCTATCTGGGCGATCCGCCAATGGACGTGATCAAGGCAGCTTTGGCCGGATACTCCAAAAAACTCTATGATGACCTTAACGGAAAGCTGGAAGCACTAAAAGCGCAAGGCATGACGGCCCTGATCCTCGACGTCCGCTGCAATGGAGGCGGCTACGGGTTTCTTACAAAGGCCGTTGTGGGACTCTTTACGGATCAGCCGCAGCCCTGTGACGTCGGATACTATGCAGACAACACGTATCACACACTCTCCAAACCTAAGGAATACGGAACCGGCCCTTGGAAAGACCTTCCCCTTGCGGTTTTGGTAAACGGAGATACCTGCAGCGCCGGCGACCTCATGGCTTACTTTTTGCAAAGCCAGTGCGGCGCCACTCTCATCGGCTCCTCCACAACCTGGGGCAGTGCCCAGAGTACCGGCGGCATGGCCTATCTGACGGATGGAGAATTCACGCTCCGCATCCCCATCGCCCTTTCTCCCACCCTGGAGGGAGAGCCTGCCGTGGATGCCCGCGGCGACCGGAAGGCCCGCTTTCTGCCTGACGTTGTGCTCACCTATCCCCCTGAAGACGTGCTGGAACTGTTCCGCGATGGCGGCAGGGATGTGGAGCTGGAAAAGGCTTTGGAGTACGTGGAAAGCATGACGCGATAAATCCTGCAACCGGGGCGTTGCCTTGCCTCCGGTTTCGTGCTAAAATGTCACGGGGAAGTGCATTTCTCAGAAATGCCTTTTCCCAAGAATGTCTTTTCTCCGAAAAACATTTAGGAAGAACGGAAATGCTTGAGAAACACGTATTTCCGCTCATAAAAGCATAGCGAAAAGAGGACACGTCATGAGAAAATTAGAGCAGCTCCTTCGGGAAAATGATCACAAGCCTTATCCCGCATACAAAAGCTTAAAAGGCAGATATACGTTTCAGGGGTACGTACTCTCCATCGATCACGTACAGGGGGATCCTTTTGCGGCTCCCTCCTCCTTAAGCATCCATATGGCGGCAAATCAGCATGGCTTTCCCAAAGAATACTATGCAGAGCCTCATCGCCGCATCATGCTGCAGGACTATCTCCTTCGCGGCTTTTATCGTGAACTGGGTCGCTACAGCCATAAGGCAGGAGGCTCAGGAAAATCCGGTACCCTCTCCGTCAGTTCCTGCGGCCAGGAGGTCCTTGAGCGCTCTGCCCTGACCATCAACCCGTCTGACGGAAACCTTATTTTACGCTTTTCCGCCGGCTTCCCCGCAGCGGGCCGCACAACCCTGGCACAGGAATTAAAGAAAATGCTTTTTGAATACGTGCCGGCCTGCGCTGCCAAGACCCTGCGCTACGCCGTCTCCAATAAGGCAGAGCTTCAAACATGGATCGCCCTTGCCGATGACCAGAAGGCCATCCGGGAACAGCTCTCCTTAAGGGGCCTTGTGGCATTCGTTGCAAACGGTGCAATTCTCCCGAGAAGAAGCGGCGTGGATGACAGACCCATGGCAGATGCCGTGGAATTTACCAGTCCCGCGGAAGATGAGATTACGCTTGAGCTTCCCGGCAGGCGAAAGCTCAGCGGCCTTGGGATCAAAAAAGGCATCACCCTCATCGTAGGCGGCGGTTATCACGGAAAATCCACGCTCCTAAAGGCTTTAGAGCGGGGCGTCTACAACCACGTCCCCGGGGACGGCCGGGAGTACGTCATCACGGAGGATACCGCCATGAAGCTTCGCAGTGAGGACGGACGCAGCGTAAAGCAGGTCGACGTCAGCGCCTTTATCCGCGACCTTCCCAGCAAACGTGACACCAAATGCTTTTCCACCGAGGATGCCAGCGGCAGCACTTCTCAGGCTGCCTGCACCGTGGAAGCCATCCTTTCCGGCAGTAAAACCCTCCTCATCGACGAGGATACCAGCGCCACCAATTTTATGGTGCGGGACGCGCTGATGCAAAAAGTGATCCATCCCGGTGAGGAGCCCATCATTCCTTTCCTTTCGAGAATGCGCCAGCTCTACGAGGTACTGGGCATTTCCACCATCCTGGTGGCAGGCAGCTCCGGCGCCTTTTTCGAAATTTCGGACCTCATTTTACAGATGAAGGAATATAAGCCTATCGACATTACAAAAAAAGCAAAAGAAGCCGCCGAAGCGACTTCCGAAAAGCTTGAATTTCCTGATAAGATCGTCATTGGCGCCGACCGTCGCATTCCCTTCCCCAACAAGGAAGTGACCGAGAGCCGGAAGGTCAAGGTACGCGGAAACGGTACGGATGCCGTCTCCATAAACCATGAATCCGTGGAACTGCGCTTTGTGGAGCAAGTGGTGGACAACGAACAGACCAATCTCCTCGGTGCATTACTTCGCACCTTAGAGGAGCAGTATTTTAACGGCCGTGATGACCTGCCCAAGTGCGTGAACGCCCTTTACGGCAGGCTTTCAAAGCAGGGCTTTTCCGCCTGCGTACAAGGCGGCCGCGGGGCTGAGGGTGGCCGCGGCGCTGACGTTGGCCGCGGAAATGCGTCCGGCTCCATCCCCGGCAACCTTGCCATGGTCCGCCCTCAGGAACTCTGGGCCATGGTGAACCGCTACAGAGGCTTACGGCTGGGGAAATGATCCCCCAGCCGTCATTCGTTTCCGCACGTTTGATCAACCGACAATTCTTTTTTCTTTCTCTCTTATGCCATGTTTGATCGCCGTGATCAGCTTGGCCGTTTCATCGATCCGGACGGACGCCGTGCGAAGCATAAAGAGGTCTGACAGGCGGTATGCAAGGGTAAGGCCGGAGTTAAGGAATCCCGCCCAGATCCACTTGATCCCTGCGATGATCGCAAAGGTGCCGATGGTCATGCCGGGCCCCTGCAGTAGCCCAAGGAAGAAATTGAAACCAAAGACTATGCATAAGATCCCGCCCAGGATCAGTCCTGCCCCCACCAGGCAGCTTTTATGCGATTCCCGCTGCTGCTTTAGGTAGATTTCTAAATTTTTCTCTTCCTTCTCAAGGCGTTCCTCCAAATTATAAATCTTTCCAAAATAGCATTCCCGATAGGTAGCAGAATCCTCAAAGGGCCTTACGAAGACCTTTTGAATCCCTCCCACGGTCACAAAGCTGATCGCGGCAGCGGCAAGCATTGCAATGCCCAGATACAGCAAAAAAGCAAATTCCTTTTGATTGGTCTCGAGCAGCATAAGCCCCAGAACCTTGCTTTTCCTGACCCTTGCCGTCAGCCAAAGCTCGCCGCCGTCTCCATCCTTCAGCTTCTCGGCAAATGCAAGCGTTTCCTTCTCAAAGACGCCAAGCTTCGCCTCCACTCCCTCCCATGCCTGCAAGGGTAGGAGCCGGTAAGTTTTTGTCAACGTCACAAATTCTTCGTCCACGTCATCCGCCGGCAAAAGCATGCTCTTATCCACCTGGAGTTTTACGCATTGCCCACTTCGCAATTTCTCCGGCGTTTTTAACACCAGCGGATCTGCCAGGGACTGCGGCATTACGTAGATCAGATACGTCATAAATGCAAATAAGGAAATGATCAAAAATAAAACGGTAAGCCATAACAGTTTTGAAGCTTGATATCGTTTCATGGCATTTCCCTCACGTCTGTTCCTGCTTCGTCATCTTTATTTTTAACGGATCCCAACACTTCGTCGTATAACTCCAATCCAAAGCTTGTCTGTTCGGGCGCGTGGGGAATCATCTTAAAGGTCCTGGTTCCGTCCGAAAGGTGCTCTGCGCTTAAGAAAGCCGTGTCCGTATTCGCCTCCTCATACACTCTCTGGGCAAAGGATAAAAGGTGCGTCACCGTCAGGATCCTGACCCCCTGTTCCTTCAGCGCCCTGACAATGTCATAGGCAATGGCAGAGCCTTCCTTCTCCGTGGTAGTGGCAAAGGACTCATTCAATAGGAGCAGGGAACGCTCTCCTACGTTGCTCACAATCTGATGCATCCTTCGGAGTTCCTCATCCAGCCTTCCGCTGTTCATGGCACTGTCCTCGCGCCTTGTGAAATGGGTGAAGAAATTAGGGTAGAGGCCGCTCTTGTAACGCTTTGCCGCTACCATAAGGCCGCACTGCATCATGACCTGCGCGATGCCAATGCTGCGGAGGAACGTGGATTTTCCGCCCTGATTGGCGCCGGTGATGATCACAAGCCCCTTGCCATCCAGTTTTCCGTCATTTCCAACGGTCTTTCCCTTCTGCTCCATGCTCATCACCATTTCCTTCAGTTCCCCGAAGCTTAAGGAGTCCTGCGCCCCCACCTCTGGGAAACAGTATTCCAGCCGGCAGCGCTGCAATTGATATTTGACGTTGATGGCACCAAGATAAAATCCCATCTGAAACCGAAGCTGATCAAAGAAATGCCCAAGGGAATCAGCCAGATTGCTGCAACACTCATAGACATAGCTCACCGTCTGAAATTCCAGCTCCGCCGCATCCTCCTGCAAGGCCTGATCCTTATACAGGGCAATGACGTTTGGCGCAAGGGAGTTCATCTGTCCCTGCAGCTTTGCCTTGATGCCATATGGTTTGCTGTAGGGCTTTTCCAGGGTTTCCATGCTCTCGATCCGGAAATCCGAGAGCTTTAATCCATCCGTGAGACCGCAGTCCAATACGATCTTCGGATAATAGGAATGAAAAACGTTCCGCTTCACCTCGCGGACGGCCACGTCCGTATAAAAGGATACGTCCCCCAAGATCTTCTCCACGCGAAGCAGTGCTTCCTCCGAAAATTCCTCCTCCACGCGCCGGCACAGGCTGCGAAGGCCCTCCGACCGAAAACCTTCCGCATGGGAAAGCAAAAGCTTTCTTACCTCCGTCACGCCGGAAACCAACAGTCTTAACACCTGCAAGTCGGTGATGAGCTCCGCCTTCGTGTCGCGGATCCCGGTACTGTTTCGCCGCCTTCCAAGCGCTTCCCACGCCTCAAGGGTCTTCGTTGCCAATTGGTAAAGCTTTCCGGTAAATTCCTCCTTCCGGATGCAATCGTCGAGAACGTCCTGGCGGTATTTCACTTCCTCCTTTGTCTCCAAAGGGACACAGCTGACCCTTTTCATGACAAAGCTTAAATAGGTATCCTCTTTCTCCGCATAGACCGCCTTGCTGGTACGCAGGACCGCATCGTTACCCGCTGCGCGAAATAGAGAGGAAAGTCCCAGATCCTTCACCATGGCGTTCCAGTCGAAATAAGGTTTTACCGGCGTCCATTCCTTGTAGGAATACAGTAAATTTACGTTCATGAGAATCTCTCCTTCAGCTGGCGATACGTCAGACCGTATTTTTCAACCTGAATGTTGGCACCGGAGATTTCCTGCGCCTCGCTTCTTTGGATCTCATAGTTTTGTTTTCCCTTTTCATCCACCCCCGCCCGCAGGCTGACAACGGTCTTGCAGGCCCTGGAAAGCTCGCTTAAATGCGTTACGTAAATCCCTTTACAATGATGGTTAACGAAAAACTCCAGCACTCTTTTTCCCATCACGTTGGCATCATAATTCGCGGCAGTGGTAAAGAGCTCGTTGATGACAATAAAAGCTCCTTCCTCCCCTTCCGTCATCATGGGCTTTAAGCGCACCAGCTCATCCATGAGCTTTCCCCTGCCCGTCTGCGCACTCTCCTCTACGGAAAAATGTGTCCACAGCTTCCGGAAATAGGGCACGGTTGCCGCAAAGGCCGGTACGTCCAATCCCATTTTTGTAAAATAGATAAGTTGCCCCAAACTTCTCGCATACGTTGTTTTCCCGCCCTGGTTGGGTCCCGTCAGGACGAAAAAGTCTTCCCCGTCAAGAAGGAGCGCGTCATTGGGAACAACTTCTTTCCCTTCATCCGCATTTACTAGTGCCAGGGCCAGATCATACAATCCTTTGGCAGAAAGCTCTTCCCGCCCGCTCTTTTCCGCGCCATTCCCGGAAGGCTTCATTGCACCGCTTCTTACCGGCGTGCAAAACGTAAGGCCCCTCTCCATCATCTTCCGCTCAAACTGCGCAAAGGAGAGATAATACCCCATCTCGGGAAAAAGGCGCAAAAGCTCCTCATGAACGTAAGGTTTTGGCATCTGGCAATATTTCTCCAGTCTGACAAAAAACTCCTTGTGCTTCTTTCGAAATTGCTTTAGGATTTCCGCTTCCAGACTGGAAAAATCATCACTTGCAAGGAAAGGACTCCGGAAAATTTTTCCATGGCCCGGGAAGCATTCCTCCAAAAAGCCCTCATACTTTCCCGTTCCCTTCCCTTCCACCAGGGTAAAACGCTCCTTTTCATAGGTAAGGAGAATATGGAATCCGGAGAGTTCCTTCCATAGCGCAGCCGTCTCCTGCCTGTGCTTTTGATACTCCGGCTCCGTCACGAAGCCTGACAATAATTCCAGAAATTCCTGCATTCCCCGGGAATTTAACTGCCCCGCCGTCTTCGCCGAAAGCAATGCGTCCCGCAGGGTTTCCAGCGCCGCCGCGTAGCACTCCGTCTCCCTAAGATGCCACGTCCGCTTTTGAAGGTCATCCTCCACCTTCTCCCCCCGCTCCATGCACCGTCTCCACTCCCTGATGCTTTTCCGAAACTCCATCATGGCCTGAAAGACCTTCTCTCCCTTGACGTCCCCGTAGATCTCCCTGCGGTACGCCTCCGTCCCCGGATCCTCCGGTAACACGTAATAGAGCCTTTGTACCTCCGCTCCCCAGTCCTTTGTTACCCGGTCGATGATCTGATCCAAATTCAGATCATCGAAAAAAGTGGGGCGCTCCGCTTTGCCACCCCACTCATGATTCTCTGATTCCTGCCCCAACAAATGAAACATGCCTTTACCCTCAAATCAGCCACAGGTTACAGTTTCATTATAAAAGCCGGCGGATCAAATTACAACGTTGTTAATGCATAAAATCATCAGGAATTAACTTCTATTTTCCTCCGCCCAGCAACCATTTTAACCATTCCCATATATCTACGTCAATCAGCAAACCCATCCATTTATTCCTCCTTTTTTATTTATTATGCGCGAAATAAATCAACAAAATCAAATGGCTTTGCATGAACTACGTAATTATTGCATGAACTACAATTCTGAGCAGTTGTCCAACCTTTTACAGAATCACTTCAACCGTATAATGCCCATTTCCTACTTTTCTGTCCATCGATCCATTTACCTCTTCAACAACGGCTTGTACGTTCTTTAATCCAAATCCATGATTCTTTACATCGGCCTTGGTCGTCTTAGATGGTATGTCCACCGTAGTATCTTGATCGCAGGTGTTCGAAATCCGAATAATTACATTCTCCTGAATTGCCCCACAATATACATATATTTCCTTATCTCCGGTAACCTTCGCCGCAGCCTCCACGGCATTGCTCAAAAGATTTGAGAAAATCACGCACAATTCAAAGGTGTGTTCTACTCTTTGCGGGAGGCATCCACCGTTCCAAGTCCACTTGATGCTTTTTTCCAATGCTTTTTGGTGCCATTCTCCTATCACTGCATCCACTGCGGCAATCCCCGTATATTTAATGGCAACACCTTTTTCACTTTCTTCTTTCATTCGCAGCACGTATTGCTTTAAAGAGTCCATGTCGCCCATCTCGATTTCTGCCTCCAGAGCTGTAACGTGAGCCCGAATGTCATGTCGGAAACGACGCATCTTTTGGTCAGCTTCAATAATGTCATGAATATGCATTTCTTGTTTTTCCAAATAGCTTCGATAAAGCTCATTCTCCTGCCGATATTGCCGAGCTTTTTTTTCAATGAGGGCCTGCCAATAGATTAATATGACAAAGATCACAACTGCGATCACGGAGGCAATCGCCAAAAGTCTAAGCATGGAATATGCTTCCACGTCTCCCAACATCAATCCTTGCAGAATTCCGACTAATGCAAAAAGGCACCCCGCCCCCAATAATACGATTAAATATTTGGGAATGGAGAGCGAGATCATCTCCTCCGTTTCCCGTTTCCCTTGAAACATCCACAGCACCGTCAATATGAGAAGGCTAGGCATCTCTGCCCATATTTTTAATGCAGGCGCATCCATGAAATCCATGTAAGGAACATGAAGCAAATAGGAAAAAAAATAGGTTCCCAACACGTTTACGGACATGGACAGAAGCATTGCAACGGGAAATAAAAGCATTCCCCAAATACGTTGTCTTCGATTCTTGAGAATAAAAAGAATGGCAATCGCACACATCGCCGTCACCATCTGGGCACCACGCGTCTCGCCGCATATAACAACAAATGCTTCCGTTAAAAAAAGACCCAATAAACATGCTGCCATTTTCCATGCTATACTTTTTAGAAAACTAGCATGGAAAACCACCATGTAAATTAGGTAATAGGTGATAAAGTCGATCACGTGCATGATTCCATAATAGATCATTATTCAAGTTTCCTTCCAATGGTGACTGACCTAATGTAATTATGATAGCCATCCTTCACTTTTGAGTGATACCTTCGTCCTATCTGAAGTCTTGTTCCATCCGACATGATCACTTCTTCGGCGCTCATCTTTTTAACATACTGCATATTCACTAAGTAAGATTTATGAATTCGCATCACGGACGTACCGCACAGACGTTCCTCAACCTGCTTCAGGCTGTCAAAGCTCATAAAACAATCCTGCTTTGTAAAAACGGTTACGTAATGTCGTTCAGCCTGTATATAAGCTATCTCGCTCAGCTCAATACTTTTTTTCCCATCAATCAAAGTAAAAAATGCACTAATATTTTCATTATTTTCCTTTATGGCGATCTGAAGACACCTTTTAACTCCCTCGTATGGAAGAGGCTTATCCAGGAAGGCCAAAGTTTTCAAATCTATGGTATCTAATCTTTGCTCGCCATGGTTTGACGCGAAAGCAATCCTCCAAATTTTGTCGCTCGACCTGAGTCGATCAAGCACGTCAAGCCCACTCGTCTCGCCCATTTCAATGTCTAAAAAAAGTAAAAGAATTCTTTCGCCCTGATAGGAGAATACCTCTTCCCCTGACATGAATTCAACATATTTGTGATCCAGGGGACATTCTGTAAAATATCGTTCACATAAATTTATGACATTTTGTCGATGCTTGCTTTCATCATCGCATATTCCAATTATAATCATTTTTCCCCAAGATGCTTGATGCATCACGTAATAACATAGGTTTCCACAAGAAGCATAAAACACAAAAAAGGAATTGTTGGGTTGCATGTCACATGCGTTTCCAAACAATTCCATTATAACTTTTTTGAACTTTTACGTAAAGCATCTTTTGTCACTCATCCAGCAACAATTGTGCCCTTCCTTGAATAATGGCACACACGTCATCCAAACTTTTTTCCCCGCTAAAATAGGGCCAGATTTCCTCGATAACGATCTGAATGATCTTCTTGCTTTCCAAGGATTGCACTTCTAACGTATTTATCACCGTCCGCAGTGCTTCCACTTCCTTATCACTTAAACGTCGAATGCCCTTGTCGGCCTCTTCTTTGGGATCCTTGGAGGTTACGTTGCTCAAGGATTGTTCCAATAACTCCCGATCCGTCCAAAGAGAATTTCCCTGAAAATACTCAGGAAACCGAAGCTGTACAAATTCCATAAACTGATATGCTTCCTCTTTATGATCGCCGTTCTTTAGCATGGCAAGGCACGGCGCGCTCATATAGTGCCTCGGCAATCCGTCGATTGTTGGAAATCCTTTGATGCAAGCTTCTTCACCATAAACCTTTAACAAGTTACAATAGCTCTCCAGATTGTTAACCTGGATCAGCTCAAGTCGGACGTAATCCCGAGCCTGATCATCATACCAGGTTTCTGCGTACATAGTTTTGTCTAAGGGCAATGCTTTGATGCTTTGTAGCAGAGACCGAAAATCCTCTCCATCGAAATAAGCTTTCCTTTGCTCAAAATCAACGTAGCGTTCTAAATTTCCCGGAAGGAAAAAATAATTTAAGACAAAATCAGGGTATAGTCCCATTTCGCCCTTGCAGTCCGGATGCTCCTGAAACCACCGTAACAGCTCCTCCGTCGTCCACCCCGCTTTCTCGCCAATCTGAGAAGCCTTCCCTCCCAAGCTGTCAATGCTAAAATAGGGGGAAAGGCCATAGAAGCCGCCATCCTTTTGGAAGCACTTTACGACTCCCGGCACCATTCGGTCCAAGGAATAATCAACAGATTTCTCTACGTAAGGCGTCAGGTCTTCCAGCAGATCCCGCTCCTGATATCGCCATAGATCCGTGCTGTCCCATAGCCATAAAAGGTCGATTTCGCCTTTAACGGAAATCTTGGTGTTGATGGTATCATATGTGTCATCTATGTTGCGAAATTCCGGTATCATGACGATTTCCGCCTTAACGTGCTCATGTTCGGAATTGAAGACATCCGCCATAAGATCCAACACCGTCTTTATGCCGGCATCATTTCCCGTGGTAAGTATCTTAATGGTGACATCCTGGTCGTCCAAATTCGCATGAGCCGCATTGCATGAGCCCAAAATGATACACGCAATTAAGAGAAATATTATCAAACACGTTTGTTTTCGCATGACTGATCGACCCCTTATGCCTGATGGATTTTGTAGATTACGAAAGAAACTCCCTAGCTATAGTTTCCATAACATTTATAAGGACTCTGACGATATATGAATCTTACTATATCATATCATAAAAATACAAATGTCTCCACACAAACGCCGTGTTTTTTGCACGAACTACGTGTTTTGAATACATTTGGGTTATTTTCTCCGTTGTGTAACATCGGTACCAATAAATCTTTAGGCGGCAGTCAACATATATTTTAGCTACTTCAATCCGTTTTAATTTTATGACGTTGCAAAACCAAGATTGGTAACCAGCTTTGGGGGGTAGTT
Source organism: uncultured Lachnospiraceae bacterium (assembly GCA_900320485.1). Lineage (GTDB taxonomy): Bacteria > Bacillota > Clostridia > Lachnospirales > Lachnospiraceae > Acetatifactor. The sequence goes on along the minus strand of ONSO01000005.1, from coordinate 1,781 downwards.
GAAAGTTTTCCGTCGATTGTTGGAAATCCTTTGATGCTTTGTAGCAGAGACCGAAAATCCTCTCCATCGAAAAAAGCTTTCCCACAATACGCCGTCATTTGGCTCGCGGTTTCCATTCATAAAGGCCAACAGAAATCCTCTGCCGGCCTTTAAAACTATCTAGAGCGTGTGTGCCCGCTCCTCGATATTCTTCTTGAAATTCAGAATCGTATGTCCATACTCCTCATCCATATAGGAAGACGTGATCAGAAAATCTGCCGTCGACTTGTTGTTGGCGATCGGGATGTCGTAAACCTGTGCGATCCTAAGCAGCGCTTTCACGTCCGGATCATGCGGCTGCGCCGTCAGAGGATCCGAGAAAAAAATCACAAAATCCACTCTTCCCTCGACAATCTTTGCACCGATCTGCTGGTCGCCGCCCAAGGGGCCGGAATTATAGCCTCGCACGGGGAGCCCGGTCTGCTCCGTTATCATCTTGGCCGTCGTACCCGTTCCGCAAAGAAAATGCTTTTTCAAAATCTCCTTGTTTGCTTCACACCAGGCGATCAACTCCGCCTTTTTATTATCATGGGCAATCAGCGCAATGTTCTTTTGCTTGCCGATCGTCAACGTCACGAAATTCATTTCCATTTATACCCCCATCTTCTGCCGGCCTATTCTCTTTTCTTCCGTAATCAACTGATTTTATACGCCAGGTCTCTTGCATCATACTATCACGGTAACGGCCGGTATGCAAGCGGAATCATTTCATTCAATCATAAAATCATCAGGAATTAACTTCTACTTTCCTCCGCCCAGCAACCATTTTAACCATTCCCATATACTTTGACCTCTGCTGACTTCTTGCCATTCGTTGTTACTACAAGTTTCATACTCTGTTTTCACTTGTTGACAAGACCTCCCTTGATACCACACGTTTCTTTCTCTCCATCTATCTGTCACATCTACCATAACTAATTCCGAGTAGTTATTGGACTTTGGTTTGTACGGCAACCCTATCCTTAGCTATAGCCTAATGTGATTTCTGTTCGTTATACCAGAGATTTGCCATCCGACTTCCTTCAGATTCCATCTCACGGTGGACACCCTTGTCTTTGGCTATATCCTTCCCACTACTAGGGCGGATTAGGGACTTTCACACATTAGAAATGTGCGCCGCAAGGCGCACCGCAAGAAAAAGGGCCCGGCTATCTGCCAGACCCTTGAAGAGCTTTTTAGTTGCCAGCCTTAGTCAGGCTGCGATTCAGCGGAATAATAATTCAGATCCGCGTCCGAGATAAATTGCCGTACCAGGAAGAAATCAATGTATTCCTTCAGTTCGGAATAGGTTTTATCCTTCCTAAACTCTAGCTGGTAAAACTGGAGCTCGGGGGTGAAATCTGCGATGTCAGCCCCAATCTCATCAGCCAGACGCTCAATCAATTCCGGATCCGTCCCAGGATAGGCATAGAGCAGTATCTGATTTGCGACGTATGGCAAGCCATCCTCATCATATGCGATCTTTTCCTCACCGCTTCCAGACTGCGATCCTTCGCTGCTTGTATCATCCCCGGATCCCGTTTGGGATTCCTGGAATTCCACTTTCTCTTCAGATGCCGTGGTCTGGGAACTAAGCGAAGTGCCGCTTGACTCCTGTCCTGCAGTGCCGCTGCCACATCCTGCAAAAGCTATGATTGATGCCATGATAAATGGCAAACCAAATCTTAATATCATTGATCGTTTCTTCATATGCTTCTCTCCTTGGCCAGTCGCCTTCCCACTTATCGAACGCTGCCAGCCGA
>ONSO01000207.1 GCA_900320485.1 uncultured Lachnospiraceae bacterium | reverse complement strand
AGGTGCATCCCGATGATGCATATGCCAGGGAGCATGAAAATGGGAGCCTTGGAAAAACCGAGTGCTGGTACGTGATGGATTGCCCTGAAAATGCAGAACTGATCATCGGACATAATGCCAAGACCCGGAAGGAACTTGCAGACATGGTCCACGCCGGCAGATATGAGGAGCTTATCCGCAGAGTTCCGGTAAAGAAGGGGGATTTCATCCAGATCATTCCCGGCACCATTCATGCCATTACGGCAGGCATGCTCATTCTGGAAACCCAGCAGAGCAGTGACGTGACCTATCGCGTTTATGATTATGGGCGGCTGGTGGACGGGAAGCCCCGCCAGATCCACGTGGAGCAGAGCATTCAGGTGACCAACGTGCCGGATGAGGCTTGTGAAAAAGGCTTGGTGCATGCGGGAGACCTTTCTGAAAATGAACTGCATGAGCTGGTTGGCTGTGCATATTACCGCGTGTGGAAATGTAACGTCAGGGGAGTCTTTGAAACCAGCCAGGATCAGCCTTTCCTGCTCCTTAGCGTCATTGAAGGTCAAGGGACGATGGACGGAAGGAACGTAAAACGGGGAGACCATTTCATACTTCCCGCGGGATACGGCAAGGTAAAGTTTACGGGAGATCTGGAAATGATCCTTTCCGCCCCCGTGGACCGGTAACAAACAGAATAATTGAAGAGTTAGGTCACAAAAAGCTCCCGCTTTGCGGGGGCTTTTTTCGTGGAAGAAAGTCTGGCATAAATTCTGCCTGTCCTCATATATTGTGAAGAAGGCAGGAGGGATGAGCATGAACGCGGAGCTGGAGACGCTGTTTCCAAAAGAGGAGCGGGGGTTTTGGGGAAGGGCATTTCATTTCGTCACGGGGATCACGGAGGTGCGGATGCGGGCGGAAAAGCCCGTACTCTTGTATGCGGGAGGCAGGGAATATTGCCTGATGCCTGACGGTCAGCCACGGGAAGTACTTTCCGTCAGGGAAGGGGGAGACGGGCGCGTAGCGATGCGGGGAAGGGTTCTTACGCCCAAAGAGCTTTCGGCGTTTCTTTTGCATTTTTGCAGGGATTCGCTCTATGCCTATGAAGAGGAATTGCGGGAAGGGTACCTGACGCTGGAAGGGGGACACCGGCTCGGCGTTGCGGGAGAAGTCATTCTGGAAAAAGGCAGGGTCCAGAACGTAAAGCACGTGCAGTATTTAAACCTGAGGGTAGCAAGGGAGGCGATTGGCGCTGCGGACGTCATCCTGCCAAGGGTTTACCGGAACGGGGAGCTGCGCAGCGTACTTATTGCGTCGCCGCCGGGGTGCGGAAAAACCACAATGCTAAGAGACCTCATCAGGCAGGTCGCCAATGGAAACGTGTATGGAAAAGGGGTTACGGTGGGCGTGGTCGATGAGAGGGGGGAGATCGGAGGCAGTTTTCTTGGAGTAACGCAAAATGATCTGGGCCTGCGCACGGACGTGCTCGGCGGCTGCCCTAAAGCCCTGGGCATGCGAATGATGATCCGGTCCATGGGACCTGCGGTTTTGGCGGTAGATGAGCTTGGAAAGCCTGAGGACGCAGAAGAACTCCGGGAGGCGTTGCGGTGCGGCGTAAAGGTCCTGGCAACGCTGCATGGCGAGAGCATTAGGGACGTAAGGGAGAGGGGGCTGGACCAGCTTTTTGAAGTGATCTTTTTTCTGGGACGGGGAAGTCCCGTCCCGCGGCTTTTAAAGATTTGGGAGCGTGAGGAGGGCTTTGAGTGAAATGGATCGCTGCGGCAATGATCCTTTTTGGAACGCTTGGCATGGCGGCGATGCATGCTCTTTGCGTAAAACAGGACCTGGCATTTCTTACGGAGCTCCGGGATGCATTGGAGCTGATGGAGGGGGAGATCCGTTATGGAAAACGGTCGCTCCCGGAATGCTTTTACGTGGCCGGGAAAGGGAGAAACACAAAGCTGGGGCAGGCCTTTTTAGAGATCGGAAAGAGGACGGGGAGCAGCGAAAGGGAGCAGCTTGGAGTCGTAATGGAGGAAGTTTTGGCTCCGGTTTTTGAGGGCCATCTATCCGGGGAGGAAGCGCTTTGGTTTTATGAATTTGCGCCGTCCGGGGGATATTTGGAAGAGGAGATGCAGCGAAGGAGCCTTGAGAGGATCAGGCTGCGAATGGAAGAAATCTTAAGAAAACGCAAGGAGGAAAGCAGGGGGAAATGCCGCGTCGCATGGAGCCTGGGATTGTCGGGAGGATTGTTTCTCATTCTTTTTCTTTGGTAATTACAAGCTCGGAGGTGCGCCATGGAAGTGAATTTACTCTTTAAGATCGCGGCCGTTGGCATTTTGGTAACGCTCCTTGGCCAGGTGCTTAAGCATAGCGGCAGGGAAGAGCATGCTTTCCTGATCAGCCTTGCGGGTCTGATCCTGGTTCTTTCCTGGATCATCCCGTACATTTATGACCTGTTTCAAACGGTCCAGGCCTTTTTTGCTATTTAAGGGGGGAAAAGTGGACGGCGTTATAAAAATAAGCGTTTTTGCCGTTGCGGGCGTTCTTATCGCCTTGCTGTTAAAAAGTGAGAAGCCGGCATATGGTTTTTTGTTTGGCGTGGCATTGGGGCTTTTGGTGCTTGCAAGTTGTTTTTCCAGACTTCAACAAGTGGTAACGCGCCTTTCTCACCTGCAGGCTTACCTTGGGGAAGGGAAGGAGGCATTTACCATTTTGCTTAAAGTCCTTGGGATCACTTACGTCTGTGATTTCTCCGCAGGGATCTGCAGGGATGCGGGTTATGGTTTCCTTGCCACTCAATTGGAGATCCTTGGAAAGCTGACGGTGACTTTTTCCGGCATATCCATTCTGGTGGCCGTCATTGATCAGATCAGCGCCCTTTGGTGAAGGCGGGGAGGAGACATGGAGCTTACGGATCTTTTTGATGAAATGAGGGTGGGAGAGCTGGGAAGAAGGATCAGGGAGTTATTTCCGGCAGTTCATTTTTCCCTGGAAACCATGCTGGACGAGCTGTTTAGCGGAAGGATAACGGAACTTGCGGCATATCTTTTCCAAACGGGGCTGGGAGGCCTGGGAGAGCGGCTGTTGGGGGTCAGGAGCCTTCTTTCCGGATTGATCCTGTTAGGACTTTTGGGGGCATTTTCCATGCAGTTTTCGGATCTGCTGGACCGTTTTATGGTGGGGGAGCTCAGCTTTTATTTTACTTACCTTTGCCAGACTGCGATTTTGACCAGGTGTTTTCTGGGACTTTTGGAGGTGGCAAAGGGAGCTTTGGAGAGCGTTTGCCTTTTTATCAGGCTGCTCATGCCGACGTATCTATTTGCCGTCGGCATATCCACGGGAACCATTACGGCAGGTGCGGGATACCAGGCTTCGGCGCTTTTGATCTATGGGGTGGAAAGGATACTGCAGGGCGGATTTCTGCCACTGGTCCAGTGCTTTTTTCTTTTGACGGTGCTGGAGGGATTGCTTTCAAAAGAACAGTTGGAGTTTCTTTTGGAATTGATAAAAAAAGGAATCTTTTGGAGCTTAAAAATCGCCGTGGGTATCATAGGCGGGCTTGGTTTTTTGCAGTCCGTTCTGACGCCGGCGGTGGATAAGCTGAGCGGGAGCGTTGCGAAAAAGCTGATCGGCGCCATACCGGGTATTGGAGACGGAGCCGAGGGCGTGTTAGAACTGGCAGTCAGCTCGGCACTTGTGATCAAAAATGGCATGGGCATTCTTCTGATGATGCTGCTGGTCTTTTCATGTCTTTCGCCGCTTTTGGAACTGGCGGCATATGCAGTAACGCTAAAATTAAGTGCTGCAGTGATGGGCATTGTCAGTGACAAAAGGCTTACAAAGGCCATGGACCGGGCCGGGGAGGCGGGGCTTTTACTTCTTGGCATCACCGGGGCGGCCCTGCTATTCTTTTTGATCATCATGGCAATGACCTGTGCTTCGGCAAAGTAGTGGGAGGGAGTTATTTGCAGGGACTTGTTCGGGATCTGGGAAGGCTTACGATCTTTATGATCTGTGCCCGGGCCGTCATTTATTTCCGGCCCAGGGAGCAGTATGAAAAATACTTAAGATTTATAATGAATCTGCTCATCCTTCTTCAGTTTCTCATACCCGTCCGGAATCTGTTTGGAGGGAACGTGGATCCTGAGAGCTGGTGGAGGGGACGGGGCTTTGAAGCTTCGATGGAACGGATCGCGGAGTTTGATCTTGATGCGTGGGGAGGGGAAGATGGTTCATAAGTTTCACGCGGGGCGGTTTTTTGGAGAGAAAGCGCGAAGTTTGCGTTTTTTGAAAAAAGAGAATCTTGCAGTTATCGTACTGCTGGGCGTACTTTTGCTGGTAATCTCCATTCCCTCGGGATCAAAA
>ONSO01000021.1 GCA_900320485.1 uncultured Lachnospiraceae bacterium | reverse complement strand
GAATGAGTGGAATAAGGGCGTGCCTTGTCCATAATATCCAGGTACTCCTTTACAAAAGAATCCCCGTTTTCATCGACGGCCAAGGGCATGACCCCTCCATATTGCTGAAAATGGCATTCAATGACTTCCTCTCCCTCAGAATCCGGTGTTTTGTAAATTACGCTTGTCACGCGCTCCCTGACATGGCTTTCAATGACGTCCCTTCTGACCCACCTGCCCCTGCCATATTTGACCTGGCATTTTTCCGAGAGAAGATATTCCAAAAAATCTGCCGCCAGCTCCCTATTCTTAGAAAAAGCATTCATGGTAACGTATCTGTACGACAATGCAATGAATCCCTGTCCATTTTCCGAAGGCATGCCCACGCTTGAATACTCCTTTCCAAGCTTCGCCCTGACCCCTGAATAGCTGGCCAGCTCTCCTTCAAACGGATACTCAAACGCCTTCCCTGAACGAATCTGTGAGGCCAATTCATCACCATTCAAATACTCGAAGCTTTGTAATTCCGCATTCTCCTTACAAAACCGTAAAAGCGTTTTAAACTCCATGGAATTAAAATCACAGCTTCCCTTTTCAAAATCTATGAACGGCGTGTCATCAAGGTTTACCATACATAAATCAAATAAAAGCTGTTGGCTGTCTGCCGGATATGAGAAAGCCATAAATCGCTCAAGGCCTTCCTCCCTTGCCTTTCTGTCTTCATAGCATTCCATGACTTCCTGCGCCGTCCAGGTTTCCTTTCCCCAATCCGCCTTGGAGGCAATCATGCATTTAAGGCTAATTTCACAGGGGATTCCGTACAAAGCGTCGCCAACCTTTCCAAGTTCCCTGGCGCATCCAAACAGTCCCTTCATGGTTTCCGGCGACAAAATGCCATCTAAGCCAGCGAGGCTCCCCGCTCCCTGCAAAGTTTCCAATTGCTTCTTTCCGGAAAATAGAATGAGGTCAGCTCCCTTGTCTCCCTTACATTCCTCCGCGAGGCGGTTCAGTGACGCGGGATTTTGAAAAGGATTTTCATATTCCGTAAATTCCACCAAGGTGCCGGGATGCGTCCTTTCGTAATCTGCCGCGCAATCTTCCACATAGCCATACGAAAAAAATGACGCGATCCGCAGCGTTGCCTTGACATTTCCCTCGCCTACCGCGTACCTGTAAAAACAGATTCCGTCCCCTTCATCATATGCGAGAACGAGCTGTCCCTTAGAGTTCTTGCGAATGCCTTTACAGAAAGACTCTTCAAGTCCTTTCAGTCCACATAACTTGCCTACCTCTCCCGTTTCCACGTTCCAACGAACCAAGCTTGAATCTAACCACAAAAGCATGCCGCCCTCGTCATCAAGGCAAGACAAGGTATGTTCACTTCTTCCCTCAAATGTAATGGCGTCAGGCGTAAAGTAACTTATGCGCCCCTTCCAGTCAATAGCCTGAAAAACAGGCGTGCCGTCGTTTGCCCTTCCAATCATGCTAACGAACACATCTCCCGAAAAGCTTTGAAGGTCGACCTTAGCCTTCGAAACGCCATCTTTGGAAAACAGTTCCAATTTCTTTGTTGCTTCGTCAATAAAGCATATGTCATCATCCTTTGACACAAAGCCACGGGGCAGGTTCCATTGTTCTCCCCGTTCCTCTCCATAAAGCTGGCTTGCAAAATCCATAATATTATAAATCTCTCCATCGTTTCCCATCTCGATGAAGTAATGATGCAGAAGGCTCCCACCCTCATTCCTTACCGCAAGGAAAAGATATACCCGGTCGTCCAAGGCATCCATGGATGTCACATAGCCCTGGCGCAAGGTTTTCATCAGCTCGTCCTTATCCTCAGCAGTTCCTTCCATGTCCGCAGAAAGTTTCATGTTGGCGAAATCGAGACTTGCCTTTGTTTCCTCCATGGAAACAATGTCAATCCTTGATAATTGAAGGTGCGTTTCAAAGCCCTCCGCATCACTGAAAGTCGAAAGTATGTATAGGTAATCCCCAGACCATGCATAGAAATCTTGACTTTGAATCCAATCTTGCCCAGGCACTTGACAATACCCCTCATGATAATCCACCGGATGCCAAGGCTCAGCTGCTTCCTTCGCCTTTCCAAAGCCTACCCACTCATGCTCCAAAACCTGAATGGGTATCCAATCGTCCATCACCGTCACGGACTCTTGGCTATCCTGCGTTGTTTCTTTTACGTGACAACCGCACAAAGCAAGCAGGAAGGACAAAAACATTATTCCAATCCACGCGAATCTTTTTATCCTCATTCCAGAATCCTCCTCAAACTTTTTCTTACGAAATAATTATAACACTTTGCTAGAATCCTGAAGTTTAAGATTTGTTTAATATTCTTTACGGGATGATTATGGATATAACTTGCCGTTCATCAGCGGACAATGATTTTGTTAAGGCCAATCAAAATTAGCCATCTTATTTTTCAAAATAGAGAAAATAACATGCCAATTTTGTCAAAAATCTTAGCGAATCTATCGAACTCACTTTATGATTCACAAGTTCCCCAAAGCTATGTTTTATTTTTTTGTTGACATTTTGTTGACATGAAAAATGGAGAGCCTTATATATCAAGGCTCTCCACTGTTTTTGTATTATTCCCACTCGATAAGAGCAACTATATCTTGTAGTAAACAAATTCTTTTTTACATATATTTTGTATGGCTATTCCGAATATTCCATACATTCCAATGTGTTTTATAAGTTTTTGTTGACATTTAGTTGACATGGTGCAATGCCTTTATTACGAATGAATCACAAATTTCTCTTGCATCCATTTTCATTTTACTGTGATTCATAAAGCAAAAGCTGTACTCTGTTCTGAATCACCTCCGCCGTTTCCCTTGCACTCTTGTTTCCCTCGAAGAACCCAGAAACTTCTTCAAATACAATGTTTTCTATCTCGGTCTCCTGCATCGGGGCGCTAACGCAGCTCTCCAGAAATTCTTCCGCAGCCTCGAGCGTTGTCCTTCCGTCCTCCATATTTCTGATTTCCCAACGGTCAAGAAAGGTTTTTTCGCCGTTACTGGTGGTTTCAATCTTCGTCAGCTTTATGATTGGCAATGCCGTTTTCTGCCAGCACCAGTTGTTCCTTTGCACCTTTGCGTCAAGCAAGCACTCAAACAGGTCGCGTATTGCGTCTTTTCTTGTCGTTTTTGCGCTTACGACCAGGATTCCCGCAGTGTCTAAATAATTTCCGCTGGAGCCATTGGTTGGATATCCGACGTAATGTCCCTTCTCCCATTCTTCCCTGATTCCAAAGTCGGAAATAAAAGACATTGAATTAAATTCTGCCCACGCAAACCTCTCTCCCTGTTTCAACATTGTCTCGGTGTCATTTTGTTCGTCCCTCTTAAAGGCTGACAACAATTCAATGAACGTTTCTCCGTTAAAATGACATTCTTTTGCTTCCCAGTCAATCAGCCACGGTTCATGATAACAAAACCTTAATAACGTTCTGATTGTCGCCAAGGGCGCAAACGGAGATTCTGCATTTTTATAATAAACGGTTCCGTCAAGCTTCCCCTCCCTAAACAGTTCCAACATGTCGTCAATGGTCCAGGTGTCTTTCCCCCATGTCTCGTTCGCGACCAAATAGGTGCGGGCATTGACGCCAACGGGCAGGCCGTACAAATGATTGTTAACGGTTCCCAAGTCTAGCGCTCCCGGCAGGATCCCGTTTAATTCACTTTCCCCGAGAAGCTCCGTCAGATCCATGAGCAACCCTTTTGAGGCCATAACCAGAAAGTCTCCCCTGGAGACGTACATTACGTCGGGTGCCTCGCCGGCAATCAGTTCATTCAAAAACCTGTTTTTTTCGTCCTCGGAAACCCTTTGGCTCACGCAGGAAGCGTTTGGATTCTTCTGAAAGGCCAGCCCCGCCGCTTCCGAAATAACCTTACGCCCAACCTCGTCCGTGGCAAACAGTCCAATGTTCACCTGGTTGCCGCCCTTCTCCCGACTGACGCTGACGAGCCAGTCTTCCGTTTTCCCGTCCGAATCCGTAACGCGGTAAAGCCTTACCAAAGGCTTCCCTTCATTTCTAAAGGCATAGGCAATGCCAAAGGCGGACGAAAAGTTGCCTTCCGCGTAGTTCATGAACAGCGAACGCCTTCCGGTGGTCACGTCCCATGCGTACGCCTTTCCGTTCTCGCGATCTTCGTAATAGATTACGCCGTTTTGCATTCCGTACAGCTTGGTGATTCTCGACCGTTCAGACAATTCCGCCACGTCCCTTACTTCGGCTTTTTCCACGTCGATCCACGAAAAGATTTGCTTTCTTCCCTCGTCAAACAGCCATACGATTTCGCCCTCGTCCGTTCGCAGGCAGTCTACGGGAGTCCTTTCGGGCGGCAGTCTGTAATCCATGACAAGGTTCCCAGCGGAATCTGCCACCCACAAAACCTTTTCCTTTCCCTTCGTTGCCACGCCATACAAGTTACCTCGCTCATCGCACACGCAGGAAGCCGGGGGCATAAGGTTCTGGGCGTGCCGTTCTGCGTCGAATTGTCGTTTCTCAAACCCGTCCCATAAATCCACTGCGCTTAAGGAACCATTTAGGTCGGTGAATATGCGAACGTCCGCACTCTGCCGAAAGAAGCCCTCCTCGTCTTCCGCATTCTCGACCCACTGGAACACGAAGTTCTCCGAATCCAAAAATTCCACGTCAATCAGGAATCCTTGTTTCTTTTTCCCGTCTTCCTGCACAAGGCCCAGTTGCTCATGGGTTATGATTTTGGTTTCGTACTGCATCGTGTCGGCATCACAAATCACCAGCGCCCACCTTAACACGGCATAATCAGGAAGTTCACATATTCTGTAAAGACGGTATGTCTTGTTTTTCCAAGATTTGGCATTTCCCTGCGCAATGATCACTTCCCGCGGACTTTCCAGCGTAATGCCCTGCAAGTTCCACTCGAAATACTCCTCCGGCCACACCGTCTCGCCGTCATCCGCCTGCGAAGGGGCATGAAAACCCGTTTCCATCCAGCTGGAGGACTTAACCTCTCTCACGGCAGTTTGCCCGTTGCATCCAGTCAAGCAGACTGTCAACGCCATAAATGCTCCCAAAACCCATAATCGTTTCACGGCCTTCTTCTCCTCAAAAGAGCCACGCGAACAGCATTCACGTGGCTCCACGAAAAAGCAATTAACTATTCCCAATAACCAGTATCCGTACAATATGGATGAGAATGCCACAAATAATGCCATATTCCCGTCCATCTTACTCCATGACCATTAGGGCAAAACCTCTCAACACGTGATCTGTCATGTGCAATGGTACAAGTTTCAAATTGACCGTTATAAAATACCGTATGCGTAGTAGTATAGCTATTTATGTGCGTTCCACCCTCCGATAATGCGGCTCCGCATTCGCCACAGGTAGTTACGTCATCACCAGATGTAGCCAACACGCTAACTCCAAAAGCCAAGATTAGCACTGCCATTAACAAAGATAATGCAATGATTTTCTTCTTCATAAATGCGCTCCTTTCATTTATGCTTTCAGCATTGATTTGGTTGTTGACACGTTACCATAAGATACTTGAAAACATTGGTATCATCTCCAATACAATTTCAAACCGTACCCTTGATCACAAGTGCATACACTTCAACCTCTTGCGGAAACTTCGACTAGTTGACATACCACCCCGTATTCTTATTAAACTTTGCCAGAAAGCTTTTTCTTTTGATGCGAATGACCTCTGTCTCAATAGTATCGCCAGTTGATGTATCTTTAAGACAAGCAGTCAATTCATCTATCGTAAAAGGTATCATAGCAATCAACTCCTTTAATACAACTACTCTTCTTGTATTAAGTATATCACAAAATGGTTGAAAAGTATAGAAAACAATATATTTTCTTTTATTCCTTTAAGTACAGCTCAACTCTGTTTTGAATAACTTCACTTATATCCTCAATAGATTTGTCTCCAGACATAAGGCTACCTACTTCTTCTTGAATGATTTTCATAATCTCCGGATGATACTCAAATTTACGGTCCGCGCTCTGTACCAAAGAAACCAAATCATCACATTCTTTCTTTGTTGCTTTATAAATCATGTGATTTTGCACTCCATCAAAGTAGAATGCCAAAGGCTTCTCTACTGTGTTACCAGATTCATCGCTCATTGTCATAACATCTTGCGATAATCTCAATTGGGATTCAAACTTTTGAGTCATAATCGGAAAATACGAACGATTCGGCATATCTTTTTCACAATAATATTTTAGGAAATTCCATGCAGCCGCTTTGTTTTTTGTCTTACTACTAATAGCTATTCTCGCGCCAACGGCAAACAACGCAGTTCCTGATCCAGAATCAGTCGGCATACCCAGAAACACCAAATCATCCCCATAAAGTTGTCTTTGAATAAGATAGTCGCCAACGCAGAAGATTTCACCAAACAGAATTGTCACCTTATTGTCTAATATGTCCCTAACAAATCCATTTCCCGAAGGAACATACTCATAGCGTTTATAATCCTTTGATATAAAATCAAGCAAGTGATGAAATTCCTTGCCGTCAAAATAACAAGCGCCTTTTTCCCAATCAATAAAATCATCCATTAGCGCATTAGTCAATACTACTAACGCAGATTCATCCGCAGAGAATCCGCTAACAGTTCGCTTTCCGTTACCCCCTTTCAGGATATCCCTAAATTCCTGAAAAGATTTTCCGTTCTTTGATCCCAGCTCACTTGCTTTTCCCCACGCGCTTTTTATTGCAAAGCCAGGCATAAGAGAATACAGTTTTCCATTTTCCTTGTAGGAACTTAATACAGATGAGACAATCATTTCTTTAGAAAAATCTACATCATCTTTCATCAAGCTATACAAATCGCATAAAAGTCCTTTCCCAGCATATACGGACGAATCAATGGGGCTAGAAACCATGAGAAGATCTGGTATGTTCCCTCTCATAATGTCCAAATTCATCCTGCTTACGGCATCATTGAAATCTTCCACTCCATCCATGTAGTCATGTAATTCTATCTGTACCTTATCTTGAACCGCATTAAACTCAGCAACTGCCTCCTGTACTTCTGGATGATCAGCAAAACAAACTCCTGCTAGTTTCAAAACATTCTTCCCTTGATTATTTTCAGCTACATTCAGATAACGGCTTTCTTCTTTCTTTCCAGCACAGCCAAGCAAACTTAATAAAACGACCAGCAACACACAACTCAAAACCATTCTCCACTTTTTCATAAATATCCTCCCAAATAACAAAAAGCAATGGTAACAGCTAAAGTCCGTGTTGCTGCCAAAAAACCCGAACTGTTCTTCTATACTTTCCTTTCCAGAATACGCATGTGGCTTTATTTTAGCGTTCCTTCAGATATAGCTGTATCCTATTTTGGATGATGTCTGCCACCTCATCAACCGTCTTAGCTCCCGCAAAATAGGCATCAGCCTCTTCGGAAATAATGGCACGAACCTCAGAATGAATGAGTGGAATAAGGGCGTGCCTTGTCCATAATATCCAGGTACTCCTTTACAAAAGAATCCCCGTTTTCATCGACGGCCAAGGGCATGACCCCTCCAAATCCCTGAAAAAGACATTCCACGATTGTCTTTCCCTCAGAATTAGGTTCCGAGTATATTACATGGGTTACGCGCTCCCTGACATGATTTTCATGACATCCCTTGCTAACTTGTTCCGCAAATCGTACCACAAAAATACCGCAAATGTTCCGCAAAGTCAAGAATATCCGCCCAAAGTAAAAGTCTGGAATCCCTTATAAAAAATCAAGGGGTTCCAGACTTACAATTTTCTTAAATGTGCCTGGGGATTATTCCCACTCAATGGTTCCGGTGGGCTTCGGCGTCAGATCATACAATACTCTGTTGATGCCGGGAACTTCGCTGGTGATGCGGCTTACAATCTTGCCAAGGAGGGCATAGGGAATCTCCTCGATGGTAGCAGTCATGGCATCCTTGGTGTTGACGGCGCGGATGATGCAGGGCCACTCAAAGCTGCGCAGATTATTCTTTACGCCAACGGACTTATAATCGGGAACGATGGTGAAGTACTGCCATACCTTGCCCTCAAGACCCGCCTTTGCAAATTCTTCGCGAAGGATGGCATCGGATTCGCGAAGCGCCTCCAGGCGGTCTCTGGTGATGGCTCCGGTGCAACGAACGCCAAGCCCGGGGCCGGGGAAGGGCTGGCGCTCTACCATGCCGGTAGGAAGGCCGAGCTCGCGACCGATGACGCGGACCTCATCCTTGAACAGGAGCTTAATGGGCTCCACAAGTCCCTCAAAATGGATGTCCTCGGGAAGACCTCCTACGTTATGATGTGCCTTCACGGGACCGGATTCCAAAATGTCGGGATAGATGGTTCCCTGTGCCAGGAAATCTACATCAGTCAGCTTTCTTGCCTCTTCCTCAAATACGCGGATAAATTCCTCGCCAATGATCTTACGCTTCTTTTCGGGCTCGGCCACACCTGCCAGCTTGTCCAAAAAGCGATCTGTCGCATCAACGTAGATGAGGTTGGCGTCCATCTGATTCTTGAACACTTCGATCACCTGCTCAGGCTCGCCCTTACGAAGCAGGCCGTGGTTTACGTGTACGCAAACAAGGTTCTTGCCGATGGCCTTGATGAGAAGCGCAGCCACAACGGAGGAGTCAACGCCTCCGGAAAGGGCAAGGAGCACCTTCTTGTCTCCCACCTGCTTTTTTACTGCTTCCACCTGCTCTGCAATAAATGCCTTTGCCAGCTCAGGCGTCGTGATTCTTTCCATAGATTCCGGTCTTACGTCAGCCATGTTTTTCTCCTTTTCTGTTTTTTTAGGGCATACTCTTTTGCGCAAAGCCTGCAAAAGAAGTTTACGCCTTTATCTCATACGTAAAAGTCTATCATATTCTCCCCTGCTCCGCAAGAAGGAGGAGACAAAAACATGCCAAAGAGAACCGTCCAAGTCGCAGAATTGCGAAGCAATTCCGCGATCCCGACTGAAAGGAGGGACGAGCCGAAGGGCTCGCCAAGTTGCAAAAACGTGCCAAAGAGAACCGTCCCCGGTGGCACGTTAGTATTTGGCGGAATTTAGGGTTTGATATTCCGCGAAGAGTCTCAGGCAGGCTTCCCTGTCGATTTCGTTTAGGTAGTCACGCATTTTTTCCCTGCCGCCAAGGAGTTCATCAAATCTCTCGTCGCGAAAGCCAATGTCGGAATTGTCCTTGATGGTGCAGCCATAATAGATATGCTTCACGTTGGCCCACATACAGGCTGTCAGGCACATGGCGCAGGGCTCGCCGGTGGTGTAGACGACGCACCCTGACAGGTCATGGGTGTTTAGCTTTTTCTCCGCATCACGGATCGCTTCGATCTCACCGTGACAGGTAGAGTCTTTTTTCTTTAGAACGCGGTTGTGGCCTTTGCCCACTACCACGCCGTCTTTTACGATCACGCAGCCAAATGGTCCGCCGTCGCCATTGTAAATTCCCTTTCTTGCCTCTTCGATGGCCATTTGCAAAAAGGAATCCTTCGCACGATACTCCGCCTTGGGCGGCCTGATTCTTTTTTCAGTTGCCATCCACGCTTATTTCCTTTCTTTCCTTTTCCCGGACGCGGGCATCCTTAATTTCCTTTCTTTCCTTTTCCCGGACGCGGGCATCCTTACGTACGAAAAATACGGCGCCGCTCATGGGGAATACCCACTCATTGGAAAGGGCAATGCTGTACACGCCATTTTCCTCTTCCAGCGTATTGTCATAGGAGGAGGAATCGCCGTTATTCAGGAAGGAGTACATTTCCACGTCCATGGCATCCTCGTTGTAGCTGATAGAGATCTGGGGATCCTTGGTGGGCTCCACCAATGCCACCTCAATGATGCTGTCCCAGCGCTTTGGCATGTGGAAGATCAGGGATACGTCATGCTCCATGGCCGTCTGGTCATGCTCCACCCGGAAGGTAATGAGAAGGCCAAAGTCCTTTTCCCTGCCTCTGTCATCCGTCATGCTGCCAAGCTCCACGGAATACAAACTTCCCTTGGTACGATCGATGGTAAGGTGGGGGCGGAACATTTTCCGGACCTCTTCAAACAGTTTGGACTCTTCTCCCTGCCCCGGAACCGTGTTATGGGATTCCATGGCCCATTCCTTGAAAAGGGCCTTGTCCTCCGCCGTCACGTCTAAGATTTCGCGGAAGATGCAGTTCTTAAAGACGTTCTTCTCTTCCCCGTGCTTCATGCCGCGAAGAAAGGCATCCAGGCCGCTATTGTCATAGATCAGGCCAATGGTGACCAGCTCTCCCGCCATGTTGTTTCCCTTCGGATCCAGATAGCGCACGGTGTAATTCAGTTCCTCCTGCACGTAAAAATAGGGATCCGTCGCCAATTGCTTTGAAGGATTGGAACGGAGCTTTTCAAAGGCCTGGGTGCGCACCGTCTCCAGCACAAAGCGATAGGCAAACGCCGTCTTGATGCGGCAATCCTTCGCCGTCAGTCCAGCCTTTTGCTTAAAATCCTCCGGCGTCAAAAGATATTTCTCCAAATGATTTTCCAGCATGTCTGCTGCCGCTTCATCCTTCACAATGGAGCCGATAAAAGCATTCACGAAAACCTTTTTCTGGTCATTTTCATAAAGCTCCATGGCCTCGGGGTGATACATGAGCGTATCCAGGATCTGTTCGGAGATCTCGGAGGCATAACTTTCCTTGGACATCCATTCATGCGCAATGTCAAACACCAGGAACGCGGCAAGCACTCCCATCAGATTTCCCACGGTATCCTTCAAAAGATCCATCAGGGATGCCTCCGGATCATTCAAGAATAAAAAGATCTCGCCTAAAATGATCAGCAGTAAAACCCCTGCATACAAAAGCACGTAACCCAGCTTTTT
Organism: uncultured Lachnospiraceae bacterium; assembly: GCA_900320485.1. GTDB lineage: Bacteria > Bacillota > Clostridia > Lachnospirales > Lachnospiraceae > Acetatifactor. The sequence continues at coordinate 21,303 of ONSO01000021.1, read as the reverse complement.
GTTCTGTTTGTTGATGCGCTTTTGCTGCTGGGAGTCATGTTCATTGACAAGCTTCCCCTCCGACTGTTTTTCCATATTCCCTGATCTCCTCTTTTGTAAAAACGCCCTCATAGATTGCGGGGCACTGGTGATAATAGGCCCAGAACCGGTCTCCGTAATCATAATGCCACCATTCGGAAGGAAGATTTGTAAATCCCGCTTCCGTCATCACCCGGTAAAGAAGCCTTCTGTTTTCGCGGATCACCTTTACGTGCTCCTCATTCCATCTCGGATCCGTTTTGGAAATGGCCTTGACGTCTTCAAAATGATCCGTTCTCGTCCTGCCGGTAAAGGCATCGAACTTTGTCCCCATGTCCAGCTCCCTCCCACTCTCATCAAGAATTGTCAGGTCGATGGCACCGCCGGTAGTGTGGACGGGTGGGATCTCCCTGTCGGCAACCGGGTCAGAGACAAACCCGCGGATCACGGCATTTCGCTCTTCCTCAGAGACCTTTTCCAGCTGAAAATCCCGGATAATGTCTTCGGAATACGTTACGTATAATTCATGCTGAAGGGCAAATGGTCTCCAGGCATCCCAGATGCGAAAGCGCATACCCCCGGGAAGGCTTTCCGCCGCCTTGAAAAGCCGCTGCGCAGCTTCCCTTCGAAGGAAACATTTTGTTTCCGCATTCTGCATTCCCAAAATGGGATACTGCATTTTTACGTCGATTTTTTCACCGGATACAATTTCCACAAATTCCGATCTTGTAAACGCCCTGGATTCATATCTGACGGGATCTTCAACGCATGGAATCTTTTGTGACAAACTTTTCTCCGTCATGATCGTCCCCCTTTCGTCCGCCGGATCGTCTCCATTTATGACTGCCCCGGCAATCTGTCTGTTTGCGTGCCGCAAGATCAACGCTTCACGCCGCCCTTGCTTCCGCCAAAGCTTGCAGTATTTAAGATGTTCGTGTCAAAGGTAAAGGTCAGGGCGCTTTCCGTTCTCTGACGCTTAAATGCCAGCTGGATCATGCGGTCGAGGAGATCCTTGTAAGGAATTCCCACGGGCTCCCAAAGATAAAAGGCCAGGGATCCGGGAATGGTATTGATCTCGTTAAAATAAAGCTTTCCCGTGTCCTCGTCGATCATGAAGTCGATTCTGGAAACGCCGTTACAGCCCAGAGCTTTAAACGAACGAACCGCCAGCTCCCGCACTTCCTCTCTCTTTTCGGGGCTGAGGTCTGCGGGAATCTTTCTGGCAACGCTGGCCATACCCTTGGATCCGCTCCCCTTGGCATTGCTGACGTATTTATCCTCATAGCTCAAAATATCCTTGGTGTGCATGGGCTCCTCACACTCCGAGGCAATGGCCTCGTTCTCGTCCCCCAGCACGGAGCAGTTGATCTCCCGAAGGCTGGAAATGGCATGCTCCACCAGAATCTTGGTGCTGTAACGATAGCCGTCATCAATGGAATTTGCAAGCTCCACCCTGGTCTTTGCAACGCTGATGCCAACGGAGGAGCCAAGATTAACAGGCTTTACAATGACGGGATAACCAAATCTCCCTTCAATCTTGTCCATGAGGCCTTCCACGTCCGCGTAGTCCGCCAGCGTATAAAGCGCCGCATCCAAAACCGGCACGTCATATTCCTTTAGCACCGTCTTCATGATAAACTTATCCATGCCCACGGCGGAAGCCGTCACGTCGCAGCCCACAAAGGGAATGCCAAGGGTCTTAAAATATCCCTGCAACGCACCGTCCTCCACGTTTGTGCCATGCACCACGGGGAATACAATGTCTATGTCGATGGGCGTATTCTTTCCGAACTTCTTGGGCGGATGAGGTACCAAAGAAACCTTGTCATTTTCATTCAGCATGATCACTCTCTGGGAGTTTTTCAGAAGTTCTCCAATGTTCTTGTAAGCCTCGATCTGTCCGATCTTCTCGCCTACGTACATTTCATTTTTCTTGGTGAGATACACGGGGATCACGTCGTACTTTTCCGTATCCATGGCAAGATATGCCTGAATCCCCGAAATGACGGAAACCTCATGCTCCACGCTCTTTCCGCCAAACATTAGTGCCACTTTTGTCTTCATCTCTTAATTCCTCCATCCTCTATCCATATATGCAATGTCTCTCCATCTGATCTTACGCCACGGAATTCTTCCACAGTCCATCTGCATGCTCTTGCTTCCGCGTGATTTGCTCTTGCTTCCGCGTGATTTGCTCTTGCTTCCGCGTGATTTGCTCTTGCTTCCACGTGATTTGCTCTTGCTTCCGCGTGATTTGCTCTTGCTTCCGCGTGGTTTTCATGCTTCTGCGCAATATATCATGAGATCCTGCCTTGTGCCTTTGCCATATACCACGCCATGACGTGAACACATTGCTGAAAGTTCCCTCCGGCAATCAGCGTTTCCAGCTCTTCATCCGTAAGACAAACCACATTCAGAAATTCCGTATCGTCCAGCTCCTGCCCGGAAACCTTGTGGCAATTCCTGGCAATAAATACATGAACGTAATCATCCGACAGAGTTGCATGGGAGGGAAGCGTGATCAGCTTCTCCCATTCCTCGGACTGATACCCCGTTTCCTCCATAAGCTCCCTCTTCGCGGCATCCAGAGCATCCTCATAAACAATCTCCTTCATCCCCGGGAGCATAGTAGCTCCGTCTTTCCCTTCGTTCGAAATAACAGCCTCTGTTACAGTTTCCCCTATGTCCGCAAAAATAGCCTCTGCTGTAGCCTCCCCTTTGTCTGAAAGAGTCGTTCCCTCCATGCCTTCCTCTTTGCTCACAAGGGGCTTGCCTGCCTGATATTCTAAACCGCCGGCCACAAATTCCGTAGTGACCCGGCGGATTCCATGACGATACTGCCTCACGCAGAGGTACTTGCCCTCCTCAGTAACGGCAATGATCACGGCATAATCACGCTTGCTGTAATTATAAAACGGCGAAAACGTCGTGCCATCCGGCATCAGATATTCTTCCCTGCGAAAATCGATCCATCGATCCCGCACAAGGTGCTCTGTCCTTATAGGCTCCCATGCCAGACCTCCCGGTATGGCAAAATGATCTCTCAAAAAATATCGATATTCCGGATGCTCCACGGCGTCTTCATATTCCTTTCGAATGACATCCCTGAGCCACTGCTTCTTTTTCTCCGGGAAATCCTGATAGCGCAGGATTCGGATCAGCCCCTGTTTCTCTGCCGCCAGAATCGCCTCCAATGCATCCGGCACGAATTCCGCTTCTTCAACCGGAACGGGCTTACTGGCGGTCACCGCATCCGGAATATTCAGTGGGTAGCCACTTGGGTGCAACTCTGCCACCCCGTAAATATACCCCGCAGCCCCCTGGTAGGCTTCCTCCAGCATCCCCGGGTAATACTCTTCGATCCGAAGAATGCCATCCGGATCAAATCCGTAGGGCCCCCATTTTTTCCATGGCCCGTCATAGGAAAAGCCATTCTCCCTGCAATACCTTTCCACGGCATTGCTCAGATAGACCAGAACGTTTTCACGCTTTTTGGAAAAATAGATCAGCGGCACGCCGTGATCGGAAATCCGCGGCTCCAGGACCTTTAGGTCTTTGACCTTTGACGCATGGTAAAACAAAATCCCTCACTCTCCTTGTGAGCCTTTTGCGGGATGCTTTTTCGCTCTTTGGCGATTTAACGTATGCCCGTATGGCTTTAGTAATTATCAGGCAGGTCATTTTCCAGAAGCACGTATTTATGGCCCTGACCCTTGATGGCATAGGCGAAGCTTAGTGCCTCCTCCAGTTTGTCGAAGGTTTTACATCTCTCCTCCGGGAAGTTCTTACTCATGACGCCCTGATAAATGGATTCGCGGTTCTTCTTGCCGACGATCAGGATATAATCGCAGCAATCCGCCGCGTAAGTGCCAAACTTGAAATTATACTCATCTTCCTTGTCTCCAAGCTCCACCATGCCGGGCGTGACGAGAATGCGGATGCCGTCAAACATGGCAAGGGTCTCCACGGCCGCTTTTGACCCCACGGGGTTAGAATTGTAGGCATCGTCGATGATGGTAACGTTGCCCTGTTCACGCATTTTCATGCGGTGCTCCACGGGCTGGATCCGGCGGACGGGAATCTTAAGCTCCTTTAGAGACATGCCAAACTGATGCGCCACGGCAATGGCACCCACCACGTTAATAACGTTGTGCGCGCCCACAAGGCGCATCTGGAAGCGTTCCTCCTCGCCTTCCGGCGTAACCACGGTAAACTCCGTTCCCAGCTGGGAAACGGCAACGTCCTTGGCATGATAGCCTGCCGTCCTTTTGGCCGATTCCGCGTCGGAATAATAGAAAATTTTATTTTTATAGTTCTTCGCCTGCTGCTGAATATATTCGTTGTCACCGTTTAAGAAAAGCTTTCCGCCCTCCGGAAGCGCATCCGCCAGCTCAAACTTGGTCTTTTGAATGTTCTCCATACTGTGAAAGGTTTCCAGGTGCTGCGGACCCACGGAGGTAATGACGCCGTGATGAGGATGGACAATGTCCGTGTCCTCCTTAATGTCGCCCACGTGGCGCGCCCCCATCTCACAGATAAAAATCTCATGGTTGGGCTTTAAGGAGCCGCGGATGGTCTTTACAATGCCCATGGGAGTGTTATAGCTCTCCGGCGTCACAAGCACGTTGTACTTGCCCTGAAGGAGCGTCTGGAGATAAAACTTAACGCTCGTCTTGCCGTAGCTTCCCGTAACGCCGATGATCTGAAGCCCGGGAACGCTTTTCAGCTTGCGCTTCGCATCGTTGATATAGTGCTGGTTGATCCCCTTTTCAATGGGGTGATTGATCACGTTGGAGATCAGGTTAAACACCAGCTGCAGGGAGATCAGGAGGAGGATCACGCCGGGAAGGAATCCGGGAAAGCCTTCCTGGGAAGCATTGGAAAACAGGCTCCAACCGGTTACCAAGTTTATGAATCCTGACTTTGCCGCTCCGCTAAGCAAGGGGATCAGAATGCATGCCGCAAGAACGAATACCGTAAGAAGAACTATGGTGGTGATCATGCGCTTTACTCTCGGCGTGTAATTAAATTTTGATTTCGTATTCAGGCGCTTCATGGCACGGTAGACAAGGCGCACCAAAAGAAGCGTCAGGATCACAAGGACGTCCGCGGTCCAAAGGGCAATGCTCCTGCCTAGGCCATCCGGCAAAAGGCTTGCCAGAATCCTCAGAATGCCGAGGACTCCGGTGAACACAAGGAGCCACTGCTGCCGCAGGTTCTTGCGAAGCCACTTGGGGTGCTCGTCGTTCTTATAGCCATTAAGCTGGAACATGTGCATGTTGTATCTCAGGGCGTAGCAGTACGCCGGGATCGCCAAAATGGCGGCGATGATGGTTCGAATGATCATGGTTCCTCCAAAAACTTCTCTTTTAAGTCAGTCAGATCTGAAAGTACGCCCTCATAATGCCGCGGAATTTGCCGGGCTGCTCCAGATAGGAAAAGTGCCCTGCGCCTTCCAAAACGGCAAGTCCGGAATTCGGGATCTTTTCCTCCATGATCCTGGCATCACCGATGGGAGTCGCCGTATCCTTATCGCCCCAGATGAGAAGCGTATCCTGCTTGATTTTTGGCAAAAGCCCCGTCAGGTCTTCATTTACCGCCATGACAAGGCATTTGCGCATCATGGGAGACGCCGCGCGGTAGTCTGCAGAACCCTGCCGGCTCCTCCAGTCATCAATGAGTTCCGGGAACAGTGCGTAGACTACTTTCATATTCAAGATTCCTTTTAGCATCTTGTATTTTCGGATCTTTACCTTTTGGGCAAAGGTCTTCTTTGGAAGAATGCCTGCACTGTCGATGAGAACGATCCTCGTGATCTCAAAGGGAAGGTTTTCCCGGGATGCCAGTTTGATAATGACGCGCCCGCCGTAGGAGTGGCCGATGAGGGTTGCCTTCCGGATCCCAAGGGCCTCCATAAATTTCAAAAAAAAGTCCGCATAGGCATCCACGTTCCAAGGCTCCCTGGGCTCATCACTTGCGCCAAACCCGGGCAGGTCGAACTGCACAAAGCGCACTTTGTCATTGATTGCGGCCGCCACGGCGTCATAAAGCCCAAGGTGCGTGCCCCATCCCTGAAGCATCACCACGGTCTCTTCCCCGTCGCCGGTGATCTTATAGCTAATATTGTAACCTTCTACCGAAATATTCATGTCTATATTTATATTCGGGAAATCCCGCTCCCATTCCAAATAAATGAGCCGGCCCGGCCTGCCCCTTCACAACTATTTATTATATGCGAAACGAACCGCGTTAGCAAGAAGATTATTCCCCGTCCCTTTCAAATACGATCAGTCCTATCTTAGATGGGTGATCCAAAAATAACTGCTCTTTTCCCTTGGCAGAATTTTTCAGGATCATCAGGATCACCATCAAGTCTCCTCCTGCCGCCATCACGTTCAATGCACCTAAGACAAGCAAGGGGACGTTACCAATAATAATTGCCAAAATGGAGGGAAGGATCCCCAAAATAATGCATGGCATAATGCTGCCAAGGAAATAACGTCCGCGTCCGATCACGCTTTTACAGGTACAATATGGCGTCAAAGCCTGCCAGATAATGCCAAATTCAATATTTTCGCGGAATCCGCCCTTTAGCCCACAAGACCAGGTAATGCCGTGGATCAGCTCGTGTATGACAATTTCAGCCACAAAAACAATCGCGATCACAAAACGCACCTTTGGCGGCACCTCGCTCACAGGTCTTTTCAGCACAAAATACAGTACCACAAACACTGCCGCCAAAAGGACCCCAAAGAGTACGCCCAGGGTATTTGCCTTTAGCGTAGACGCCGTCAATTCCTTTGCGGCATACCCTTGCACTTCCAATTCCCCTGCTATCCGCTGAAAGTTTTCCAAGCGTCTTTTTTCAGCTTTACTTAATTTTCTCTCCTCTGATCCGTCTGAAATCTTCTTGTTCTCTGCCATGATTCCTTCCTCCATCTCATATTTTTTATTCCTTGCCCAAATCCGCCAAGCCCTCGTCAAAAATGGTCTCCTCCACCACCTTCACGCAAGTATCCACGTCCTTTAGAATGTCCCTGCCCCAAAAGCGGATCACCGTCCAGCCAAGGTACAAAAGCTTTTTGTTGGCCGCATCGTCCCGTTCCTTTGTTTTCAGGATCTTGTCGATCCAGAACTGGGCATTGTTGCCACGCTCCAGCTGAGGCTTTAATACTTCCCAGTCCTTGCCGTGAAAGAACTCGCTGTCACAGAAAATGGCGATCTTGTACTTTGTCAGGACAATATCGGGAACGCCGGGAAGGTCACGTACGTTCTTGCGATAGCGGTATCCCTTGGCCCATAAGGCTTTACGGAGCTTTAGTTCAATGGAAGTGTCCTTGCTTTTAATGCGCTGCATGTTATAATGACGAGAGTCCTGATGCTTTTTTACGCACTTTTTTCCCTGCCTTTTAGGACCGTATTTTTCGCTGAAACTCTTCGTATACCACTTCGGAACCGTCTGCCGGAAACCGTCAAAATCATCAAAGGCCCTTCGCGCCCTTGCGACCATGCCATCCACGTCCTTTTGGGTAAAGCTTTTTGCCCAGACAATGGAAAAAAGGGACGCATGCGCCACGTAGACCGCATTGGCTTCCCAAAAATCCTTCGGGATCCTGTCTTGGAAATAGGCGTCGATCTGGCCTACGCAATAGGGAATGCTGACCTCCGTACCAAAGCTTTCCAGCTTATGGAATTCTTCATAGGGATCGCTCACTTCCCAGCGGTTAAAATCTATGACGCCAATGTTTCCATCCTTTCCATAAATCAGATTTCCCGGATGAAAGTCGCCATGCTGATAGACAGGCGATTTCTTCCAAATCTGATCAATATGATCCTTTACGTACCGAATGGCAATCTCATCCCCCGGAATCCGCACGTCAGACTCTTCATATCTCGCCAGTTGCAAAAGCTTCTTCTCCTTCTTGGTCTTTTGGGGAAAATCTTCCGGTGCCACCGGAATGGAGTGGATTTTGCGGAGGATGGTTCCCGCCTGCCGCCCGAGAAGGTATTGTTTTTTCTCGGAAAGCTTTGGCAGCACCGCCTCCAAGTCCCGGCCTTCCATCCAGGAAAGAAGCACGTAAACGCTCTTGCCGTCATTGCAGATCCCAAATTCCAATGGCATGGACATGCGGATCCCCAGCCCGGAATATTTGGTGATGACCTCAAATTCCTTTTTCTTGGCTTCGTAGTCTTGCCTGTCAGAAAGCCTAAGGAGCAGGCTTTCCCCGGAATTCGTTTTTACAAGGAATTTCTGATCCCCGGACCATCCCTTACGGATCGGCCGGACGGATTTCCAGTCCTTACTCGATCCAATCCCCGGGAAATCCTGAAATGCTTTATCGTCAATCCGTTTCTGAGGCATAAAAAAATCCCCTCCATAACGAAAATAGTATCAATCCTATTTTATCGTCATGGAGGGAATCCGTCAATTGTAATATCTGTTATAGGAAGCAATCTTCCTGTCGGAAAGATCCCATATAATGGTTACGTTCTCCGTCTTTCCCTTGAACATATATAACACTTGCCTTGCTTTAGAGGAGTCATCCTCATCCTTCAGGATTTTTGTCTTTACCTGATCCGGTTCCTTGCAGCCGAACCGTTCGGACAAAACCTGTTTTACGTAAGTCTCCTCTTCCTCTGCCATCTTTTCCGCCTCACTTAGGTCATAGGTTTTGATCATCATCCAATGCCCATGCATTCGTAGCAAATACGGATGGCTTTGTTCCGAAGGTCTGCAAAACCGCCATTTTGAAGTCCCAGCACCAACAGCAGCACCGCCAAAAGAAGTATGCCGGCCTTGACGGCATTTCGCCTCCTCCCTCCCTTGGCGACGCCATATCGGATGGCTCTTGTAGGGCAATGGCCAATGCATTCTCCGCACTGGATGCACTCCCTGTCACAGACCTTTTTGACGTCCATCTTGCAATGGCGCACGCAGGCATCACAATGAATGCACTTTGTCTGGTCCACCTTGATTCCAAAAAAGGAAACCGGGTTGAAGAAGGAATAAATGGCGCCCAGAGGGCATAAAAAACGGCAAAATGCGCGATGGCAAAAGACGCACGCCACCAGGATCACCACCAAGATCCCCACCTTCCACGTAAAGAGCATGCCGGTCAATGCGCGAAGGTTTTCCTGCAAAATCGTCAAGGGGATACCTGCCTCCAGCGTTCCGGCAGGGCAGAGGAATTTACAGAAGCCCGGCGTCAAAAACACAAGCGGAATTCCAATAACAAAAACGAAAAGGATCAAATATTTCCCCCAGGTCAAAGCGCGCGTCACCCGATTTTTTTGTATTTTGGGAGTGGGTATTTTGTGCAGGATTTCCTGCAAAAGTCCAAAAGGACACAGAAAACCGCAGATCAGTCGCCCCAAAAATAATCCCAACAAAAGAAAAGTTCCCAGTATATAATACGGGAACTTATACTTTGAAGAAAGGAGCGCCGTCTGAAGACTTCCAAGAGGACAAGCCCCAACGGCTCCGGGACAGGAATAACAGTTCAGTCCCGGGACACACAGTCCCTTTGTTTCTCCCTGCCAGATCCTTCCGGCAGCAAAGCCTTTGAAATTGCAATTGTACAAAACGGCCGCAAGGAGCTGAACGTAGCGTCTTGAAAACCGCTTCCAGTGATCTTTCATCTGCATTACTCCTCTAAAATGGATCTGAGGGCACTCACGTAAACGTCATATTGGGTCTGTGCATCCCGCGCCCCAAGGAAGACGTCGTGAACCACCCCCTGATTTATGATCAGCGTATATGGAATGCCGTCCGTGGGATAGTACTTCTCAATGATACCCTTTTCATCATAGGCAATGGGAAAATCATATCCCTGCTCCTTCACAAGCGCATCCACGGTTTTTACGTCCTCCATGCAATCGACGCACAGGACGGCTATCTCCGAAAGATCCAGCGCATGAATCCATCCAAATGCCGGCATTTCCCGCATGCAGGGTCCGCACCAGGAGGCAAAGAAATTCAGTACCACGACACGGTCATCATAATCGGACAGCCGGAACTCACTGCCATCCACAAGGGTTGCCGTGAAATCCGGTGCCACGTCGCCCACCTCAAGATACTTCACTTCTCCCTTAGCGTCATTGGCATAAGCCCGATCCGGAAATTTCTCCTCTTTTGAGGAATTCTCCTCGCCCGCGCCCCCGTTCCCTGCGTCATCCGCGGTTCTTTCACCATCCGTTGTCTGATCTGCGCCGTCCTGACCTGCAGCATTCCTCGCAGATGCTTCCGCATTTTGGGAAGCCTCCTCCTTCTCTGCCCCCGGCACCTGTTCACTGCCACTTCCACAGGCCGAAAGGCCCGTTGCCGCAAGGCACAGTGCCATGGCAAGCACCAAGCCCCGAAATCCATGATATCTATTCAACTCCCAAAAACCTCCGTTCCATACTTTGGAGTCCTATCTGTCTGCCCCAAAATCCAGGGCATTTCTTCCGCGATATAAAACTCCGATCACCTTCTCCGGCCCGGTCTTTGCTGAAGTTTCCAACACTACGGTTCCATAAAGGCCGGGCTTTTTCGCGTCAGCAAAACGCTCCGCCACGTTTGGAAGGGAAATGGCCAGGGCCGGAACGCTAAGAAACAGCGTCTGCCAAAGGAAGGGCACCGTTTCCTCCCTGTCGGCCTCATGAAAAGCAATGGCTTTTCCGTCCTTTTTCCAAAGGCCCAGGTACTGGCAAAGGGTCGCCAGATTTTCCATGCAGCAACCGGATGCTTCCACAAAGGCCTTCTGAAGGACAAGGGAAAGCGTAAACAGCTTCTCCTGCTCCTTTTCGTAACTCTTACTGAACCACGGATTCTCCCCGCGACGTTTTTCCGCCGTTTTCTCATCCTTCGAAAGAAGCTCCGCAACAAATGCGGGATCCAACAGTACGCGCTTGTCGTCCCCTTCCTCCTTAGACCAGCCCTCCAAAATAGAAGTCCGCTCCTTCTCGATGGATTCCAGGGAAACCTTCAGCTGCTCCACTTCCTCTTCCCGCCTTGCAATAATCTGCTTAGCCCCGTTGATGGTCTTATTGAGCTGGGTGATCTTGTCAAGAAGGGCTTCCTGCGCCTTCCCGATCCGCTCCTTCGTCTCGGAGAGCTGGTCATACTGCGCCGCGAGCTCCTTCATTTTCTTCTCGGCACCGGGCGCCTTCTCCTGCGCCTCAATGGCCTCCTTCTGTACCTTGTCAGCCTCTTCCTGGGCTGCCTCATATTTTTTCTTGGAGAAAATCTTTGCAAGGCCGCTGACGGAATTACGGAGCTCCTGCTCCCTGTCAAAGCCCGTACGGACAAGATCATTGTAACGCGTCCATTCATTCCTGGCCACCTGGGCGGCAGCACCGGTCTCCTCTAATTTTCCCAAAACCTCTTCCATGTCGGCCGCGATCTTATCCCGTTCCTCCAAAAGAGGCTCCCTGGTCTGCTCCGCAGTCTCGGCATCCTTTCTGCCGTGCTCGATCTCCGCCTCCGCCTCCCGGAGATTCTTTCTGCGCTGCTTCTCTTCCTTCCAGTTTCTTAAAAAGGCTTGTTGTAAAACGCCCTGCTTTGCCTGAAGCTCCTCCAGGAGCTTTTTCTGGGCAAGGAATTCCTCTCTCGCCTTGGTATACTTAGGGAGTCTTTCCTTTGCGGTATCTTGGTCCCTGTATGATTTGATCATGGGCTCAAGCACGGTCTCATAAAGCTTTGCAAGATCTGCCTTCCCGTCCAGCTTTGCACAGGGCATGCCTGCCTCCGTTTCTTTTCCGGAAAGCGCCTTTATGGCCTTCTCTTCAAAAGCACCGCTCTCCGAGGAAAACAAGAGGGAATGGTCATTCAGTCGATCCTCACGGATGCGGTGCCACTTCGCGGGATACTCCGCATAAGCATGGTTTTTCTCCTCGCCGTGATAAAAATCAAAGCTCTCAAAAGCATCGTCCGGCTTGTCATACTTTGCCAAAAGACTTGCGCGTTCTACCAGATTATCTGCAAGGATCGCCTTTATGACGGCCGCCTTCTCCGCATCCGTCTTTTCCTTTGCGGCAACGATCTTTTTCACTTCCTCAAAGACCTCTCCCTCTCCCTTTCGCGCCGCAAGGTTAACCTCCGCCTGCTGCCATAAGGAAAGCGCCTCCGCGCCGGGCCATTTTCCCAAAGGTGCATTCTCCAATGAAAGCACCTGATGCAGCATCAGGAAAACCTCTTCCTCCGTCTTCCCATCAGGGGCTACGTTCCTTCCAAGCAAAGGGATTTCTTCCTTTTCCGGATCTGCGGCCTCCACAAACTCACAGAGATCATCACACAGAAAATCCCGCCTGGAAAAGGTTCCCTTCGCCATGCTTTCATAAACGTGCTTCACGTCCTCCCCGTAATGATCCTTTCCGGAATAATCCTTCTCGTTCAAGGCCTTCATGATTTTTTCCGCGTCCAATGCCTTACTTTCCTCCCTGCTGATCCTTCATGCATTAACAGTTCCCATCAGATATTATTACTCTATTTATCGTTCCATTCCGTCATTTATTTATCATTTTGAGCTAAATTTTTCCATTTTGATCGAAAGGCTCTCGCCCTCCTTTACAAGGGTGCTGATCCATTTACCGTCAGCCGCTGAAAGATTCCTTTGGAACTCCTGCCACAGGGACAGCACGTCATCCTGCGTTTTCAGGTCCTCCGCCAAGGCCTCCAACTGAAACGTCACTTTCGTTTTCCCATAAAAAACGGCATTTAATTCGCGGCATGCGTCATCCGTCCCCTTTGCAAGCTCCCCGCTAAGCACCTCCGCTCCGGCGGCCTTTTCCACGGCTTCCCTTGCCTTTACGGAATAGCTGATCCCAAGTACGGCATACGCCACAAGACAGGTCAGCACAAACGCAAGGATTCCGATGACGTTTCGCCTAACGTTCTTTACAAAGCATTCAATGCAAACCACGCCCCATGCAGCAAGTATGGCCGTCATGCAGACTGCCGTCAGCGGCATCAGACTTCCCCGATTGTAAAAATACAGACAAAATCCAAAATACTCCGCCACGTAGGGGATCAGGAAAACGTACTGCCGTTTTTTATCCTCCCAATATCTGGTAAAGAGCATAAAAAGAAGCATCAGCATCATAAGCGGCACCACGGAAAAAATGGCCGGCAGACGAAAACTGTAATTGATAAAATGAATGATGGCACAAGTAAACGTGGATTTGATAAACTCTTTTACGTACATGGCAATTCTCCGCTTCGCATTCACGTGGCCGCTTTCCGCCGGGAAGGCGGCTTCCTTATTATGTTACCACGTAATGGCCCTTTTTACAAATCCCCGGTTCGGAAAAGAACGGAAAAACTTGAAAATAAATAGGACGGACCATTGCATGCAAAGGTCCGTCCGGAACGCAATCATTTAGTACTGGATCAGCTGAGGGATCTCAGAAGTCTTTTTGTATGCGAACTCGGTGCCGTTCTCGATCAGCTCCCACTTGGAATCAGTGAATTTCACCGTAGCATCCTCTCCGTCCAAAGTAATAACGGCCGTAATGGGCTCTCCTGCTGCATCCGTAGCGGTAAACTGAAGGCCTTCCTCCGTCATCACGCCAACGCCATCATTCAGTTCCGTCAAACGGAAAATGGAAAGCTGAACCACGTACTGACCTGCTTCTTCGCCGGGAGCGATCTCCAGCGTGCAGTCAGTGCCGTCCAGATCTACAAACTCACCAATGTATGCATCGTCAAATGCAGGAGCCTCGCTTGCGGGAGTTTCCTCTGATCCATTTGCATTTTCATTCTCGCCTTGTGTTGCCTGGTTATTTTCAGCAATGGGTTCTCCGGAGATCACGCTTGAATTCTCCTCGCCGGTCTTCTCACCGCAGCCTGCAAATGCAAGACACAGTGCCATGGTCATTCCCACACACAATCCTTTAATTTTCATTTCCTTTTACCTCCTTAGACTTTATCATCACGTCCAAGGGTGCATTATAATCCCTTACGTCCCAAAAAGTCCAGTTTTTTCGGGAATGTTTTGAAATAAATACGTTTCCGCCGTCCGTCAGGATACCTCTCTTAGCAGAAGTTCCACGACAAACCCGTGATCGTTATAGAAATGCAGACCGCCACCCTGTTTTTTCAAGTACCAGTCCACAAGATAGAGCCCCAGACCATAGCCCTGCTTATTTGCAGCCGTTTTTCCTCTGTAGTATTTCTCGGCAAGGCGCGGGACGTCCTCCTCATCTGCCCCGGGTCCATAGTCCCGGATCGTCACCTTGACAAACCGCGGCGCCGTCTTTTCCCCTTCTCCCGCCACGCCGACGACTCTCGAAAAGCTCACGCTGATCTTTGTCCCCGCGTATTTGACGGAATTGCTGATAACGTTGTCTATTGCCTGCTCCATCCTGAGCGGATCCATATAGACAAGGCATCCGGGGATTTCCCCCTCCAGCTTAAGTTCCACCGTGGGATCCTGCTTTTTGAAAATCCGGGCCAAAACGTTTGTATCGACCTCGGAAACGTTTACGGCCAGCGAATCCAGTTCCTCAAGGGTGGCATGAAACATGTTATTGATCAGGCGGTTGATGGTGTCTGCCTTATCAGAGATCAGCCGGATCTTATCGAGCGCGTCACTGATCTCGGCATCCGCCGCGGGATCCGGCCCGGCAAGCTTTCTCTTTTGGGCAAACTTCGCCTCCATCACCTCGCAGGTTGCGCTGATCGTGGCCACGGGTGTTTTTACGTCATGGCTCAGCCCGGCAACCAGCTCCTTCTTACTCTTTTCTGCCTCGATCTCTCTTTTTTTGGAGTTTACCAGTGCCTCCCGCATCATGTCAAAGCTTTCCGTAAAGCTTGACATCAGCGTATCGTCATAAATCGGGATGGGCTTCTCCAGATTTCCCTTGGCGATCTCGATGGAAAAGCTCTCCATCTCTTTTATGGGCTTCATTAACCGGAAATAAACGTAGAGAATAAAAACCGTACTTATGATCAAAAGGACCGCCCACAAAAGGATCATGGTCCAGAGCATTTTCTCCCGCCACGCAAAAATACTGCTTTGCATGGCTTCCCAGGTTTTCCTGTAGGTTGCAAGCTCTTCTTCGCCGTAATCCGCGACATTCACTGCTCCTATTTTCAGCCTCCCCTGAACAGTCAGTAACGTCAAAAAAGCAACCATCATAAGTGCATAGTAAACAATCGTGATCCTGATAAATCTTTTCATGGCAACTACCCTTATTCTTTTGGAAGCTCAAGAACGTATCCCGTTCCCCACACCGTCTTGATCAGCTTTGGCTCATTGGGGTTATCCTCCAGCTTCTCCCGAAGCTTTCTGACGTGGACGTTCAGCGTTCCGTCGGAATAGAAGGTATCTCCCCAGACCTCATCAAACAATGCATCCTTCGTGACGATCGTGTTCTTATGATCGTACAAACACTTCAGGAGCGCAAATTCCTTGGCCTTCAGCGGGATCCTCTGTCCCTTTGCCGTAACGGACATGGTCGCCTCGTCCAGCGTGAGCAATTCCTTGGCGCCGGATTCTTTTCCTGCCGGATCCCCGCCATTGCGGCCGCTTTTCAGTTTCTTAAGCTCCTCCATCTTCTTAAGGCTCAGCCTGACCTTTGCCAAAAGTACCGAAAGGCTGTAAGGCTTCTTTACGTAATCATCCCCTCCAATGCTGAGGGCGACCAGAACGTCGTCATCACTCTGCCGGGCACTGATAAAGATGATCGGCAGCTCATACTCTTCCCGGATCCTGCGGCAGACCTCAAATCCGCTTCCATCCCCCAGATTAATGTCCAGCAGGATCAGGTCTGCCGTATTTTCTTCAAAGAAAGCATAACAGGACTCAGCGCCGTCCACGTAATGCGTCTTTACGTCAAACATGGTAAAGTATTCCGCCGTCATCTTTGCAAGCTCGACTTCATCGTCAACAATTAAGCACTGATAGTGCATGCCGGATCCTCCCCCCGGATTTTTTCAAAAACCCATGATCCCATTTTACACGATGCGCCTTAAACTTTCCACCCTTTTATTCCTCCGTTATCATTTCGATGGGAATGATCTTTTTCACCTTCAGGCCCGCCAGCCCCGAGGTCATCATGGCAACGAAAACGATCCCCAGGAAAACCACCAGCATCCACAAAACCGAAATATGAAAATGCACCTGCTGGATTCCCATGTAAGAAAGCCCGACCTCCACAAGACCTTTGCCTGCCTGCCCGGAGAGCAGCGCTCCCAGAATGCAGCCCGTGATAATTGCCGGCATGTTTGACGTCATGATCTGCGTCACCAGCTGCCCTGAACTCATTCCGAGGGCCTTGCTGATTCCCATCCCCCTCCATTCGCGGGTGATCTTCGCCCTTATCACAAGCGATTCGACGAAAATTACGATCAAGACCGTAATGGCGGAGAGTAGCAGGCAAAGTGCTGACATGGCTGAGGTTAACGTAGCCATAACGGCATCCACAAGGTCATCCATTTTCGTATAGTTCAGCTCAATTCCCTCCTTCGCGGCATATTCTTCAAAGGTTTTCTGAAGTGCTTCGTAGGATACGCCTTCCTCTGCCGTCACGTAATATTCATCATTTTCCTCATGAAAACCGATCCTCTCCGCCCCCGACTTTAGCACGGCCATCGTTTTGCCGTCACTTTCCATTCTCTGGTTGATGCCGGTGACAAT
The DNA here is from genome assembly GCA_900320485.1 of uncultured Lachnospiraceae bacterium. Lineage (GTDB taxonomy): Bacteria > Bacillota > Clostridia > Lachnospirales > Lachnospiraceae > Acetatifactor. The sequence goes on along the minus strand of ONSO01000021.1, from coordinate 4,666 downwards.
GAAATCCTTTTGCCGGTCGGCATACTTGACCGTAACCACGTCTCCGACTACGATGCCAAATTCCTTTGCAATGGGCCTTGTCAAAAGGATCTCATTTTCACTTTCAGGAAATCTCCCTTCCAACATCACTTTATTGATCGCATATTTCCCGTCATCAACCGCAAAGGTCGGATACTTGCCGGTCTTTCCTCCAAAAGTGATCTTAGGTTCAAAGCTGTTTTCCACAAGCACGTTTTTCACTCCGGGAAGCTTTCTCATTTCCCCGGCAAGGCCGGCTTCCCCGTCAATGCCCATGGTGCCCATTTCAAATCCCATGATGCTGATCAGCCCCTTGGGATCCTTGCTGAAATTCTCTACGAGTCCGAAACCCACCAGCGACACGATGGTAAGGATCGCTATGATCACCGTCATTGCCAGATTTCTTCCCAGGCCTCCAAACGTATCCTTCAGGGAAAGAACCAGTGGCACGGGCAGGGACGTTTTCTCAAAGGGAAAGAAATTCTTTTTGAAATTATGCGTGTTGATCCCGCCCCTGAGCGCATCCAGAACGGTGATCTTTTGATATCTTCTGCTGAGGATCCGTACCGTTAAGAATACAACGCCCAGGAAAAACAAAGCCGTTCCCAGGGCCGCCGCGGCATTGACGGGCTGGTTCCAGGAAATGCCGATGAGTGTGTCCAGAATACTTCCAAACTTTCCAATGGTAAGAATCGCAAGTAACTCACCAAAAATGATTCCAAGCATCGCCACAAGCATGAGCTGCAACGTAAGCGCCCCCCGCAGTTCCCTCACCGTATAGCCGCTCGCCTCCAATATTCCCGTGTTTTTCACGTTTCTCCGGATAAAATTATTGATACTGAAAGAAGAAATCACAAGGGATATGACCAATATGATGACCGCAAATACAAGGATCACGCCCAAAACAATGCTTGGCAGCATCATGTCTCCCCATTCAAACATACTCCAGTTTACCGTAAGTGACAGGCCGTGCATGGCCATGGGATCTGCTTCCTTGAAAGGCGCGATCAGCTCATTAAACTCATCCGTCACGTCCATCTCTATTTTGTCCAGATCCATCGCCGCGCTGCCGGGCTCCGTCTGGAAATTTGCCTTATATAACTGCGTTTTCACTGCCTTCGCCGCCAAACCGCCCGTTGCATGCTCCGACATCGAAGCCATCATCTCGTCTGATACGTAAAAATAAAAACAGTTGATCATCATCCTGGAGCAAAAGAACGGCGTCTCATGATATCCCGCAACCTTCATGCCATAGACGTCATCACCGATCTTTAACTCAAGCACCTCCCCCAGTGCATAATCATTTTTCATGTAAAGGGGGATGATCACGTCATTTTTCCCGAGCCCCGAAAAGCCGGACGTCACGTCGCAGAACCGGTTTTTCCGCTCAAAGCTTTCCATCATCATCTGCGCAGAAGAAAACTCCTCATCCTTTTGCTTCTTATGTCCGCCTGTAATAAAAAGGATCGGCGTTTTCTCGTATTCAAGGACGCCATTCTTTTCCAGGGCTTTCTCCAGGCATTCCATGGACTCTTTACTGTCATCCACCGCAAACAGGGTATCCACGCCCTTGATCGCATGGAATCTGTCCTTTATAACCCTCTTTGCCCCGGTAAATGCCGATACGGAGTCAAAGATCAGGAACGCCGCGATCATGGTAAGCAGAAAAAACGTGATCATGTCCCCGCGCTGCTTCTTTAAGTTATTTTTTGCTATCATAAATATCTTGTACATGCTTGTTCTCCTTCAATATGGCAACCGCCTCGTTTACGCCCGATCCCTTACTGATCTGCGGCTCCTGCGCCGCGTCTGCTTTACCAGCCCTGATTCTGCAAAAAGTCCTTCAGCCTTTTATGTCTCTCGGCTGCCTTTTCCCTGTCCGGATTGGCATCATCCTTGTAATCGCCAAGATACGGTCCAAGATCGATCTCATCCGCGATCACTCCGTCTGCAAGATAGATCACCCTGTTCCCCCGCTCGGCCGCCTTTACCGTATGCGTTACCATGACGATGCTCTGACCTTCCTGATTCAGCTCCGTTAAGATATCCAGCACGTTGGTTGTATTCTGTGAGTTAAGGGCACCCGTGGGCTCATCTGCGAACAGCACTCGCGGCTCATTGATGACGCCTCTTACCACGGCGACTCTCTGCTGCTGTCCGCCGGAGAGCTGGGTTGGGAATTTGCGGTAATCCTTTTCACCGATCTCCACCCTTGCAAGCAATTTCTTTGCCTTTTCGGCGAGGGCCCTTCTGTCCTTATTTTTTAACAGTCCGCTGATCATCACGTTATCCAGGGCACTCATGGAATCATTCAGGTAATTTTGCTGAAAAACGAATCCCGAATACATTCTTCGAAAGAGTGCCAGACTGTCATTGGAAAAGCCGGAGATCTCTATCCCTTCCGCTTCTGCTTTTCCGCCGGATTTTTTGATGGCCTTATCCAGCTGTCTCAGCCCCGTCCCCTTCCCGTTTTCCCTTACGTAGTAAGTCACGGTTCCCAGGGATGGTCTGTCCATGCCGGAAAGCGCATATAAAAGCGTGCTCTTGCCGGATCCGGAGTTTCCCATGATCACGGTGAAATCCCCCTGGTAGATTTCCATGTTCAGATTCTTTAAGACGTGCTGCTGCACCGATTCGTTTGAAAACGTTTTCGAAAGATCCTTTGTTGCTATAATCGTATTCTTGTTCATATTCTTTTCCTTTCCAAAATAGAAAAACCGGATGGAGTTGGCTTATGATGCTAATATACACCAACTCCATCCGGAAGTCTTAAACTGAATCCTGCATAATCCTTAACTGTTTCTTAAATCGCCCTGATCCAAGATCTCTTTTATTACAGCACGCCGCGGGCTTTCTGATCTCTTTTATTACAGCTCGCCGCGGGCTTTCTGATCTCTTTTATTACAGCTCACCGCGGGCTTTCTGATCTCTTTTATTATAGCTCGCCGCGGGCTTTCATGTCATTTAGGTAAAGGTCGGAATACATGTCAAGCTCTCCAACCACGCGCGTGGAATCCTTGCCGTACACCTTGCAGCATTTGTGGGAAACCTTTGCATGTTCTTCCTGCGTCTCGTCCATCTCCACGCTCATGCGCATGCTGCCGCCCGTGACCTCCTTGTCCAGATGCCTTAAAATCTCTTCAATCAGTTTTTCATCTGCTTGTGACATGACAACCTCCTTTTCATCTGCTTGTGACATGACAACCTCCTTTTGGGGCGTCCCTGAGCGGAGAGGACGCCATGTGCTCATCTGCAATATTACGTGATGCTCTTGGCATTTTTATCCAGCGCTTTCAATTTTCTAAAATACGAAAGGCTCCCGTCTGCTTCCTTTTGGTTAAACTCAAAGCCGCTCTGCCCGGCCACCCACTTTGAAGTCTTATAAAAAAGCTCACACGTAAGCTCTGTCGCTCTCCACATGGCATCCACGTCAGCATTGCAATATGTATCAAGATACGCCTGCCATTCTTCTTTGGATAGCCAGCGGTACATGTATTTCCCGGATTTTCCTATGCTGACGCAGTATCCGGCAAGCAGCCCTATTTTCCAGGAAAGTACTTTTTCCAGTTGCTTCCTTACCACAAAATTCAACATGTCCTGCGCATAGGTTACTTCTTCTCTCCACAGTCCCTTTGCAACGTTATTAAGGCACCACCAGAATTCATTGCAGGTGGCCGCGAACTGCTCCGGGGAGGGACGCTTTACGTGATGGGTTGCATCTGATGACTTTGGAATTTCAGGAAGAATGCCGTCCTTATCCAGAAGAATGATGCACAGGCTGTCTTCCAGCACGTTTTCTTTTGCGTGAGCTATTGTTTTCACGGTAAGATCCAGCCTGTTTCCATCCGTAAAGATCATGAGCCAGCCATAGGAGTTTTCCTTATCGCTCGGTTCATCCGGCGTCTCATCCGGATACTGCATAAACCAAATCTCGCCAAAGATTTTGATCCATTCCTTGTCCTCGATAAAAGATTTGGTTTCCCCTACAACGTAGACTATGTCATAGTCCTGCAATATGTCTTTCACGGCATTCGGGTTTGTCCTTGATCCGTTCATATATACTGCTCGGATCCTCTCGTCCTTCTTTGCCACTTCAAGGATCAGATCCATCATATCCTTTTCCGTTCTCATTTGCAATCCCCCTTCTTTCCTGCCAACGCGGTAAATTCTCCGGGAAACAATTGTTACAACCGTAACCTCCACCCAATCTTGTGACATGCATTGTCAGACTCTTTTCCTACCATACCACGTCTATTATTGTACTCTCAATGCAAATACAGGACTTTTTTGTACTTTTCCCGGGGAATTCATGGAAAATCCAAAAAAATACGCCTGGCAAAGACCAGGCTTTCACATATATTTCCTAAGCGCTTTCCCGGCAGCAGGATATTTAAATTCCGGTTTTACGTTCCAACGTTCATGCCGACAAACTCGAATTTATTGTATAAAATACCTTTTCACCCATTTGTGATGAAGAAATACCATAATCAGAATAGGAATAATCGTGCCTATACATAACGGAATCACGGAGTATATGCTGTCTCCTCCAATAAACGCAGAACAAATCCACGAGCCAATAATACAAATGCCATAAATGATCCACATTACGCCATGTTTCTTATTCCATGAATTGACATCTGATAATTGA
>ONSO01000101.1 GCA_900320485.1 uncultured Lachnospiraceae bacterium | reverse complement strand
GGCGGCCAGCGCTACTGGCAGGTCCTGCCCGTCAACCCCACGGATCACTTCGGCTCCCCGTACGCGGGGCTCTCCGCGTTCGCGGGCAACGTCGCGCTCATGTGGGGCTACGACGAGGACGGCGGCACGTCCTTCTCGGCGGACTTCGAGGGCACGCGCGAGTATCGCGACTTCCTGCAAGAAAACGAGGAGTGGCTCATCCCGTACGCAACGTTCCGCGCCATCAAGCGCCGCATGGGCGAGAAGAGCTGGCAGGAGTGGCCGGAGCGCTACCGCGAGTACACCGGTAGGCTCGCCCACAGCAAGGAGCTCGCCGCGGACGTGCGCTCGGCGCCCTCGTCCGCGTGCGTGGCCCCGCCGGCTTCGCCAGCACCGCCTTCGGCCCCACCCTGGGCCCCACCCGCGCCGTCGGTCGTGGTAGCCGTGGTGCCCTTGTTCGCCAGCTGCCTCTCCAGCATGTCGTGGATGTCGTCCTTTTGGTCGTCCAGCTTGTTTTTCAGGTCATTCTGTTCTTTTTGCTTATCCCTGATCTGCTCCTGGGTGGACTTTGCCGCCAGGATCTTTGGCACGCCAAAATAGGGGTTCAGCGCCCCTGCCACAAGGATGATGATGCAAATGCTTAAGATCAGTCTGTTTTTTCTCACAACGTATTTCCTATACTTCAAATTGTATCTTCCGGCCGGTGCGCTGATAGGGAACGTAAGTCACGCCGGCCGCGTCAAACATGCGCTTGGCGGCGCGGTTTCCCATGGTTCCCTCGTACTTGTCGCAATCATACACCACCGTCTTGATCCCCGCCTGAATGATGGCCTTGGCACACTCATTGCAGGGGAAGAGGCTTACGTAAAGCTTGGTTCCGTCAAGGGAACCGCCGCGGTAGTTCAAGATGGCGTTCAGCTCCGCGTGCGTCACAAAGGGATACTTTGTCTCCAGCTCTTCGCCGGTTCTTGCCCAGGGGAACTGCTCGTCGGAGCAGCCGCAGGGAAAACCGTTGTATCCCATGGACAGGATCTTATTGTGGTCGCTGACGATGCAGGCGCCCACCTGCGTATTGGGATCCTTGGAACGCATGCCGGAAAGGTGTGCAACGCCCATAAAATACTCATCCCAGCTAATGTAATCTTTTCTCTTCTCCGTCATCTCTTCCCCTTACTTGGTTCCGAAAATACGATCGCCCGCATCCCCTAAGCCGGGAACAATGTAACCGTGGTCATTGAGCTTCTCATCCAAAGATCCGACGTAGAGATCCACGTCAGGATGCGCCTCCTGCATTCTCTTGATGCCTTCCGGTGCGGCAATGATGCACATGAAGTGGATGTTCTTGCAACCCTTGTCCTTGAGCATCTGGATGGCAGCCACGGAAGAGCCGCCGGTGGCCAACATGGGATCCACGACAAAGACCTCTCTCTCCGCGCAGTCAGCGGGAAGCTTGCAGTAATATTCCACGGGCTCGAGTGTTGCGGGATCCCTGTAAAGACCGATGTGACCGATCTTTGCGGCGGGGATCAGGCTCAGCATGCCGTCCACCATGCCAAGGCCCGCGCGGAGAATGGGGATGATGGCCATCTTCTTTCCCTTCAGTTCCTTCACCGTGGTCTTGCAGATGGGCGTTTCGATCTCCACTTCCTCAAGCTTTAAGTCTCTGGTGGCTTCGTAGCAGATCAGCATTGCGATCTCGCTGATGGTCTGGCGGAAGTCCTTGGTACCCGTTTCCATTCTTCTGATAAAACCAATCTTATGCTGGATCAGCGGATGATCCATGATCACAACCTTTGACACGTTCTTCTCCTCCTTTGTCCCTTGCGGTTTCCTAATCATTCCTCTGCACCGTCATGCAGTTTTACTCTTCGATCTGTGCGATCTTGCGGATGCGCCTTGCGTGCTTCTCCTCGCCGGAGAAAGGCGTCTCCAAAAACGTATCCACGATGTCCATGGCCAGGTTCGGCCCGATCATGCCGCCGCCCATGGCCAGCACGTTGGCATCATTGTGAAGTCTTGTCATTTTTGCTGAGAGGGTGTCAGAGCAGAGCGCGCAGCGGATGCCCTTGACCTTATTGGCTACAATGCTGATGCCGATACCCGTGGTGCAGACAACAATGCCCTTCTCGCACTCTCCGGACGCCACCGCCCTTGCAACCAATACCCCAAAATCCGGATAATCCACGCTGGATCTGTCAAAGCATCCAAAGTCCTTGACCTCCAGTCCCTTTTCCTGAAGGTGCTTCCGGACCAGCTCCTTCAATTCGTAACCGCCGTGATCACTTCCGATCGCTATCATAGTCTTTTGCCTCCCAAAAAGAATTTGTATTTTAAAGCCGGATGACCTGATGGCCCGCCGCCTTTAAAAGCCTGTTCATGATGGCCTGTCCAAGGCCTCCTGTCCTGCCTTCCTCGTCGCCGAAGCTCTCCGAGTAGATCTTTGTCACGTTCTCGTCGTCAAACTCCCGCAGAATCCCGTAAAGCCTTCTTGCGATGACCTCTTCGTCCCGCCGGTCCCCGATGGTCTTAACCACGTCCGCCCGGTACTTTCCCGCCGTGTCGCTGGCCGCGATGACGCCGGTCTTTGCCCCGGCCTGCCCGGCTTCCTTAAGCTTTTCGTTGACGAACCTCACCACGGCTTCCGGATTGCCCTGCACAATGGCAAGGTCGCCCTTTGGCGCATAGTGCCTGTATTTCATTCCCGGTGCCCTGGGGGCCTGATCCTTTGCCGCGCTAAAGAGCGTCACGTCATTTTCCACCGCGCCGAGAACACCCTTTAACATCTCGCCGGTAATAAATCCCGGGCGCAGGATCTGGGGCGGATCCACCGTAAGGTCCACGATGGTGGACTCCAGGCCAATGCCCACCTCGCCGCCGTCCAGGATCATTTCGATCCTGCCGTCCATGTCCTCAATGACGTATTTAGCAGAGGTGGGACTGGGCCGCCCTGAAAGGTTTGCGCTGGGCGCAGCCACAAATCCGCCCGCGCATTCGATCATTTTTCTCGCTCCCGGATGGGAGGGAAGCCTTACCGCCACGGTGTCAAGGCCGCCGGTGGTTTCCCTTGGCACAAGGTCGCCGGCCTTAAGGATCATGGTCAGGGGCCCCGGCCAGAAAGCCTCCGCAAGGCGAAGCGCCGCCTCCGGCACCTCCTTTGCCACCTTGTAAAGATCCTCCGTTTTGCATACGTGTACGATCAGCGGATTATCCGAAGGCCGTCCCTTCGCGGCATATATTTTTCTGGAAGAGTCGGGATTCAGGGCATCTCCGCCAAGCCCGTAAACCGTCTCCGTCGGAAAGGCCACAAGCCCTCCCGCCTTCAGGATCTTTCCGGCCTCGCGAAGCGCCTCCTCGTCCTTTTCCCCTTCTCCCAATCTGACGATCTTTGTCTCCATAAAGTTCTTTCGCGCCTTCTTTTTTTCATAAGTTCATAAGCTCAAAATTACCGCAAGATATAGTATAACACAATTATCTAAAGAATGCTACTTCTTTTCTTCCAGGTAGTCCATGATGCCAAGATACAGCGCCCAGGCCACCTCCTCCTGATAGGCTTCCTGACGCAGTTTTTCCGCCTCCTCCCAGTTGGAAAGAAAGCCGCATTCCGCAATGACGATGGGCACGCTGGTCTTTTTCAGAAGATAGTAGCTCTCGTTTTCCTTGGGCACCCTGTGGTTTTCCGGATCCACCTCCGAAATAAGTCTTGCCTGCAGCGCATTTGCCAGTGCCGCCCCCTCCCTGCTGGTGGAATAATAAAAGACCTGTGCCCCGCGGACGTATTCCTCCGGATAGCTGTTCTGATGAATGCTGACCGCAAGGATGGGCTTTGCCTTCTCCATGATCTCGATCCTTTTTTTCAGATCCCTTACCTTGGCGTGATCCTCTCCCTCCCCGCTAAGTGCCTGGTCCTCCTGCCTGGTCATGACGACCCTGACGCCGCAGGCCTCAAGATAATCCCTAAGAAGCTTTGCCACTGCAAGATTTACGTCCTTTTCCGGGACGCCGTTGATCCCCATTTTCCCCGGATCATATCCGCCGTGTCCCGCATCGATCACGATACAGGGCGGCTCCTCCCAGCCCTGCGGCAGTTTCCCTTCCCGGGCCACGCGCCCCGCGCGCCTTTCTCGCCCTTCCTCCTCGTCAGCCTCGTCTTGCATCCCATTTCCTATGTTTTGCGCCTCTTTTCTTCCGCCGTTTCCGCCCTGCAAAGCGTTTTCTCCGCTTTTTGCCTCCCCGCCCGGTGCCTCGCTTTCCTCCGCCCCGGCATTGTAAGGGGTGCCGTTACTCTCCCCTCTCCGGCCCAGGGTAAATGCCGCCAGCACCGCCAAAGCCAATAAAAATACAACCGTTTTTTGCCAAGCCTCTTTCAATTTCCGATCCTCGATTTGTTGCGTTTATTTCTCATTTTATTGAAACAGGCCCGTCCAAAGAATAAAAAGATGACAAATTCTTAAGTTTTCTGAAAAATTATTGCTTTTCTTTCGTCTCAAGCGTATAATTCATAATAAGAATGCATAATTATGGAATTTTATCATTCCGAAATGGCAGATTTTCATTTTGCAACAGAAAAAAAGGAGGTATGAGAAAAATGAAACTGTTCAAACGCATTATGGCAACGGCTCTGGCAGCAGCGCTGATCGCCTTTGTTCCCGGCTTTAACGCCGCAAAGGTAAGCGCCGCGGGAGACACCTACTCCGTGAAATACGTTCCCGACCTGGAGGAGTGGCGCGTGCAGAAACTTGCCCAGTGGGACGACACCCGCGAGAACGGTGCCCTGAGCTATCTGTACGGAAGCCTTAGGGACGGAGATTCCGTTGTTGTCTGGGGTAGCGATTCCTCACCTTACATGAAGGATCTGAACCTGGATGCCGACGTAAAGAACCTGACGCTCTATGGCGTTACGCAGGGCATCATCGTTCACTCCAACAAGAACATCACAGACGTTTACGTAGTAAAGGGCACTTCCGTTTCCCTTCACGGAAAATACCAGAACGTGCACGTATATGACAACTGTGCCGCAAACGTAAACAACGACGTAGAGTTCCTGCAGATTTCCAAGGACAGCGTCATGGAAATGAACGTAACCGCAGTTGGTACCGTTGGCCATTGCCAGATCGACAGCAAGGGCAACGTACTCAAGGACATGTACAACGTAAAGGCTGACAGCCTTCGCATCGTAAAGGGTGTGGACAAGACCGATCCCGCTACTTACAGCACTACTCCCGGCGCACAGCCCGCAGCAGCTCCCGCGCAGCCTGCAAGCCAGCCTGCAAGCCAGCCTGCAACGACTACTCCCGCCACAACAAATAATGGCGGAGCCGTATCCCCCAAGACCGGGGAAGACAACTACGCCATTTGGCTGATCGCCGGCGCGGCTTTCTGCTTTGCAGGTGCCTTCGCAGCGAAGAAGAAATTTGCTTAAACTTACATTCCTTTGAATGCCGAGAGCAGCTTCCAGACTTCCTGAGTGCCGTAGCCTAATCTCCACGCTGCCACTCCCGCAAGATCGTTAGCGCTCATAACGTTTAACTTCACACTGATGGAATCCAGGTCCTCCAGCCAAACCTTATAGGTTTTCTCGTTGGAGGACCATTCCATGTAGTTCTGACAGGTCTCCTCATTCCAAACGGGCGCCACGCCCATTCTCTGAATGAAATCCGGCTCATTTACAAGCGTCAGGTACTCATCCGTTACTTCCGACCCGCCCACCTTCCAAAGGATCGTGTAAAAGGGAACCGCGTTGACAAGTCTGTCCGCGGGAACGTTTTTCAACGCTTTCGCAATGCCGTCGGAAATAAATCCGATGCTGGCAACACTGCCGGGATTGCCGCTGCCGTGCCAATGCTCGTCATATCCCATCAGGATCACGTAATCCACGGCCGTTCCCTGTACGTCAAGGCGATACTGCTTATTGCCCTCATTGGGAACGTAATTATCCACGGAAAGCTTGATCTTATTATTTCTGCACTCCACGGACAGTTCCCTGAGAAATTGCCCGAAATGCTCCGAGCAGTCCGACCCGACCTTCTCAAAGTCAACGTTGATGCCGTCCATGCCAAGCTCCAGTGCCGCGTCCACCATGTTGCGGATCAGCTTCGTCCTTGTCTGCGTGGAAGAAAGGATCGCCGTGTCGTCAATGTTCTCTCCCGTTTCATTCTCATAATTAAAATCATCGAAAGCGCCCCAAACCTCAAGCCCATATTTATGAGCCCGCTTTACGTAGGAGGCTTCCCCAAAGCTCCGAAATCCGCCTTCATTGTCATTTAAGCTAAACCAGGTGGGGGAGATCACGTTCATGCCTTGGGCATTCGATACTACGTCTTCCAGCGTTCCGTTGCCGCCCACGCCCCCGATGGCATGCCAGCCAAGGCAAACCTTCTCGCCAAGCTTCTGATGCGTATATTCCGGCGCCACGTATTCCTTAGCCCTTTCGGGTTTTTCAGGTGCAATGCTGAGGGATGCTCCCAGGAACTTGTCCTCCACGTAACCGATGATGCCCTCCTCATTCTCCACGCAGGTCCATTCCCCAAGGTTCTCCCGTATAAACAAGGTCTCGCCCTCCATGGCATCGCACAGGATCAGGCTCTTTACGTCCCCCTCCAGGCGGATCTGGGTCGTCTTCGTCACCAGCGCCGCCTCCCTGGGCTCATAATCCGTCAGGAACTGCAGTCTGTAATCATTCATCCTATAGTCCACGTCCGACAGCATGGCTACGTAGGGCAGTGCCAGAAACAGGCCCTCTCCCTCCATGATGCAGGGTGCGCCGGAGAATGTCTTCTCCTCGCCGTACTGGCGATATCCCTTCTCCCCGGGCACCGCCTCCAGGGTCCCGGCCGCATCCGTAAACAGGAGCCTTTTCTCCGTCCTGTCATAATAAAAGTCATCATTCAAAAAGCTTTTCACAAAGTTAAAATTCAGGTAACAGATCCCGTCCTTCAGAAGAGCCTTCTCCGCCATGCGCTCCTGTTGCAGATAGATGGCCAGCTTTCCTTCCTCCACGTCAAAATACGTCCTCAGGTCCATTACCTCCGTTCCGTACGTGGTTTTATCCTTCATCCGCATGCTGATGGCCCCCCATGCTATGACTGCAATAAGGATCAGGGCGATCAGTACCGGGAATATTCTTCTTTTCATGTTTTTGTCTCTCCAATAATGCCAATTTTTCAAGCGTAGAAAGGCATCCGGGGAAACGAAGCCGCCCGTCGGCGTTTTCGTCTCCCTAATGCCTTCTATAGTTTACCACAGAAACGCTTTCGCGTCATTACTAATTTGCATTCATTTTGACGCTTTTTTTGAATGGAATGCGAACGGCCTTATTTCGGCAAAAGCGACGCCCATCCCACGCATACCTAATCGATCCGGTCATACCGGATCTCCTTAATCTTTCCCTCCTTTCCGATCACGTAGTCAGCCATGTAGTTACTTTCCTCAGCCACTTCCAAGACCAGGCTCTGCCCAACGCACTCTCCGTCCACAAAAAACTTTACGTCCTTTTCCAGCGGAAGTCCGTCAAGCGCCTGCTTTTCTGCATCCTCCCACATGCTTCCCAATCTTCGGCGATTTGAGACCAAAAGCATTCGTGATATATTATTTTCCCGAAATCGCCTCTCCTTTCCCGAAATTTGCGGTCGTCTCCAATGGTGCAACGCGTTTAATTTGAATTATAATTGTGAAAACTAAAGATGGTACCTGCGAAACATGATCAAAACAGACTTGTAAGACTTAAAAATCTCTTGGCAAAAATATAATTACCCCATAAAATAACCATAACCCTGCCATCTGTCAAAAATGAAAATATGGACGAACCGTCCGGATCATTTTGATGTTCCAAGAAATACCTTTGTCACTCTTGCCTCCTCTCCGCACCGTAAGAGTAGGAGCCAACCGCTAAGATGATTATAGCGAAGAAGCCCCAAGAATGCAAGAACCCCTTTTATTAAATTTTTTTAAACTGCGGGCGGCAGTATTGACGAATATTTCCCGAAAGTATAAGATAAAGAAAAGGAAGGCGATGCTTATGAAGATAGAAAAGATCAATGAGAATCAGATTCGCTGCACCTTGACCAAAGAAGACCTGGCAAGTCGCCAGCTAAAGCTCAGTGAACTTGCCTATGGCACGGAAAAGGCCAAGCGCCTCTTCCGCGAGATGATGCAGCAGGCAAATTTTGAATTCGGTTTTGAAGCGGAAGATATTCCCCTGATGATAGAAGCCATTCCCATGAATGCGGAATGCGTAGTCTTACTGATCACAAAGGTGGAGGATCCGGAGGAGCTGGATACCCGTTTTGCGCGCTTTTCTCCCAGTGAGAATTCCTACGACGAGGACGAGGAAGATCCGGAAGGATATGACGACGAAGTGTCGGATTACCTCCATCCCCTACCCGACCAGCTTCAAAAGGACGCAGCTCCGGAGGATTTCAGCCATCCCGTCAGGATCTTCCATTTCCGTTCCATCTCCGAGGTAATGGATGCCGCGGCGCAAGTCGGTGGCGCGTGTCCCTGCCCCACCGCCCTTTACAAGGACGCAAAGGAAAACGGATATCTCCTGGTGGTCAGCAGGGCGCAGGCAACGCCCGAAGATTACGGACGCCTTTGCAATCTGCTCTCCGAGTACGGCCGGGTTGTCCGCGGCAAGATCAGTGAAACCTTTGTAAGGGAGCATTACGAAGCCATCATCATGGCAGATGCCCTAAAGGTTCTGGCATTCTAATTTTATAAGACTTGAGCAAAAAACTAAAGGCTCTTCCATCATTCGATGGCTGAGCTTTTAGATTTTTTGGGGTTAACTAGTTTAGAAATGGCAACTTAGCCCACAAAAAAGCCCACATGTCCTATCTTTCATTCTTTTCTTCATTTTGAAACAATTCAACCTCATCATAAAAATCTTCAAATTTATCTCCAGCAAACGAACATCGCAGAGTCATAAGTTTACTAGTTTCATCAATAGTTATAACCATATGATTCAGTTTGGAATATCGCACGCTTAAAGCTTTCTTACGTATGGCTGCAAGACTTAACGATTCATATTTGCCATCATCCGCATAATTATGGAATTCGTTCTTGAGCTGTATGATTCCCGCCGCATTGCTTCCATTATTTTTCCCATAAATCTCATATCCGTTTTCCGTAAATTCAATGACATAGACTTCTGACGCATCATGATCCTTCGAGTTAGCATATGCAGTCCTTGCCGCATATGCCAAGCGAACAACGCCCTTCATGTCTTTATCTACCTTAGATGCTTCGTAGAAATTACCTTCACTCCGAAAGCAGATCCTTATGCTCATAATGATGATAAGCACAAAAAACAAAATAACGAAAATCAGCGGTATTATTCCCTTTCCCTGTCGCTTCTCATTCTCCTCGTATTATATAGTCATACCCCTTCTTTACCTTTTCTCAAGGTTAGGGTATGCTGTTGAAGATGCTGTGGCTTGGTATCATTCTCCTACCGCACG
>ONSO01000043.1 GCA_900320485.1 uncultured Lachnospiraceae bacterium | reverse complement strand
TAAAAAAAAAACATTTTATTTTTATTTCTAATAAGATAGAAACAGCTGGTCTAAGAGCTGCTTTCTTTCTTGTTTTGTTTTTCCATTATCAAAACTTCTTTTGAAGGGGCGTATAAGCCCGACCTTGTTCTGCCTTTTATGGTAACAAAGGAGAAGGCAAAAAATGCGTTGAACGAATTTACAAAGGGCAAAAGGCTTTTGCCGGATGCGTTTATCGATAAAAACCGAGTGGATTCCCTTACGGGTCTGTACGTACCGTTTTGGCTTTACAGCTGCCATGCAGAGGGCATGATACTTTATGAAGGCGTAAAGGTTAAACGCTGGGAAGATGATAATTACCGGTATGAGAAGAAGGATCATTACAGCATGCTCCGGAGCGGCGGCATGGATTTTGACAGGATTCCCTGTGATGCATCCTCTAAAATGGATGATGCCATTATGGATTCGCTGGAGCCTTATGATCTTACCAAGGGCGTTGCGTATGATCCCGGGTATTTTAGCGGCTATCTTGCAGACCGCTATGACATGCAGGAGAAGGATTGCAGGCCAAGGGCCAATGAGCGCGTGGAGAATACCTTCCGCGACAGACTAAAGGAAGAGGTATCCGAGTATCAGGAGGTTCGGTCGACGGGAGAAAAGATCGATCTTTCCAATGCAAAGGCTGAATATGCCATGCTGCCCGTGTGGATGATGACGACGCAGTATGAGGGGCAAAGCTATGTCTTTGGCATAAATGGTCAAACGGGACAGATGGTTGGTTCGCTTCCCATTGACAAGAAGAAATCCGTAACGCAGTTTAGCATTGCAGGCGCCATTTCCCTTGTGGTGGCACTGGCCATTTGCTATTTTGCCATGGGAGGACTGTCCGTGGGCGGCGGGGTTGGAAGCTTTGTGGTTGCGCTGATCATAGGATTCCTTCATTTGTCAAAACTTAAGTCTGCCATGAATACGGTTCACGTGAAGACAACCGCCAGGGCTTACGTAAAACAAAGTTCCATCAAGCTTGGACGCAGGGAGGATAACTTCCAGTATAGCAAGACGGAAAAGCGGGAGAAGCCAAAACAGCAATCTAGCACAAACGGCAGGTAGGAAAAGAATGGAAGAGAACAAGAAAAAATTCCGATGTCCCTGTTGCGGGTATTATACGCTGGAGGAAGTCGGAAAATATGAAGTGTGTCCCGTCTGCTACTGGGAGGATGATCCTTCTCAGGAAAGCGATCCTTTGATGGAAGGGGGAGCAAATGAGCTTTCCCTTCGGGAGAGCAGAAGAAATTATCAAACGTACGGGGCATGTGAAGAGAGATTTTTGAATAGCGTTAGGAAACCTCTTCCGGAGGAAATGGAAAATGAATAAAAAGTATATTTCTACGGTGGGGATGGTTGCGGTGATCGTCGTGATCTTACTGGCGGTCCTGATCAAATCGCCGCTGTTTGATCAAGGAACGGAAACGGAAAGCACGGGTGAACAGTCCCTGACAATTCTTGAAACAGCTGAGAAAACGGAAGCAGTCGAAGGCACGGAGAACGCGAAAGCAGTTGAAGACGCGGAGAACGCGACGGAAGTGAGCGCTTCCGGCGACGACGTGGCAGAAAACGCAACGCCTGCGCCTACGGGAAAACCGAAACCCACGGCAACTCCAAAGCCTACTGCGACACCGAACCCCACGGCAACTCCAAAGCCTACTGCAACGCCGAAGCCTACGGCAGAACCGGCGAGTCTTGCGTTCCGAAGCAAAAAGCTTTTGGATCAGCATTATGAGAAGCACGGAATTGAGATGGGATTTGGATCCGCGAAGGAATATGAAGCGGCCGCCGCGGCGGTTGTAAATAATCCTGATGCGCTTCATAAGACGGAAAAAGAAGATGGAGACGACGTTTATTACGTGGAAGAGACCAATGAATTTGTGATCGTCTCTCAGGACGGATACATTAGAACGTATTTCCTTCCCAGCGGCGGAAAGAAGTATTATGACAAACAATAGCCGATGATCTGGCAGACAAGGAGAGAAACGCGCTAATGCTTCCTGTGATAGAAGAACAGCACGATCCACTCCAGACGGCGCTTTAGTACGATTTGAATCTCCTCCTTTGGATGGATGGGCTTTACCAGAAAGTTCTCAATGCCGACGCGCTTGGCGCCCCAGACGTCGGTAAAGAGCTGATCACCTACGAAAATTGTGGTTTCAGGAGTCGTGCCAAGCTTTTTCATTGCATTTTCATAACCTGTTTTCCCGGGTTTTCCTGCTTTGAAGATATAAGTACTGCCGACTTCCTCACTGAAGGATTTTACCCGGGGCTCTTTGTTGTTGGAGAGAAGAAGCGTACCGTAGCCAAGGTCATTCAATTTTTTGAAAAGCTCCTTGGACCTGGCATCTGCAGGGGCACCGTGGGGAACCAACGTATTATCTACGTCAAAAATGACGCCTCTCTTGCCTTTTTGGTATAGGGAGGCGTAGTCTATGGAATAAGCGGAATCCACTTCGTGGTCCGGATAAAAGCGTTCTAAAAACATGAAAATGACCTCTTTCATCAGAAATATGTCCTTATCATAGCAAAAAAGTGTTGAAATCGCAAGAACAACGTGATACAATAACAAAGCTTACGATTAGGAGGTAAGGAAAATGGGCGTTGTTAGGATCATTGTTTCCGTTATATTTATTTTAGTGAGTGTTGCGTTGGTTATCCTGGTTTTAATGCAGGAAGGAAAGACCAAGGGACTTGGAGCCATCAGCGGTGCGGCTGAGACCTACTGGGGAAAGAACAAAGGCCGTTCCATGGAAGGCATGTTGGTAAAGATCACAAGAGTCCTTGCAGTCATCTTCTTACTGCTGACAATAGTCTTAAACCTGAGCATATTTTAACAAACCCAAAACACTCTTGAACAAAGAGTGTTTTTTTAATCGCTCGGAGTAAAAACAAGCGACCGCGAAGCGGGCATTTGTTTTTACCTGAGCGATTATGAGCAAAAGAACGAGCCGCGGAGCGGCGGGCCTGCGAAGCAGGCGCTTTTGCGAATAGGGAGACTGTAAGGCAAAAGAACGAGCCGCGAAGCGGCGGGCCTGCGAAAGCAGGCGCTTTTGCGAAAAGGGAGGCTGGAAGGCAAAAGAACGAGCCGCGAAGCAGGCGCTTTTGCGAATAGACAGGCGATTTTTGCAAATGCTAAACAGAGAATCAGAAAAAGAGGTTACGTATGGCAAATAAGGAACTCCTGGCGGGGACCTTTATCAGTAATTCCAAAGGCTTTGGTTTTGTACAGGTGGACGGGTACGCCGAAGACTTTTATATACCGGCAGAGAAGACGCATGATGCCTTTCACCTGGACCAGGTATTGATCCTTCCGGAGGGCGGCCCAAAGCGGGGACAGCGCAGGACGGCAGAGGTAATGGAGATCATCGGGCATGGGATCACCAGGCTTGTGGGAACCTTTGACCAGGCGAAAAATACGCATTTTGGATTTGTGATTCCGGATCTGGCGAAACTGGAGCAGGATATTTTTGTGCCCGGGGAGCAGTCCATGGGGGCGGTTTCAGGTCATAAAGTTGTGGTTGAGATCATAAGCTATGGTAGCAGGAATCCCCGCAGCGGATTTCGCAGTCCCGAAGGGAAGATTGTGGAGATTCTTGGGCACGTAAATGATCCCGGGGTAGACATACTTTCCATTGTCAAGGGTTTTGATCTTCCCACGGCCTTTGGTGAGGCCGTACTGAACCAGGCGGCAAGGGTGGCAAAGCCCGTGAGTGACGCTGATCGTCAGGGGAGAGCGGATCTTCGTGACGTAAGGATGGTCACCATTGACGGGGAGGATGCAAAGGATTTGGATGATGCCGTCAGCGTTTCGTTTGACGGTCAGTTTTATCACTTGGGCGTTCACATTGCGGACGTAACCAATTACGTGCAGGAGAACTCTGCCCTTGACAGGGAGGCAAAGAGAAGGGGGACCAGCGTATATCTTGTAGACAGGGTGATCCCAATGCTTCCGCACGTGCTGTGCAACGGAATTTGTTCTTTAAATGCGGGGGAAGACAGGCTGGCGCTGAGCTGCCTTATGAAAATCGACGAAAGTGGCCGCATCACGGATCATGAGATCGTCGAGAGCGTGATCAGGGTCGATAAGCGCATGAGCTATACGGTCGTAAAAGAGCTCTTGGAAGATCCAAAGCTTATAAAAACAAAGGAATATGAACAATATGCTTTTCTGATGGAGGATTTCCTCTTGATGGAGAAGCTTGCAAGGCTTCTTCGGGAAAAGCGGCGGGAGCGGGGCGGCATCGACTTTGACCTTCCGGAATGTAAGATCACGTTGGATGAGAGCGGGAGGCCTACGGAAATAGGGCCTTATGACAGAAATGAAGCCACCAGAATCATTGAGGACTTTATGCTGGCAGCGAATGAAACGGTGGCTGAGCATTTCTTTTGGATGGATGCTCCTTTTGTTTACAGGGTGCATGAGGCTCCGGGGGAGGAAAAATTCCGCACCCTCAGCAGCATGATCGGCAACATGGGATATGCGATGAAGACCACGGACCGGTTTGGCAATAAAGTGGGAAGCGGAGAGATCCATCCCAAGGAAATACAGAAATTGCTGGACAAGATCCAGGGGACGCCAGAGGAAGCCATGATCAGCAGAATGGTCCTAAGAAGCATGAAACAGGCGAAATACAGTGACGTATGTCTCGGGCATTTTGGCCTTGCGGTGAAGTATTATTGTCATTTCACTTCCCCCATCAGGCGCTATCCGGACCTTCAGATCCATCGCATCATCAAGGATCAGCTACGCGGGAGACTAAACGAAAAACGCATGGAGCACTACAGGGAGATCCTCCCCGGCGTTGCGGAGCTTTCTTCCAAGCTGGAAAGACGGGCAGATGACGCGGAGAGGGAGACGGATAAGCTCAAGAAGGTTCAGTACATGGCAGAACGGATCGGAGAGGTATTCGAGGGCGTGATCTCCGGCGTTACGGGCTGGGGATTGTACGTGGAACTGTATAATACCGTGGAGGGAATGATCCACGTTTCCAAGCTCCCGGGAGATTATTATTTTTATCAGGAGAAGACGGGAGAGATGGTTGGAGAGGCCACGGGGCGGAAATTTGTGCTGGGCATGCCCGTGAAGATCAGGGTAGACGAATGCGACGAGGTGGCAAAGACCATTGATTTTTCTTTGGCGGAGGATGAGGAAAGTGAGTAAGAAGGAACCGAGGAAGCTGATCGCCAATAATAAGAAGGCGTATCATGATTATTTTATAGACGAGACGTATGAGGCGGGAATCGCGCTTCACGGGACGGAGGTAAAGTCCATGCGTCTTGGAAAATGCAGCATTAAGGAGAGCTTTATCCGCATTGAGAACGGAGAAGTTTACGTTTACGGCATGCACGTAAGTCCCTATGAGAAGGGAAACATTTTTAACAAAGATCCCCTCAGGATCAAAAAACTTCTTCTGCATCGGGCTGAGATCAATAAGCTACAGGGAAAGATCAAGGAAAAAGGCTATACCCTCGTACCGTTGGAGGTATATTTTAACGAGGGAAAGGTCAAGGTGGAGATCGGTCTTGCACGGGGAAAGAAGCTCTATGACAAGAGAGAATCCATCGCAAAGAAGGATCAGATGAGAGAGGCAGAGAAGGAATTTAAGGCGCGGTTATTGACGAAATGATAAAAAAAAGATATACTCTTTTCAATAAGGGCTAGTAAAGGTTTCGACAGGGGCCTTGCAGCTGGAGAAGCTATCCGCACGTCATGCGTTAAATGACAACCTAAATATAAACGCTGAAGATAATACTCAGTTAGCATTCGCAGCGTAAGCTGTGGATGACGTCGCCCTAGGGCGGCTTGTCCCGCCTGTCGCACTCACACGGCAGGGCCGGGGCATCATGATTGTGAGAAACGACATGTGCAAAGCTTTGAGCGCATGGGCGTAACATGAAGCTACCGAGCCTTATGGATTGTTCGTTTTCCATGAGGGGAGGGAACGGGAAGCTTCGGGCTTCCGGAAAAATGAACTATGATAGTAGAAGGACAGGGAATGGGCTTTTGGACACGGGTTCGACTCCCGTCTAGTCCACTTAAGACAAATCCATGGGATGAGGGTCATGCCATGGATTTATCTTAATGCAGTCAGGCAAAAAGGACTTGTTGGCTAAAAGGACTTGATGACGTAAAGGATTTGAAGACTTAAAGAACTTGCAGATGCAAAAGAAAGATGAGGAGAGAGAAAAATGTTTTGTTCAAATTGTGGAAAGGAAGTACCTGAAGGCACGAAGTTCTGTGGCTTTTGCGGAACTCCGGTAGCGTCTGAGAAGGCGGAGGCAGTAAGCACCGCTACGGAAGCTGCAGCAGAGGCGGCAAGCACCGCTACGGAAGCTGTAGCAGAGGCGGCAAGCACTGCTACGGCAACTGCGTCGGAGGCAGTAAGCACTGCTCAGGCAACGGCGGCAGAGGCGGCAAACGTGGCGCAGGCCAGTGTTTGGGAAAACCCTCAGGGCGGGCAGGAGCCTGAAAAGCCTAAGAAAAAAGGAAAGGGCGGCGTGATCGCCGGCATTCTTGTGGCCGTGGCGGCTTTGGCGGCTGTGATCGGCGGCTTGTTCCTGTTTGCAGGCAAGAGTTTTGAGAATACCATTCACAAGACCTTTGACAAACCCAAGGATTATTATACCTACGTAGAGAAAAAGAACATCACTGCCTTGAAGGAGAAGGCAACCACCGGTCAGGTACAGAAGGTATTTGAGCAGCTGAAGAATACGGAAGGCGGCGCTACGGAGACCGTTACCTTAAAGCTGGGGCCCCGGGGAAAAGAGTATGCTGCCCTGGCAACCACCGCAGGCGTAGATCTTTCCTGGCTGGAGAGTGCGGGAATGCAGTACTCCGTTATAATGCAGGATAACAAGATCAGTGCGGAGCTGATCCCCATTTTAAACAACGTAAATATTCTTAAGGCCGAGATCCTGATGGACGTACAGGCGGGAAAGCTTTATGCCGGACTTCCGGAGCTTGCGAGCCAGTATTTCTGCATTTCCGCAGGTGACGATTATGATTTCGAAGAGATCTGGGAGCAGATGGGGAAGATCTTCGAGATCTATGGAAAGATGCTCGATTCCTATCCCGATGCGGATACGATGGAGAAGCTTGTCAATAAGTATTACGACCTAGTCATGGAAAATATTGAGGAAGTCGTAAAGTCTAAGGCTACCATCGAGGCGGGCGACGTATCTGAGGAATGCACGCTTCTTACCATTGAGCTGAAGGGCAAAGATATTGCAAAGATCGCGAAGGCAGTCATGGAGGAATTGAAGGATGACGAGGACGTTAAGGAAATGATGTTCTCCTTCTATGAAGCCTTTAAGGAAGTGGATGAAAATATCAATGGCGAGGATATGTATAAGGAGTTTCAGGAAGACCTTGATAAGGCCCTGAAAGAATTGGATGAAGAAGAGATTGACATTGACAAGCTTGTCCTTGAGAATTACGTTGACAAACAGGGTGCCATCGTAGCAAGAACGATCACCGTGAAGCACGATGATGAGACCATGGAAGTCAAGGTGGCATGGCTTTCGAAGGATGATAAGAGAGGATTTGAACTTTCTGCAAAGGGCGGCGACGATGACCTTACGATCGTAGGCAACGGTACGGAAAAGGGCGGAAAGTTTAACGGAGAATTTGTTCTTTCCGTAGATAAGAAGAAGTACGTTAATTTTGGCATCGAGGATTATGACGTAGAGGCGGCAAAGGATGGGAAGCTGTCCGGAATCTTTACCATTAAGCCCGGCAAGGATGCGGATTTGGAAAGCCTGATCGCAGAAGCAGCAGAAGAGGTGGATAACAGCGCACTGTCCGCACTTCTTTCCACACTTAAGCCTTCCCTGAAGATCAAGATGGACGTAGAGGAAAATAAACATGACGTTGACCTTTGCATTTTGGATGATGGCACGGAGCTGATCACCATTAGCATGTCCGGCAACGAGATCAGCGATCCCGAGATCGTGATCCCCACGGACGTGATCAATCTTGAAATCGATGAAACACCCAGCAAGAAGGTCCTTTCCGATTACGTTAAGACGCTTGACGTTGACAAGGTGATCAACGCACTGAAGGAAGCAAACCTTCCGAAGGAATGGACGGACGTTTTAGATCAGTATAAGGCATTCCTTCCTCAGATCGTTGAGAACATTCGATAATAAGGTACGGATAAAGCATGATTCTTGAGATCAAGTCACTTCAAAAGAAATACGGAAGGAAAGTCATTTTAGATGGCGTGGATCTTACGGTGAAGGGCGGAAGCTGCGTTGGACTGTTAGGCGGAAACGGAAGCGGAAAGACGACGCTTTTGTCCATCTTGGCCGGCATGATCTCGGCTGATTCCGGAAGCTTTCGGGCGGCGGGAAAGGAAGGAAAGGCCAGAATCGGGTACGTCCCGCAGGGAACGCCGCTTATAGAAGAGCTTTCCGCAAAAGACAATCTTAAAATGTGGTATGATTCAGAAACCATGAAAAAGGAATTGGAAAGCGGCGTGCTTAAGACGCTGGGCGTAGACGCCTTCTTAAAGGTGCCCGTAAGAAAGATGTCCGGCGGAATGAAAAAAAGGCTTTCCATCGGCTGTGCCGTATCGGGAAAACCTGAAATTCTCTTGTTGGATGAACCGACGGCGGCGCTGGACATTGCTTGCAAGGATCAGATTTATTCTTACCTAAAGGCGTTTTGTAATGGCGGCGGCATTGTTTTGCTGGCCACCCATGACGTACATGAAATTGAACTGTGTGATCAGTGTTACGTATTAAAGGACGGAAAATTAAACGAATGGCAGTATGACGGCGACGTACATAAGCTTGCCCGGTGGATTCAATGAGATATTTCAAGTATTTTTCCGCACAATTAAAGAGAACCTTAAAGCTTGCAGTGGGAGTGTTTCCTACTGCAATGCTTTTATTTGCCTGTCTTGGGGCGGCGGCCTGGCTGTTTTTCAGCAGTGCATGGTTTACCGAGAAGCAGGAAAAGTATAAGATCGGCGTTGTGGGAAAGATCGACGAAACGTATCTAGGCTTTGGAATCTATGCCGTTCAGACGCTGGATTCCACCAGATTTATGGTGGATTTCATTCCAATGGAAGAGGAGGAGGCAAGGGCGGCTTTTCGAAACGGTGACGTGATCGCTTACGTAACAGTACCGGACGAATTCCTGGATTCCATAATCTATGGGCGGAATGACGTTCCCTTGGGTTACGTGGTGTCTGAAGGGCAAAAAGGACTGGAAGGATATCTGATGGAGGAGCTTTCCGTTGCGGTGTCCAATCTGGTAACCAGCTCGCAGTGCTCCATCTACTCCATGCAGGAGGTTGCAAGGCGTCTTGGAGAGACAAAGGATCTGCGGAAGTGGACGGATGATTTTAACCTTAGGCTGATCGGTTACGTACTTGGAAGAACCGGACTTGCGGAGCTGGAAGAACTTGGGTTATCCAAGGGGCTTCTGGTAAGACAATACTATTTCTGTGCCATTGTTCTGTTATTTACGTTTCTGTTTGGCATTACCGGCGCGGCCTTGTTTCTTGGGAGGAATGAGGGCTTGGGTAAGTGGATGAAGCTGCGAGGGATCGGCCCCGTAATGCAGGTCCTTTGCGAATTTGGCTGTTACTATCTGCTTGCCTTTGCTTGCGTAGCCATCCCGCTGACAATTTTGAATCTAATTACGGGGCAGATGTCGTTTTTAAATTGCAGGATCTGGATGGATGATCTTCTAAAGGTCACCGCGGTGGTGACGCTTTTATCCTCCAGCATGCAGTTTGCCATTTATGAGACGGTAAAAAACCCCGTGGCTAATCTGCTTTTGCAATTCATCGGCATTCTTGGCAT
This sequence comes from uncultured Lachnospiraceae bacterium, assembly GCA_900320485.1. Classification (GTDB taxonomy): domain Bacteria; phylum Bacillota; class Clostridia; order Lachnospirales; family Lachnospiraceae; genus Acetatifactor. Next base: position 8,750 of record ONSO01000043.1, on the reverse strand, counting down.
GGGATACGTATCAGGGTATCTTTATCCCGCATCTTTTTTTCCGGAGGGTATTGCTCATTTTGGGAGCATTCTTCCTACGGGAGTTGCCTTTCAAAGAATGTCTTCGTCGCTTTTTGGCGTGGAGGAAGGAAGGGCTTCGGCACTTCTTTTGGCCTACGTTGGAGTGTTTTTGGTCACGTCCATTCTTGTTAGAAAATGGCGGATTTTGAAGGAAGACAGATAGATGAAGCGAGTTTTGACCTGGTTCGTGCTGACGGAAAAAAGACTGTTCAAGAAGATCAGTTACATTGTAGTCCTGCTCATGGTCCCCGTGCTTGTATGGGGGCTGATGCGCGGCGCAAGGCAAGAGGCCGGCATGGTGACCATCGGCCTTTATGCCGATGCCGGTGAGGGAAGCTTTTCCGAGGCGATGGTCCGGAAGCTTATGGAAGAGAAAAGCATCCTGAAATATGAGATCTTTGAAACGGAAGAAGCAGGCCGCAGGGCTCTGGAGGAAAGCAGGGTGGATGCCCTCTGGATCTTTCCAAAGGATCTGGAGGAGGAGCTTAGGGCGCTTGCAAAGAAAGGCCGGATAAGGCCCTTGGTCAGGGTGATCGAGAGAGAGGATGACGTGGCGCTGATCTTTACAAGAGAAGTTCTTTGCAGCCGCATATTTCCGAGGTTTGTATATTTTGCATACGTGGATTACGTGAAATCGCATCTTGGGGAGGAAGCGGTTTCGGAGGAAGAGCTTCAGGAGATCTATGACGGGATTCTTTGGAAGGGAAACCTCTTTTCGCCGGAGGTGACGGATCAGAAGAAAGCGGATGCGGACAGCTACGTGCTTTCGCCTGTCCGGGGACTCCTTTCCATTTGGCTTGTGCTTGCAGGCTTTGCGGCATTATTGTATTATATAATGGACGTAAGGAAGGGCGTATATGACATGATCCCCCAAAGGAAAAGGCTTGCCTATGCCTTTGGCATGCAGGGCGTTGTCTTGTTAAATTGCGGCATTGTTTTCCTGGGGGCATGCCGGATTTTAGGCGTTCTGGGGAATCCGGTGCGGGAAGTGGTTGCCTTATTGCTTTTTCTGATCGCCATTTCAGTATTTTGCACGTTCCTTGGAATGGTGCTGCGCAGGGAGGATGCCATAGGAGTTTTGATCCCTTTTGCAGTGCTTTTCATGGTGGTTTTGTGTCCCGTGTTTCTTGACCTTAGGCAGATCGGGGCCATACGGGGGATCTTTCCGCCTTACTTTTACCTAAAATCCATTTCGTCAGGGGAGTATCTCGTTAACCTTGCGGGATATGCGGTGAGTGGATTACTGCTTTGCATGCTGATGAATTTGAGAACTCAGAAAAATTCTTAAGAATAGAGGATTAAAACATGACCTTAAAGGAATTGGAGATTGGCGCCCAGGCCCGGATCGAAGAGGTAAAAGGGGAAGGCGCCCTGCGACAGCACTTGCTTGACATGGGCCTGCTTCCCGGAGCCTTGGTAAAGGTTGTAAAATATGCGCCCATGGGGGATCCCGTGGAAGTGCAGATCCACGGATATGAGCTGACCCTGCGCCTGGCGGATGCAGAGCAGATCCTTGTCAAAAAGGAAAAGGCTGAAAGCAAAAAGAGTGATGACGAGGAACTGATTCCCGTGGGAAGGGAAGGCGCGTCAAGGCACGGGAAAAAGACGGCGAGGCCGGAGGAAAAGAACCGTGGGAAAAAGGTGGAGCATCCCGGTCTTGGTGAAGGGGGGAAATATCACGTAAAGAAGGATGAGAACCCTCTTCCGGAAGGGACGACGCTTACCTTTGCCCTGGCCGGAAACCAGAACTGCGGGAAAACCACCCTGTTTAACCAACTGACGGGTTCCAACCAGCACGTGGGTAATTTCCCCGGCGTGACGGTGGACCGGAAGAGCGGTTCCATTAAAGGAACGACGGGTACGGAGATCACGGACCTGCCCGGCATTTATTCCCTTTCGCCATATAGTAGCGAGGAGATCGTCACCAGACAGTTTATCATTCATGAAAAGCCCACGGGCATCATCAACATTGTTGACGCCACGAACATTGAGAGAAACCTGTATCTCACCATGCAGCTCATGGAGCTGGAGGTTCCCATGGTATTAGCCCTGAACATGATGGATGAGGTAAGGGGGAACGGCGGTTCCATAGACGTAAACCGCATGGAGGCCGCGCTGGGGATTCCCGTGGTTCCCATATCCGCCGCAAAAAATGAAGGCGTGGATGAGCTGGTCACCCATGCACTTCACGTGGCGAAATATCAGGAAAAACCCGGGCGGACGGACTTTTGCGGCGCTGACGACAATGGAGGCGCGGTACACAGGTGTCTTCACGGTATCATTCACTTAATAGAGGACCATGCAAAGAAAGCAGGGATCCCCGTGAGATTTGCCGCCACAAAGCTGGTGGAGGGGGATGAACACATATTAAATGCCCTTGCACTGGATCAAAATGAGAAGGAAATGCTGGAGCACGTCATCAGCCAGATGGAGCAGGAGCGCGGGCTGGACCGCGCGGCGGCCATTGCGGACATGCGTTTCCTTTTTATTGAAAAGCTTGTGGAAGAGACGGTGGTAAAGCCCAGGGAGAGTAAGGAGCATGAACGGAGCACAAAGATCGATAAGCTTCTTACGGGAAAATATACGGGCATCCCGTTATTTGTCCTGATCATGGCGGCGGTGTTCGATCTTACGTTTAACGTGATAGGCGCATTTTTGCAGGGACTTTTGGAGCAGGGAGTGGAATGGCTTACGGGGCTTGTGGAGAAGGGATTTGCCGCATGGAACGTGAATCCGACGGTATCCTCGCTGGTGATCGACGGCATCTTTACCGGCGTGGGGAGCGTCATTAGTTTTTTACCCCTGATCGTGACGCTGTTTTTCTTTTTGTCACTTCTGGAAGATACGGGTTACATGGCGAGAGTGGCCTTTATCATGGATAAGCTGCTCCGCAGACTCGGTCTTTCCGGACGGAGCATAGTGCCGATGCTGATCGGCTTTGGCTGCACGGTGCCCGGGGTTATGGCAACCAGAACCCTCCCTTCGGAGAGAGACAGGAAGATGACGGTGCTTCTTACGCCGTTTATGAGTTGCTCCGCAAAGCTTCCCATCTACGGATTCTTTACGGCCACGTTCTTCCCAAAATACGCGGGACTGATCATGGTGGGGCTGTATTTCCTTGGGATTCTTATGGGCATTGTTACGGCACTTTTATTCAAGGGAACGCTGTTTAAGGGAGAGGCCGTTCCCTTTGTCATGGAATTGCCGAATTACCGGCTGCCGGGGCTTAAGAACGTCTCGCAGCTTCTTTGGGAGAAGGCAAAGGACTTTTTGCAGAGGGCGTTTACCGTTATATTCATGGCGACCATAGTCATTTGGTTCCTTCAGACCTTTGATCTGAGACTATCCGTGGCGGAAGATCCCGGAGACAGCATTCTGGCGATGGTTTCCGGATTGGTGGCGCCTTTGTTTGCCCCCATGGGCTTTGGAGATTACAGGATCTCCACGGCGCTGATCTCAGGCTTTTTGGCAAAGGAGAGCGTGGTTTCCACTTTGACGGTATTGTTCGGAACGGCGGAAAGCTTAAGGGCAAGCCTTAGTACGGCTGCCGCAGGCGGACTTTTGGTATTTTGTCTTTTATATACGCCCTGCGTGGCTGCAGTTGCATCCGTAAAGCGGGAGCTTGGAAAAAAATGGGCATTGTTCATGGTGCTTTGGCAATGCGGCATCGCATGGATCTGCGCATTTATTACGCATTTGATCCTTACGGCTTTTTAAGAAAAAACCGTGAAAGCGGGAAAGGGGTATGACATGGCAGAAAAGAAGGAAGAGACGCTGATCAGTGCCAGGGTGAGGAAGAGGATTTTTGACATTATCCAGATCGGTACGCAGGTTGACGTTCCCAGTAAGATCTTTGACGTATTTATTGTCATCATGATCGTTACCAGCATTACGGTGACCTTCATGCAGACCTTTGACCAAATGAATCCCTATGACAACGTACTGCACGGGATCGAGCTGTTTACCATTGTGGTATTTATCATTGAGTATGCCCTCAGAGTGATCACAAGCGATTATCTTTATCCGGACAAAAGCAAGGCCGGAGCGGCCTGGAGCTTTATCTTTTCGTTTTACGGAGTGGTGGATCTGCTTACCATCATTTCCTATTTTTCCGTACTGGATTCCAATGGTATCGTGGCCTTCCGGATGATCCGGGCGGTGAGGATACTGCGTCTGTTTAAGGTCAACACCAGTATCGATGCATTTAACGTTGTGGCGGAGGTCTTAAAGGAACGGAAAAATCAGATCCTGTCCTCCATCTTTATGATCGCCATGCTGATCATGGCATCCTCTCTTTGCATGTATGGATTTGAACATGACGTACAGCCGGACAAGTTTAACAATGCGTTCTCAGGCATTTGGTGGGCCATGTCCACGGTATTGACCATAGGATACGGAGACCTTTATCCCGTAACGATCGGCGGAAGGATCATTGCCATTGTCATCGCCTTGCTTGGAGTATGCGCCGTCGCCATTCCCACCGGCGTCATCAGTGCGGGATTTGTGGATTATTATGCGCGGGTTAAACGACTGGAGGGAGAAATCAGGGTTTCGCCTGACGTGAATACCTGCCTGACGCGCCTGGCGGCAAGGGCAGGACTTCAGCCGGATACCTACGTGGAGCATCTGATCCTTGAAAAGGAGAAGGAACGCAGGGACAAGACGGGAAAGACCGGAAAGAAGTAAGGACGGACAAATGAAATAACCATAACGGTAAATAAGACGGGAGGCATACAATGGAAAGCTTGAAGATTCTTGTAGTGGACGATGAGAGCAGAATGCGTAAGCTGGTGCATGATTATCTTCATCATGCGGGCTTTGAAGTATTGGAAGCGGAAAACGGGGAGGAGGCCGTGGAGGTCTTCTTTCGGGAGAAAAATATTGCCCTTATCATTCTTGACGTCATGATGCCTAAGATGGACGGATGGCAGGTTTGCAGGGAAATCCGGGAATACTCCAAGGTCCCGATCATTTTGCTGACGGCCAGGTCGGATGAGAGGGACGAGCTTTTGGGATTTCAGCTTGGCGTGGATGAATACATATCCAAGCCTTTTAGCCCGAAGATTCTTGTGGCAAGAGTGGAAGCCATTCTCCGCAGGACAAGCAAGCTGACAAAGGAAGAGACGCTCGTATGCGGGCCCGTAAAGGTAGATAAGGTGGCCCATCAGTGCTACGTTGACGGACAGCCCATTGAGCTGAGCTTTAAGGAATATGAGCTGCTGGTGTATTTTATGGAAAATCAGGGCGTCGCACTCTCCAGGGAGACCATTTTGAATCACGTGTGGAATTATGATTATTACGGGGAACCCAGGACCATAGACACGCACGTCAAAAAGCTTCGCAGTAAGATGGGGGCCGCGGGAGACCTGATCGTCACCATCCGTGGCATGGGCTACAAGCTGGAACAGGCGTAAGGGGGGACTTACGGACTAGGGGGCATTTTCATGCGTCATTCGATCAAGAAACAATTTGCACTGATCTTTATCATATTGATGGCCAGCGTCATCTTTCTTTGCTGGCTTGTCAACACGCTGTTTTTGGAAAAGTATTACCTGAGCAGGAAGACAAACGTACTTTATGATGCTTACGTTTCAATCAAAAAGGCTGCGGAGAACAACAGCTATGAGTCTGAGGAATTTTATCAGGAGTTAGAGGGCGTTTGCAGCCGGTATGACATTTCGGCCTTTGTCATGGATGCGGAATCTGAGATGAAATACGTCGCTGGAAATGATCCTTTACGGGTACCTTTTGGGACTGAACTTTGATAAAGTGACGGTAGTGCGGGAGGAAGCGGATTATAGGATCCAAAGGCTAAGCAGGGGCGGGAGCGGATACATGGAAATGTATGGGCGGCTAAGCTCAGGCATTTCTTTTATTATGAGCACTCCCCTGGAGAGCATTCATGAGAGCGCAGATCTGGCGAATCGCTTTTTCTTTTACGTAGGTATCATCGGCACGCTTCTTGGCGGAGCGATCATTCTTGTAGTGACCGGGCGGATCACAAAACCGATCCTTAGCCTGAATGATCTGTCGGAGAAGATGGTGCATTTGGATTTTGACGCGAAATATGAAGGAAAGGAAAAGAATGAGATAGGACTTTTGGGCGCAAACATGAATAAGCTCTCTAAGTCATTGGAGACAAACATTTCGGAGCTGAAGTCTGCCAACAATGCGCTGCGGCTCGATCTCGAGCGGATGGATAAGCAGGACGAGATGCGAAGGGAATTCCTGGCAAACGTATCTCATGAATTAAAAACGCCCATTGCGTTGATACGCGGGTATGCGGAAGGACTGCAGGAGGGCATGGTGGAGGACCCGGAGAGCAGGGATTTTTACTGTGACGTCATTGTTGACGAGGCCGTGAAAATGAATCAGATGGTGCAAAAGCTCATGAGCCTGAATCAGCTGGAATTTGGTCATGATCCCGTGGAGATGGAGCGCTTTGACCTGACGGGACTGATCAAAAATCTTGTGGAACAGGGGCAGATGCTGGCACAAAAGCAGGGGATCCGGCTTCAGATGCCGGAGTATCCGGCTACCCACGTTTGGGCGGATGCCTTTATGACGGAAGAGGTATTTCAAAATTATCTGTCGAATGCGTTTCATCACTGTGACGGGGAGAAGAGGATCGAGATCCGGATGGAACGGCTAGATGAGGTTGTCAGGGTTTCCGTGTTCAATACGGGGAATCCCATACCGGAGGAATCCATTCCTTTTCTGTGGGATAAATTTTATAAGGTGGATAAGGCGCGGACCAGGGAATATGGCGGTAGCGGCGTTGGACTGTCCATCGTAAAGGCCATCATGGATCTGATGCACCAGAAGTACGGCGTGGAAAACCGGGAGGATGGCGTTGTATTCTGGTTTGAGTTGGAGTGCGCGGACGGAACGAATTAATGGAGGAAGGAATGCTGGACGAATTTGAGGAAAGGCAGAGGGTGATCCTTGTTGGGGTGAACCTTGGAACGGATGAAGAGGAGTTTTCCCGTTCCATGAAGGAGCTGAAGAGCCTTGGGGAGGCCTGTGGCAAAGAGACCGTTGGCATTGTTACCCAAAATGCGGAAGGCATTCGGCAGAGTACTTTCGTTGGAAGCGGTAAGGTTCGGGAGATCAAGGAACTGGCGGACCTGATGGAGGCTAATGAGGTTATTTTTGATGATGCCTTGTCGCCGTCGCAGATGAGAAACCTCGGAAAGCTTTTGGAGAGACCGGTGCTTGACCGGACGAATCTGATCCTTGACATTTTTGCGCTTAGGGCAAAGTCCCGTGAGGCAAAGCTTCAGGTTGAAACGGCAAGTCTGCAGTATGCCCTGCCAAGGCTGATCGGCATGAGGGAACAGCTTGGAAGACAGGGCGGCGCCAGCGGCTCTTTGAGTAATAAGGGCGCCGGCGAGACAAAGCTGGAGCTGGACAGGCGAAGGATCGAGCACCGGATCAGCGAGCTGCGGAAGGAATTAAGGGAGATCGAGGGAAATCGGGAAACCATGCGAAAGCGCAGGGAAAAGTCACCGCTTCCGAGAGTGGCGCTGGTGGGATATACCAATGCAGGCAAATCTACCATCATGAATCACGTGTTGGCAAAATATGGCAAGATGAAGGAAAAGATGGTGCTGGAGAAGGACATGTTATTTGCGACGCTGGATACTACGGTGCGAAGCATGGAATTTCCGGATCACCGTTCGTTTCTTTTGTCTGACACGGTAGGCTTTATCCATAAGCTTCCGCATGACCTTGTAAAGGCATTCCGGTCTACGCTGGAGGAGGTAAAGTATGCGGACCTTTTGCTTCACGTAGTAGATTATTCGGATGAAAACCATAAGAAGCACATGGAAGTAACAAGGCAGACACTCCGGGAGATCGGCGCGGGCGGGATTCCTGAGATCCTTGTATATAATAAGGCGGACCTGGCCGGAATGGAGCAGCTCCCGAAGGTTGGAGAAGGGAAGATCTTCATGGCGGCAGCTATGGATCAGGGGATTGAAGAGCTGACGGAGCTCATCAGGGACACGGTATATGCCGGAAATGAACTGGCAGAGTTTTTGTTTCCCTATGACAGGGGCGGCGAGGCTTCCGGATTTATGGAGTCGGTTGCGGTGGAAAAGACGGAATATCTGCCGGAGGGTATTTTGATCCGGGCCTTTTGCGGAAAGAAGGACAGAAATAAGTACGGAGAGTTCCTAAGGAGTGCGCCTGAAGCATGCGCCGGGTCCGGCAAGGTTACTGAAAATTGATTGAATTGAATAAACAAAATATTGGATTTTGGATGAATTCTCAAAATCGTCCCTTTGGCACGGTAGCGTGAAAGACTGAAAAAGCCCGAAAAATGGGCTTTTTTTAGTGAAAACGGAAATTGTAAAATTTTAGCGAAAAATTTTGAAATTGGGTGTTGACATTTGAGGAAGACGGTGATACAATCGGTTTTGTCGCTGAGGCAGACGGCTGAATGCGAAGCCAAAGAAGAGCTTGAAAAACGGCTTGAAAATAAGATCAAAAAAATCTTAAAAAAGTTGTTGACAAGTGATTGGCAGAGTGGTATTATATGAAAGCTGTCGCGAGAAACAAGCGACACGGTACCTTGATAAATAAACAGTAATGCAACCCTGAAAGATTCCAGATAAAGACTTCGAAGCGCGAAGCGCGGTCGGGAAATTTTGAGACGCTTACGCAAGCTTGCTTGCAGGAAGCGGAAC
>ONSO01000172.1 GCA_900320485.1 uncultured Lachnospiraceae bacterium | reverse complement strand
TAAACCAAAAAAAACAAGGGTTCCGGCGATAAAACACCTGTTCTTTGCGTCAGGTAGGGCGTCAAATAATAAAAGGCCGCCACGCAGAGCGCGGGTACTTTGCCCGAGACGCTTCTTACTCCAAGCCAAAGAACGATCCCGGCAATCAAGGTGATCAAAAATTGAAAACGGATACAATGCTCTGGCGTATTTCCCAAAAGGAAACATATGCCGTGGAGCAAATGAAGATAAACGTCGCCCGCGCCGTAAAAATATTCAGGAAGCGGCTTTGCATATTGCATGATCGCGTGAGAATACATTCCGCCGGGCAAAAGGGCCTGAAAGACGCTTAGCCTAAGCCAGGCTCCCAATGCCACAAGGCACGCGACAAAAGCGACCTCCATCCATCCCCAAAGCTTTTTTATCCCAGCCTTCTTTATTCCAGACTTCTTTATCCCAGCCTTCTTTATTCCAGCCCTTTTTATTCCCTGCCGTTCCGGCAGCCAACTTTTCTTCGCCCAAAAAATCAGCACGCTAAAAAGTCCTCCCAAAAGAAGGACTCCCGCAAATACAAATCCGGCTTTACTTTTATCAAGGCCCCAAGCAGCCGTAACGATGCGCGTCATCTCATTACCGACCGCGCAAGTAAGAACCCCAAAAAGCAGCCAGGCCGCATAACTGACTATTGTACGTTTCCAATTCATTGGATCATCTCTCCAACCTATTTGGTCTCATCTTCAGAGGAAAGTACTTTTTCGATATTGTACCTGGGTCTGTGCTTAACTTCAATGTAGATCTTACCGATGTACTGTCCCACAAGCCCAATGGCCAAAAGCTGCAAACCGCCCAAAAACCAGATGGAAATGATCAGGGACGTCCATCCCGGCTCCACGTTGCCCGTAAAATAAGAGATCAGCGCATAAATACCCGCGATCACGGAAAGGCATACAATGAAAAGTCCAAGCCCCAGCACCATGGAAATAGGCTTTACGCTGAAGGAAGAGATGCCGTTAAATGCAAGCGCCAGCATCTTCTTTAGAGGGTACTTTGACTCTCCTGCCACTCTTTCCAGACGATCATAATATACCATGTCCGTCTGATAACCGATAAGCGGCATCATGCCGCGAAGATACAGATTGGTCTCCTGATATTTGGAGAACTGTTCCACCGCGCGCTTACTCATCAGGCGGAAATCCGCATGATTGTATATGGATTTTACGCCCATGGCGTCCATGAGCTTGTAAAATCCCTGAGCCGTTACGCGCTTAAAAAACGTATCCGTCTTGCGCTCTTTCCGGACGCCGTAAACAATGTCATTTCCCGCATGGAACTTATCGATCATCTCCTCGATCACGTTAACGTCATCCTGCAGGTCCGCGTCGATGGAGATGGTCACGTCACTCATGTCCTTCGCAGTGATCAGCCCTGCAGTCAACGCAAACTGATGTCCCACGTTGCCCGCCAGCTTCACGCCGCATACCTGCACGGGATGCGCCTTATGTTCTTCCTCGATCAGCTCCCAGGTGCGGTCTTTACTTCCGTCATTTACAAATAAAATAAAACTGTCCCGTGCAATCTTTCCCTTTTTAACCAGGTCGTCCAAAACGCCTCTCAAGGCTTCGGACGCGATCTTTAATACTTCCTCTTCGTTATAACAAGGTACGACAATCGCCAGTTTATCCATTTACTTCTCCTTATAGTATCTGCCGTGATCAAACCTTGGAAAGTGCCTGATCAAGATCTGCGATAATGTCTTCCACGTTCTCAATGCCTACGGAGAAACGGATCAGTTCGGGAGCAATGCCTGCCTCGCGGAGCTGTTCGTCCGTCATCTGACGATGGGTATGGCTTGCGGGATGCAATACGCAGGTTCTTGCATCTGCCACGTGCGTCACAATGGCAGCAAGCTTTAAGTGATCCATCAGGGCCTCCGACTGCTTTCTTCCACCCTTCAGTCCAAAGGAAATAACGCCGCAGGTCCCCTTCGGCATGTATTTCTTGGCAAGCTCATGATATTTACTGCTCTTAAGTCCGGCATAATTTACCCATGCCACCTTTTCATGTGCTTCCAGATACTCTGCCACTTTCTGCGCATTGTAGCAATGACGCTCCATGCGAAGTGCAAGGGTCTCCAGTCCGACGTTCAAAAGGAACGCATTCTGAGGTGCCTGAATGGATCCCAGGTCTCTCATGAGCTGTGCCGTTGCCTTGGTAATATACGCGCCCTTGCCAAATTTCTTGGTATAGGTGATCCCGTGATAGGAGTCATCCGGCGTGGTAAGTCCCGGGAACTTGTCGGCATACTTATCCCAGTCAAAATTTCCGGAATCCACGATGCATCCGCCAACGCTCATGGCATGACCATCCATGTACTTTGTGGTGGAATGAGTTACAATGTCAGCCCCCCATTCAAAAGGCCTGCAATTAATGGGCGTGGCAAAGGTATTGTCCACGATCAGGGGCACCCCATGCGCATGGGCCACCTTTGCAAATTTCTCAATGTCAAGAATGACAATGGTGGGGTTGGCAATGGTCTCCGCAAGCACACACTTTGTATTTTCCTTAAATGCCTTGGACAACTCTTCCTCGGAAGCATCAGGATCAACCAGCGTGCATTCAATTCCCATCTTCTTCATGGTAACCGTAAGAAGATTAAAGGTCCCGCCATAAACGGAAGAAGACATGATGCAATGGTCACCTGCTTCGCAAATATTAAATACCGCATAATAATTTGCGGCCTGGCCGGAACTGGTCAGCATGGCTGCAACGCCACCCTCCAGCTCACAGATCTTCTGCGCGACATAATCATTGGTGGGATTTTGCAGTCTGGTATAAAAATACCCGCTCTCTTCAAGATCAAAGAGCTTTCCCATCTGTTCGGAAGTCTCATACTTAAAAGTAGTGCTCTGATATATGGGAAGTACTCTGGGCTCCCCTTTTTTAGGCTGCCATCCTGCCTGAACGCAGATGGTTTCCGGCTTAAAGTGATTTTCCATGGTTCTCCTCCAGGTCAGACGAAAGTCTGGCGTCATTTGTTTTACGTTAAATGATTACTCGTCCCAGTTATGATATACGGCCTGCACGTCGTCATCTTCATCCAGCATGTCGAGGGTTCTCTGCAGGTTCTTGATGGCGGTTTCATCCGTCAGCTCTACGTAATTCTGAGGGATCATTGTAACCTCAGCGCTCAGCATGGGAATACCGGCATCCTCCAGGCTCTTTCTTACCTGCTCGAAGCTGTCGGGATCCGTTAATACTTCAAAGCTGTCGTCCTCCTCGCTAAAGTCCTCCGCGCCGGCATCCAGTGCGATCATCATGAGATCATCCGCTTCCATCTCGCACTCTTCCTTGTCGATGATGATCTGCCCCTTCTTGTCAAACATGAAGGACACGCATCCGGGAGTGCCAATGCTTCCCTGCCCCTTGGTAAATGCGCTTCTGACGTTTGCGGCGGTACGGTTGGTATTATCCGTAAGGGCGTCAACGATGATGGCGATGCCGCCCGGGCCATAGCCTTCGTAGGTTACGTACTTATAGTTCACGTTGCCCACGTCGCCGGCAGCCTTCTTGATGCCGCGGTCAATGGTCTCGTTGGGCATGTTATTTGCCTTTGCCTTCGCAATAACGGTGGCAAGCTTAAAGTTATTGTTGGGATCCGGACCGCCTTCCTTTACGGCAACCGCGATCTCACGGCCGATGATGGTAAAGATCTTACCCTTAGCTGCATCGTTCTTCTCTTTTTTATGCTTAATGTTCGCAAATTTAGAATGTCCTGACATGGTACTTTACTCCTTCTTTTCTTTCCTCTGAATTTGTTTTTTTGCACAATTTACAAGATAGTATAGCATTCTTTTCCGTATTCTTCAAGAAATTTCTGATTGACGGTTATTTGTTGTCAGTTCCAGGCTGATCCTAAGCGCCCGATCGATCCTTTGCATCACTTCTCCTTCCAGATGGCACACCTTGTCCCGAAGCCTCTTTTTATCAATGGTCCGAAGCTGTTCCAAAAGCACGACGGAGTCACGCTCCACTTTATAACGTCCGGAGCTGATCTCTATGTGCGTCGGAAGCTTTGCCTTGTTCATGCGACTGGTAATGGCCGCAATGATCACCGTGGGACTGTGCCTGTTCCCCACGTCATTCTGAACGATCAGCACCGGACGGATCCCGCCCTGCTCCGATCCAACCACGGGTCTTAAGTCTGCGTAATAAACGTCTCCTCTTCTCATAAATCCTCCATACGCCGCTTTCTTAAAGGTTCATATGGATAGTCTTTCCATTTTTTCAAGAGGTATACGTAAGCTCACTTAATCCTGATAATAATCTCTCACGGCAACAGGCTTCCCCCCGGAGTAAAATACTCTGGGAATTCTCTTGCCAAGGTCGCATACCAGTTCATAATTAAATCTTCCCGAAAGGTCGCCAAGCATTTCTGCCGTTATGCCGTCACCGATCAGCGTCACTTCATCACCATTTCGGCATTCCGGAATGCCGCTTACGTCAACCATGAACTGATCCATGCAGACCCTCCCCAAAATCGGAGCTTTCTTCCCGCGGATCATCACAAAGCCCTTGGAAGAAAGGCTTCTGGGATATCCGTCCCCATAGCCCACGGGAATGGTGGCAACGCGCATGGGCCGGTCTGCGGTAAAAGTCCCCCCATAGCTGATGCTCTGCCCGGGCATGACGTCCTTTACGTAGACCACGTGGCTGTGAAGACTAAGTACCGGCTTTAGGGGCACCACGTCCTTACTCACTTCATCCGAAGGATACAGTCCATAGAGCGTAATGCCTGCCCGCACAAGGTCCATGTTGGCATCCGGGAGCTCTAAGATCCCTGCGCTGTTGGAGCAGTGTTTTATGGGAATGCTGACGCCAAACTCCCTCTCCACCCGTTCCACAAAATCGCGGAACTGCGTCAGCTGCTTAACGGCATTAGACTTATCAGCCTCATCCGCCCTTGCAAAGTGGGTAAAAATGCCTTCCGGTTCAAGATGCGGCATGCTCAATAACTTTTTCACAAAGGCCAGTCCCTTTTCATCCGGTGAAATGCCAATGCGTCCCATGCCCGTGTCCACCTTTACGTGAACCTTCAGCTTCTTGCCCGTAGGCGCCATCACCGCTTCAAGCTCCTCCAGAGTATCCTCCCGGAAGACGGCAGGTCTGATCCCGTTTTCATAAAGCATGGGATAGCAATAGGGAAAGCAGTAGGACAGGATCAGTACGGGCTTTTTCACACCCGCAAGGCGAAGCAGGTGTGCCTCTTCAAAGGTGGCCGTGGCATATCCCCACACAAAATCCAGCGGTTCAATGGCCCCCGCAATCTGTGGCGCCCCGTGTCCGTAGCCGTCCGTCTTCACGACGGCAAGCATCTTCGTCTCCGGCGCCAGATTCTTTTTCATGTTTTTCATGTTTTCCACTGCAGCGTCCAGGTCAATGTCCACCCTGACGCGCTGATAGGAATTAACGGCTTCCGCAATGTCCAATCTTATAACCTCCAAAGCTTTGTTAGCTTAGTTAAAT
>ONSO01000061.1 GCA_900320485.1 uncultured Lachnospiraceae bacterium | reverse complement strand
AGAACGCCCGCAGGCTCCACCGGTCAGTTAAAAATCATTGTCACGTCCTCCCTGGGCCTGATCCCCGTGGAGGGAGCCACGGTGCGTCTCTCTTTTTCAGGAGACCCTGATTCCGTCCTGGAAACCCTGACCACGGACAATTCGGGGCAAACAAGGGCCGTTGTCATTCCCGCCCCCGAAGTAGCTTATTCCTTAAGCCCTGACCAGCCCCAGCCCTATGCCGAGATCACTGCCACCGTCACGGCGCCTGACTATGAGGATTCCCTCGTTACGGGCATTCAGATCCTGCCGGGACGCCTGGCCCTTCAGACCATCCGGCTGCGTCCCCTGTTTCTGCCGGACGCCCCCGGCGAGGACACTCCCATCGTCATTCCTGCCCATACGCTGTTTGGGACCTATCCTCCCAAGCTTCCCGAGGATGAGATCAAGCCTCTTCCCGACACGGGAGAAATTGTCCTTAGCCGCGTTGTGATCCCGGAGTACGTCATTGTTCATGACGGCGATCCCGCCGACGCAACGGCAAAAAACTATTACGTCCGCTATAAGGATTACCTGAAAAACGTGGTTTCCAGCGAAATCTACTCCACCTGGCCGGAGCAGGCGATCCTTCCTCGCCAACGTGCTGGCCATTGCCTCCTTTACCTTAAACCGCGTCTATACGGAATGGTATCGCTCCAAGGGCTATAATTTCACCATCACGTCCTCCACGGCCTATGACCAGAAATGGGTCAACGGACGGAACGTGTATGAGAACGTCGACCGGCTTGTGGACTCGGTCTTTGCCAATTATCTGTCCCGCCCCGGCGTTCGCCAGCCAATCTTTACTTCTTACTGCGACGGTAAAACCACAACCTGCAGGGGCCTTAGCCAGTGGGGCTCCCGCTATCTTGCGGACGAAGGCTACAGTGCCATAGAGATCCTTCGTTATTACTACGGCAATGACCTTTTTATCAATACGGCCCAGCAGATTTCCGGGGTTCCCTCCTCTTATCCCGGCTACAGTCTCCAGAACGGATCACGCGGGGAAAAGGTGCGCCAGCTTCAGTCTCAATTAAACCGCATCGCCAAAAATTATCCCGCCATACCCACGCTGGCGGAGGACGGCATATATGGTCCCGCCACCACGGCCTCCGTCCGCATTTTCCAGCGGATCTTCGGGCTTCCTGAAACGGGCGTGACGGATTATGCCACCTGGTATAAGTTGTCGGAAATCTACGTGGGCATTACCCGCATCTCCGAGCCCGGCGCTTACTGATCCGGGGCCCTTACGAGTGGCGGCGAGACTACCACGCGCCGTGCTTTACTGCCCGCAGGCAAAGAGCCTCAGCCGCGATACTGTCCCGGCGAGATTCCGAAAGCTGCCTTAAAGTTTCTAAGAAAAACGGAGTAATCGGAAAAGCCCGTGCTCTGGTAAACGTTTGCAATGCTCTCCCCTTTTTGCAGAAGTTCGCAGGCCCTGATCAGGCGCTTGTTCATGACAAAGGCATGGGCCGTCACTCCCGTAAGCTCCTTAAATTTCCGCAGGAAATGATACTTGCTTACGTTCACGTGCTCCGAGAGCTGGTCTAAGGTAATGGGCTCCTCCATGTGTTCCTCCACGTAGGCGCTGACCTTTGCCACCAGGGGATGCTCTGCCACGAATTCTCCGGAAAGGAGCGACTCCTTCCGCGTACAGAGAAGATTCAAATGGGAAAAGAACAGCGTAAGATACCCCCTGTCCATGGCGCGGCGGATCCCGGTGGAATCGCCGTCCATGGCAAGCTTAAGGAGGAACCCCCGGAGCATTTCCTCATAGTAAATGGGGAAATGCCAGGCCCTGGAATCCTGCTGCCGGAAGCACTCCGTCAGATCCAGATCCTCGTCGGACAGGCTCCTTAGAAAATTCACCGTCACCCAGAGAATGATCCTCTTGGAATTTTCTTTTGTTCCGGCCATGGGCTGATATTTGTGCATGACGCCTTGGTCGATCAACAGGAAATCTCCCTTATGCAGGTGATAACTCTGATTCTCCACCATGGAGGAGTACTCTCCTTCCAAAACATACAAAATCTCATAAAAAGTATGGTAATGAAAGGCCATGGCACCCGTGGGCACGCCCTCCTTTTCATAAACCTCGTAATCTCCGCTTATCAGGTATTGCCTCTCCTCCGATGCGGGAAGCTGCCTGATCTTTCCGGTTTTCCTTGCCTCCATTTTACCTTCCCCCTTTCGGATCCCGCCGCGCGGGGGCCCGTTTTTCCGCCTCCGCCAGCGCCTCATCCCTTCCTTTAGGATCCCGCCGCGCGGGGCACCGGCGTCTTTTCCCCTTGTATTCTCATTTTGCAAAAAAGCATCTTTTATTCCAGCATTTTATTCCAGCAATTTTTGCAAGTTTTTTAGCAACTAATATGCTTTTCGTGCATTTATGGTTTGATTATACTAAGAACAGACAATGGTTGCAAGGTTTTTTCACGTCTTGTAACCCAAGAAACGATCAATCAAAAATCATAGGAGGACAAAGCAATGCAAATGACCTTACGCTGGTTTGGCAGCAAGTATGACACCGTAACCTTGAAACAGATCCGTCAGATCCCCGGAGTGACTGGCGTCATCTCCACTCTTTACGGTACCGCTCCCGGAGAGGTTTGGGAGATGGAAGACATTCTCGCCCTGAAGAAGGAGATCGAGGATGCCGGCCTTGAGCTTGCAGGCATTGAAAGCGTTAACATCCACGACTCCATTAAGGTCGGCACTCCTGACCGCGACAAATACATCGACAACTATATCACCACCCTGGAGCGTCTTGGCCAGGCAGGGATCCACATGGTATGCTACAACTTCATGCCCGTCTTCGACTGGACCAGAACCGAGCTGGCAAGGGTCCGTCCCGACGGCTCCACCGTGCTTGCCTATACTCAGGAAGCCGTAGACGCACTGAATCCCGAGGATATGTTCGCTTCCATCAGCGGTGACGCCAACGGAGCCATTCTTCCCGGCTGGGAGCCTGAGCGCATGGCCCACATCAAAGAGCTCTTCGAAATGTACAAGGACGTAACCGACGAGAAGCTGTTCGAGAATCTGAAGTATTTCCTGGAGCGCATCATGCCCGTCTGTGACAAGTATGACATCAACATGGCGATCCATCCCGACGATCCCGCATGGAGCGTTTTCGGTCTTCCCAGGATCATCATCAACAAGGCTAACATCCTTCGCATGATGAAGATGGTGGACAACCCTCATAACGGCGTGACCTTCTGTTCCGGTTCCTACGGCACGAATCTGGAAAATGACCTTCCCGACATGATCCGTTCCCTGAAGGGCCGCATTCATTTTGCTCACGTAAGAAACCTGAAGTTCAACTCTCCCACTGATTTCGAGGAGTCCGCACATCTTTCCAGCGACGGCACCTTCGACATGTATGAGATCATGCTTGCCCTGTATGACATCGGATTTGACGGTCCCATCCGTCCCGACCACGGCCGCATGATCTGGGATGAGGTGGCAATGCCCGGCTACGGCCTTTACGACAGGGCCCTCGGCGCAACCTACCTCAATGGTCTCTGGGAGGCCATCTGCAAGTCTCATAAGTAATGGGAAACATAGCCGCGGATGGGGCTCTCCCATCCGCCAAGCCATAGATTGTGGGCCAGACATTGGCCAGAAAGTGTGAAAAGATGAAGTTAACGTTACAGGGAATCCGGGAGGGAAAGGCTGAGTATGAAGCCAAGGGCTATCAGCTTCCCACCTTTGACTATGAGAAAGTAAAGAAGAATACGTATGAGAGACCGGTTTGGATCCACTTTGGCGCCGGCAACATTTTCCGCGCCTTTCAGGCAAACGTAATGCAGAACCTGTTAAACAAAGGAATCATGGACGTCGGCCTGATCGCTGCAGAAGGGTATGATTACGAGATCATCGAAAAGAGTAACCGCCCTCATGACAATTTAAGCCTTTTGGCTACGCTGAAGGCAGCAGGCACCGTAGAGAAGACCGTTGTAGGTTCCATCATGGAATCCCTGATCCTGGACTCCGAAAATGACGCAGAGTACGGACGCCTCAAGGAGATCTTCCGGAATCCCAGCCTTCAGATGGCAAGCTTTACCATTACGGAGAAGGGCTACAGTCTGGTAAACGGTAAGGGTGAGCTTCTTCCCAGCGTGGCTGAGGATTATGAAAAAGGTCCGAAAAAGCCCTGCAGCTATCTTGGAAAGGTTGTTTCCCTGCTCTACACCCGTTTCGAGGCAGGCAAGCTTCCCATCGCCATGGTCAGCATGGATAACTGCTCCCACAACGGTGACAAGCTCTATGCGGCAGTCAATGCCTTTGCCGAGAAATGGTGTGAAAAGGGCCTTGCCGACAAGGAGTTTCTTGCTTACGTCAACGATAAGACCAAGGTTTCCTTCCCCTGGAGCATGATCGACAAGATCACCCCCAGACCTGACGCCAAGGTAGAGAAAATGCTTATGGAAGACGGCATGGAGAATCTTGAGCCCGTCATCACCTCCAAGAATACCTACATTGCACCTTTTGTCAATGCCGAGGAGTGCGAATATCTGGTGATCGAGGATTCCTTCCCGAACGGAAAACCTCCCATCGATAAGGGCGGCATCATCTTTACGGACCGCGAGACCGTTGACAAGGTGGAAAAAATGAAGGTTTGCACCTGCTTAAATCCCCTTCACACCACTCTTGCCATTTACGGATGCCTTTTGGGCTACACGCTGATCGCAGACGAGATGAAGAATCCCC
Organism: uncultured Lachnospiraceae bacterium; assembly: GCA_900320485.1. Taxonomy (GTDB): domain Bacteria; phylum Bacillota; class Clostridia; order Lachnospirales; family Lachnospiraceae; genus Acetatifactor. The sequence goes on along the minus strand of ONSO01000061.1, from coordinate 9,279 downwards.
TGCTCAAGAAGTTCGTGGAGACCGTTGGTTACGTGGAAGGTCTTCCCGTTGTGGTTGATCCCGGGATCATTGCTCCCAAGGACTTTATCGATGCCGTTGTAAACGTAAGGATCCCGAATCCCTTCATGCCTGACACGCCGCAGAGAATCGCCACGGATACGTCCCAAAAGCTTGCCATTCGTTTTGGCGAGACCATCAAAGCTTATGAAAAGCGCCCTGACCTGAAGGTTTCCGACCTGAAATTCATTCCCCTGGTATTTGCGGGATGGCTCCGCTATCTCATGGCCGTGGATGACAAGGGCAATGCCTTCACTCCCAGCTCCGATCCTCTTTTGGATACGGCAATGCCTTACGTGGCAGGCTATCAGTTAAGCGATGCGCCTAAGGATCTGTCCAAGTTAGACGGCCTTCTCTCCAACGAAAAGATCTTCGGCGTAAATCTGATCTCCATCGGCATGGCTGATCTTGTGAAGAGTTATTTCGTAAGTCTCTCTGAAGGCGTGGGCGCCGTGGAGCGCACTCTGACCAAGTATTTTGGCAATTAACGGCTTCCTAAAAATGCTTTGAAAATAAGGGCTTGCAATGTTTTTACGTCTATACTGGTTTTAAGCCGTAACTACTTTCGGTTGTGTGTTTTTACTCCAAATAAGTTTTAGGCTTTCTAACCAAAAAGGGATAAAATAAGGGTACGATAAACAGCAAAGCGAGGGCGTACCAATGAAAAATCTTCTCATGCTAAGACGTAACGCAGGATTGACGCAGCAAGCACTTGCCGATCATTTCCACCTCAGCCAGCAGACCATCTACAAATATGAAAATGGTCATGCACAGCCTGACATCGAAACGTTAAAGAAATTTGCCCGTTTCTTTAACGTTACCGTAGATTTCCTGATCGGAAATGAAGACGCCAATGAAGAAGCGGATCTGGACATTACCGCCGATGAGAAGCTGATGATCTCAAAGATCCGTCGCATCTCTCCGGACGTCCGGACTGCTCTGGGCGCATTTGTAGACAGTTTAACGGATGAGTCATAAGTTATAAAAAGACCGCAGTCGTCGTAATGGCGTATCTGCGGTCTTACTTTTATTGAGACGTGCATTATCTCGATTTATTTAAGGCTCACCTTCCGCTTTTCTCTTCCCTCTCCCCCATAAACAGTGCGATGATTTCATGTGCCACCAAAGGCAACGACGCAAGCAGCGTCAGAATTCCCCATTCCGCAAGGCTAAGCGGCGCCGTTCCAAACTGTACGTTGAGAAAGGGAATCTCCGTCACCGCCATCTGAAGCAGCACTCCCATCCCTACTGCAAGGAGCATCACCTTATTTTCCAGCGGCTTCATGGCAAAAACGGAGCGGTTTACGTCCCTCATGCCAATGGCATGGAACAGCTGACTCATGCCCAGCACCGTAAAGGCATAGGTCTGGCCGCGCAAAAGAAAGGCATCGCTGGTAAGACCACCCCGGATGATCCCCGCCCATTCTTTCAGATCAGCCGCCTCCGCCAGTAAGGGAAGCACCGGCAGGCTGTATGCCGTAAGGCTGATCGCAGCTATGAGAATGCCGTAAAAGCAGGTACAGCCCATTCCTCCCCTGGCAAAAAGGCTCTCCCGCTCTTTTCTGGGCGGATGCTTCATGAGTGCCTTGCCGTCTCCCGGATCCACCCCCAGAGCGAGCGCCGGAAGGGAATCCGTGATCAGATTGATCCAAAGCACGTGACAACTCTTAAGCGGCGCCATAAAGCCGCAGGCGACCGCAACAAACATGGTAAGCAATTCACCCAGATTGGAGGACAGCAAAAAGATCACGGATTTCCGGATGTTTTCATAGATGCTCCTTCCCTCTTCCACCGCCCGCTCAATAGTGGCAAAATTATCATCCGTAAGCACCAGATCTGCCGCTTCCCTGGCTACGTCCGTGCCATTTTTCCCCATGGCGATGCCTATGTCCGCCGCCTTTAGGGCCGGCGCGTCATTGACGCCGTCTCCCGTCATGGCGACAATCTTCCCCTGACGTTTTAAGGCCTTCACGATCCGCACCTTCTGGGCCGGCGAAACCCTTGCAAAGATGCGGACGTCACCGTGCCGCATCTCCCGGATCAGATCCTCTTCCGAGAGCTTTGCCATCTTATCGCCCGTGATGGTCTGGGCTTCCCGGGACGCAATGCCAAGCTGCTTTCCAATGGCCAGGGCCGTCTTTACGTGATCACCGGTGATCATGATGGTATCCACGCCGGCGTTCTTCAGTGTCAAAACCGCCCCTGCCGCCTCCGGCCTGATGGGATCTCCCAGTGCCACAAGTCCCAGAAAGCTCCAGCTTTCGGAGGACGATGTTGACAGACCCCCTCCTTTGTTTCCGGCCCCCTGAATGGCCAGGGCCAGGACGCGGTAACCCATGCCTGCCAGCTTTGCGGCAGCCGTCAGAATTTCCTGCCGGTCCTTCCAAGTAAGTCCCACGTCACCGTCTCCCACCCGCTTCGCTGCGCAATCCTTTAAGACAACGTCCACGGCCCCCTTACGGTACCCGGATCTTTCTCCATTCCAGACATGCCAAGTAGTCATTTTCCGGCTTTCAGAAGAAAAGGGGATCTCCCCAGTGCGCTTAACCTGCCGCTCCAATTCCTCTTTGTCAATGCCGTAGCTTTGACCCAGCTCAAGCAGCGCCCTCTCCGTCGGGTCTCCCAACTCTTTCGTGGCATTATTGCACAGAACCCAGCCCCGCAGGTAATCTTCGGGCGGAAGATCCCTTTGGCCCGCATGCATTTCTGACTCCTTTAGGTGAAAGCGATGCACGGCTCCTTCCCAATACCCCATCTCCGGTTTCATGCAATTTTGCGTCAGCGTACCCGTCTTGTCGGAACAGACAACGTTCACTGCCCCCAGCGCCTCCACGCAGGGAAGGCGTCTTACAATGGTGCCTGCCTTCACCATCCTTGTGACGGACAGTGCAAGGCAGATCGTCACGGCCGCCGGCAGTCCCTCCGGCACTGCGGCTACCGCCAGTGAAATGGCAGTGATCAGCATTTGCATCACGTCCCTTTTTTGTAATACCGCCATGCCAAACAGTGCCGCACAGAGCAATAGGGAAAGAAGGCTCAAGATGGTTCCCAGCTCTCCCAGCCTTTTTTGCAGGGCCGTGGCTTCCTCCTTCTCCCCGCTGATCATGCCGGCGATCTTTCCGATCTCCGTATTCCTCCCGGTGGCAATGACAATTCCCTTTCCCTTCCCCTCCGTCACCATGGTGGACATAAACGCCAGATCCCTGCGATCCCCCAAGGGAACCGGCTCCCCAGGCAAAATGGCGCTGCGCTTTTCCATCGTCCCCGTCTCTCCAGGCATCCCGGCGCACTTCTCCACGGGCAAGGATTCCCCCGTCAGGGCGGATTCCTCCGTCTTAAGTCCCTGTACTTCGATCAACCTTACGTCCGCCGGAACAAGTGCTCCCGCCTCCAGGCAGACCAGATCCCCTTCTGCCAATTCCGCCGCAGGCACCTCCCTCTGTCTTCCATCCCGCACCACCAGTGCCTTAGGACTTTGCAGTTTCCGCAGGGCATCCAAGGCCTTCTTTGCCTTTCCCTCCTGAAGCGTTCCCACAAATGCGTTAAACGTCACCACCACAAGAATGATGACGGCGTCCCCATATTCCCGCAGCAGAAGGGAGACTCCTGCCGCCACTGCCAGCACGTAGATCAGTGGGTCATTTAACTGTTCCAGGAAGGTCTGCGCCACGCTCTTCCCCTTCTGTACGGGCAGTATGTTCAGCCCGTTCCGGGCAAGTCTCCTGCCCGCTTCCTTTTCCGATAATCCAAGTTCCTTTATTTCCACGCCTGCCTCCCAAGTACCTGCACTCTCCTAAATCCTTATGCAAAAAAAAGACTGGCCATGACGCTTTGCCAGTCTTTTCTTCCTTGGGCTTTGCCACAGGTTGATCTTTATCTTTACCGGAAACTACCGGAGCAATTCCTTCGTGTATGGATCCTTGGGTTTCCGGAAAAGCTCCTCCGTCTCCCCAATCTCCAAAATATTACCGTCCTTCATGACCATAATGCGGTCGCTGACCTGATAGATTACGTTGATATCGTGAGAGATGAACAAAAATGCCGTTTTCAGCTCCTCCTGAAGTCTCCGGATCAGGTCCAGGATCTGTGCCTGGATCGTAACGTCCAGAGCGGACACGGGTTCATCTGCGATCACAAGCCCCGGCCTTGTAATAAGGGCCTGCCCAATGCTGATGCGCTGGCGCTGGCCGCCGGAGAGCTGGGACGGACGCCTTTCATAATACTGCTCCCCAAGTCCCACCTTTTGCAGCATGTCATGGGCTGCAGCCTTCCGGTCTTTTTCCGTCAACGCCTTGGACGGTTCCAAAGCGCCCTGCGCCCGGAGTGGTTCCTCCAAAAGCCATCCCACGGTTTTTGTGGGATTTAAGCTTCCGTAAGGGTCCTGGAATACCATCTGAGGCCGGTTGGAATGATGGGTAACGTTGCCTTCCACCATGGTATTGAGGCCCAGAATGGCTTTGGAAAGCGACGTTTTCCCACAGCCGCTCTCGCCCACAAGTCCCAGGATCTCGCCTTCATAAACCTCAAAATCCGCATGATGCACCACGCATTTTTTCACCGTTTTTCCAAACAGGGAGTTGGCATTTTCCCGATAAAAGACGTTCAGGTCACGAACCTCTACCAAAGGCTTTGCGTCCTTGCTGCGCACGGATTTTTTCTTACCGCCCCTGCCGGGGACGGCGCTGATCAGCATCTTTGTGTATTCCCCCTTGGGAGCCGTGAAGACCTCCTCCGTTTCACCCTCCTCCACGATCCTGCCGTTTTGCATGACAAGGATCCTGTCGCAAAGGCGTCTTGCAAGGTTTAGGTCATGCGTGATAAAGAGCAGGGAATTCTTCTGCTCCTGATTGATCTTCCTTAACAGGTCTATGATCTGGTTCTGAATGGTTACGTCCAGCGCCGTGGTGGGCTCGTCCGCAATGATCAGTCCCGGATGCAGGATCACCGCCATGGCGATCATGACGCGCTGGCGCATGCCGCCGGAGAGCTGATGGGGATAGCAGTCATAGAGCCTTTCCACGTCCTTAAGGCCCACGCTTCGAAGGGCATCCAGCACCTTATTTTTCCGCCGGTCCTTCTCTTCCCTGCGCTCCGAAAGCCAGCCGGCAACGCCCTGCCCTGCTCCATTTTCCTTCCGGTTCCCGCCCTTTTTCCCGTCATGTAACAGCAGCACCTCTTCCACCTGAGGTCCGATCTTCATGGTAGGATTCAGGGACGTCATGGGCTCCTGAAAGATCATGGACATTTTCCTGCCCTGATAAGAACGGTATAAAGCTTCATTTCTGGGTTTTCCGGCCTCCAAAAGAAGCTGGTCGTCATAGTAGATCTGCCCGGTGGTCACGGTAGCCGTCTCCGCGACCAGTCCCATCAGGGTCAGGGCCGTCACGGATTTCCCGGAGCCAGACTCTCCTACCACGCCGAGGATCTCGCCGTCTCCGATCTCAAAGGATACGTCCTTTACAACTTCAGGGCCGTCAAATGCCACGGATAAATGTTTGATCTTGATCATCTCTGGCCCTCCTGTTTTCTGCGAATGCCTTCACTTAAAAGGGAAAAGCCCAAAACGATCCATACAATGGTAAGTCCCGGCGCCAAAGCATACCAGGGCGCCCGGCCAAGATAGCCCTGCGCGTCGGAAAGCATCTTTCCAAGGCTGGCATCGGGCGGCTGCACGCCGATTCCCAGATAGCTCATGCCGGACTCCGCCAAAATGGCATTGTTAAATCCTATGGTCACGCTCACCCAAAAGACGGAGAAAATGTTGGGCAGGATGTGCACGAATAATATGCGAAGCTTTGATACGCCCATGAGTTTTGCCCTGCAGACGAAATCCGCATCGCGAAGGCGGATAAATTCACTTCTTACGATCCTGACGTAGCTGGGGGTAAATACGATCCCCAGGGAAAAAATCACGTTCTGCTTGCCGCTTCCCAAAATGCTGATCACTACCAGCGCCAGCAGAATGCTGGGGAAGGAGTTCACCGCATCGGTGATCCTCATGATGATCTCATCCAGAATGCCGCCAAAATAACCCGTGACCGCGCCAATGAGGATTCCGGCGCAGGAAGAGATCAAAACAATGGCGCTGCTTACGATCACCGTGGTTCCGATGCCCTGCATGACTCTGGAAAAAATGTCTCGGCCAAAATTGTCCGTTCCGAAAATATGCTTTAACGCAGGCGCATGGAAACGCTCCGTCGCAGACATGGCCGTGGTACTGTAGGGGGTCCAGAACAGGCTCAGGATTCCGAGTACCACGACAAGACCGGTCATCGCCAGTCCCACCAGAAAGTACGCATTCTGTTTTCTAAACCATCCGCCAACTTTTTTCACAAGTATCTCCTTCATCATCTGCAGGCCTTGATCCCAGGTTCCTCACGCGGGCCAAAAGACCCCCGTCACTTGGAACTGATGCGGGGATCGATCACTCTGTAGAGTACGTCCACCAGGAAGTAAACAAAAATAACGACAAAGGTAACGTATAGGATCAAGATCTCCACTACGGGGAAGTCTCTTGTTGATATCGAGCTGATGAGGAGCTTTCCAATGCCGGGAAGGCCAAATACCTGCTCCACGACGATGCTGCCGGCCACGATCTCGGCGATGATCATGCCAAGGAAGGTTACCACGGGCATCATGGCATTTCGGAGCACGTGCCCATAGGCCACGCGGCGCTTTGACGCTCCTTTACTATATGCCGTGCGCACGTAATCCGCACGGTTTTCCGTCAACATGGAATTACGAAGGAATCTTGCCGTCATGGCAATCTTTGGAATGGCAACGGAAATCGCCGGAAAGAACAGATATCCGATGCATCCCCAGAAATTCTCCCTGTAGCTTACGTAGCCGCCGGGGGAGAACCATTTGAGTACAATGCCGAAAAGATACGTCACAAGGACGCCTAAAAAGAAGGACGGCACTGCCATGGCCGTCTGGGTTCCCATGTTCAGAATCACGTCCAGAAAGCGGTTTTTGCTTCTGGCCCAAAGCACTCCCAGCGGAATGGCGATCACGGCGATCAAGACCATGGAAATGGCTGCCAGCAGCAGGGTCACCGGGAGCTTGTCTCCGATGAGCTCTGCCACGGGCATCATCTGATTCATGTTTTTGGAGTAACGGTAGCTTTCACCGAAATCTCCCCGAAGAACTTTGCCTGCCCAATTAAAATACCGCACGACGGGAGGCTTATCCAGGCCCAATTCCTTTCTCAGGGCCTCTTCCCTCTCCGGCGTGGCTTCCGTTCCGAGGATGGAAGTCACCACGTCGCCGGGAATGATCTGGAACGCAAGGAAGGCCAGCACGGATACCAGGAACAACGTCATAATGAGAGTTACGATTTTTTTCACTAGGTATTTCATGCCAGCCCTCCTTTCCTTAAAGGCTTCCCCTTAAGAGGTTCGCTGTCGGTCATGCCGACTATTCACTTGTTATTTTGTAAAGTATACGGTGCTCATGTCCTGCACGTAGATGGGATAGAACTTATATCCTGCAAGATCCTTGTTCAGGGCGATGGTGATGGGGGGAACCTGAATAAATGCGGTACCTGCCTCCCTGACAAAAATCTCCTGTGCCTCCTTGTAGAACTTAGCCTTCTCTTCAAGGTTCAGGCTTGCCTCTGCCTTCTTATAAGCCGCATCATACTCTGCACTGGCAAAGTTAATGAAGTTTTTGTTGTGGCCGCTCTGGAAGCGTACCGTCAGATAGCTCGGGGTCATGTCACAGGTAATGCCGCAAAGGGTTGCCTGATAATTGCGTCCCTTGTATACGTCCTCCAGCCAGGTATTCCAGTCGATCAGCTCGATCTTGCAATCAATGTTCGCGTCCTTGAGCTGTTCTGCGATAACCTCTGCCGTCTGTACGTGTGCCTCATAGTTGGAAGGAACCCTTACGGTAAAGGAAACGCCGTCGGGGTAGCCTGCCTCGGCAAGGAGCTGCTTTGCCTTCTCCACGTTGGCACCCGTGCCATATACGTCATTCAGTTCAACGTAGTAATCCTTCATTGCAGGCAGCATGGGGGCACTCATGATGGTACCGTTTCCGCCTACCACAAACTCATTTGCAAGATCCCTGTCCATGGCATAGCAAACGGCCTGACGAACCTTCACGTTGTCGAAGGGTGCCACGGCATTGTTCAGGAACATGCCCTGCAATACGTCTGAGGATGCGGAAAGGATCTGGTAATCATTTGCCAGCTCCGCTGCCTGGGAATCGGTCAGGTAGGAATACAGATCGATGCTGTGGCCCTTCAGCTCCAAAAGCGCGGAATCAGAACCGCTGACGATCTTAAAGTCTACCTCATCCAGGTAAGGAAGACCTTCCTGCCAATACTCAGGATTCTTCTTTAACACAAGTCCCTCCTGGGGCTTGTAGGATACAAAAGCAAACGGTCCCGTTCCGATGGGGTTGCTGCCTTCTGCCTCTCCGCTTCCCGCGGGGATAATGGCGGTGGTGAAGCTGTAGATCAGCTCCAAATTTGCACTCTCCGTCGTCACCTGGACCGTATGTTCGTCTACTATGTCAACGCTCTTAAGCATTTTAAGACTCGAGACCAGTGCGGTGCCGTCGAGAAGTCCGGATGCCCTCTCCAGGGAATACTTCACGTCCTCAGCCGTTACGTTGTTGCCATTGTGAAACTTTACGTTGTCACGCAGGGTAAACGTATAGGTGAGCCCATCCTCCGAAACGGAGTAATCACTTGCCACTGCACAGATCAATGAGCCGTTCTCATTAACCTTTAAAAGGCCTTCAAAAATGTTGAACAGAATTTCCTTAGTTCCTGCCGCAGTTGCTTTGTGTGGGTCAAGACTGTCAATATCCTGTTGTACTCCAACCACCACTTTTCCGCCATATTTGGAATCCTGCTCAACCTGAGTTTCGGTTTCCTGAGTTTCGGTTCCCTGAGTGGCAGCGGAACTTTCCGTTCCCTGCGTGTTGCTTGAAGCCGTAGAGGACTTATCCTCCGAAGACTTGCCACCTGCGCATCCGCCCAGTGCAGCGACCAAGAGAAGTGCCATGAGGGTAATGCTGAATTTCTTCTTCATAATGCTCTCCCTTTCTTCAAGAAAATAAATCTCTCACTATTCAGTTGTCACCCTCATTGTAGCATAAGCTTTCAGAAAAGCAAGTATTTTTCTAAGTACAATCGGCGCACTTTTTTACTTGATTTTTCCTGCATTCGCTCATTTCTTCTAACGGATCACGTTCTGCCAGGGCACCGCCACG
>ONSO01000049.1 GCA_900320485.1 uncultured Lachnospiraceae bacterium | reverse complement strand
GCTGCATTGCCATGTCCCCCTTTGCTTCCCCGGATGATCAGCTGGACCTGATCTTAAAGGAACACCATATTCCGGGCTTTCTCAGGTCGGCGCAAAGGCCCTTTACTCACCAGTCCTTCCGCTGGATCTATGGAAAGGAAAGGGCAGACAACGTAACGCCCATGGTACAGATCAATAACACGGGTTCCAAGCCGGTTCTCGTGATCGCGGCGCTGAAGGACGAAGCCATTTCCGTGGAGAACAGCTTCCTGCTTCAGCAGGTTGCAGAGAAGGCGGAATTTTGGTTCCGTGATTCCTCGGATCATTTTATTGTTCAGGGAAACGATTTCAAAAACGTGACCAAGGACAAGGAATACTGTAACTATGTGGAAGGATTTATTAAAAAGATCATCCGGAGCGCAAAATAAAAGGCTCCTCTGGAAAACGTAAAAAGCTCCCGGGAGAAAATCCCGGGGGCTTTTTTAAGGGAACGCATTTTAGGATCCGCGAAAAATTTAATAGAAAATTCATTGACGTACGAGGGGAAAACAAGGTACTCTAGAAAGGTAGACGTATAAATTGGCAAAAAAAGGAAGGGTGAGTGCCTATGAACAAAATGGAAGAATTTTTGGAGGATTATTCCAAGATCTGCCATCAGGAGGATGACATTGATCTTGCACTATTTGACGAATATGGAGTAAAACGAGGACTTCGGGATAAGAATGGAAACGGCGTGCTTTCCGGACTGACAAACATTTCCCGGATCGAGGCCTTTCAGATGATAGATGGCGTAAAGACGCCCTGCGACGGTAAGCTTTGGTATCGCGGATATGATTGTATTGAATTAGTCAATGGATTTAAGGGAAAGCGGTATGGTTTTGAGGAGATTGCCTATCTGCTTTTGTTGGGGCGCCTTCCGAACGAGAAGGAGCTTTCTGACTTCTGTGAGGTTCTGTCCTCCGGACGGACCCTGCCCCGGAATTTTACCAGGGACGTGATCATGAAAGCGCCCTCTGGAGACATTATGAATTCCCTGACAAGGAGTGTCCTGACTCTGGCCTCTTATGACAAAAACTGTAGTGACAACAGCGTGGAGAACGTTCTCAGGCAGAGCTTGAAACTCATCAGCATTTTCCCCATGCTTGCAGTGTACGGCTATCATGCCTATAATCATTATTCCAATGACGACAGCATGTACATTCACCGCCCTGAGAAAAAGCTTTCCACGGCGGAAAATCTTCTGATGATGCTGCGTCCTGACAAGAAATACACAAAGCTGGAAGCAGCGGTTTTAGACATTGCGCTGGTGCTGCACATGGAGCACGGCGGCGGTAACAATTCCACCTTTACGACCCGCGTGGTGACCTCTTCGGGGTCAGATACGTATTCCGTTGTGGCGGCGGCACTTTCTTCCCTGAAGGGACCGAAGCACGGCGGCGCCAACATCAAGGTGGTGGAGATGATGCGTGACATAGAGAAGCACGTCTCTGACTGGACGGATGAGGATGAGGTAAGAGCATATCTTCAGAAAATTCTGAACAAAGAAGCCTTCGACAAGAAGGGGCTGATCTACGGCATGGGACATGCGGTTTACTCTCTATCGGATCCCAGGGCGAAGGTGTTTAAGGGCTTTGTGGAACAGCTGGCAGAGGCTAAGGGACGGGAAAAGGATTTTGCCCTGTATTCCATGATCGAGCGTCTTGCACCGGAGGTGATCAGCCAAAAGGCCAGGATCTACAAGGGCGTCAGCGCCAACGTGGACTTCTACAGCGGCTTTGTGTACAGCATGCTGGAGATTCCTTTGGAGATGTATACCCCCATCTTTGCCATTGCAAGGATCGTGGGCTGGAGTGCACACAGAATAGAAGAACTGATCAACATGGATAAGATCATTCGTCCTGCATATTTGAGCGTTATGAAGGAGAGGGATTACGTTCCCATGGAGGAACGCAAAGAGTAACATGGCTGGTACGATCCTAACGTATTTGAAGGAATATGGCGGAAAAACACTAAGGGAAATGCCGTTTCGGGAGGTGGATTCCCTCATCCTCTGTCAGTTCGCCTATCTGAAATTTGACGGGCTTGTGCCTTACGTAGATCATGAGGAGAAGCCGGTGGAACTGAAAGCCCTGGCGAAGGCGCCGGGGAAGGAGTCCCTGTTTTCCGATGAACGGTATGCAAAGGTGAACCGGGAGCTTTTTCGCAAGATGGCCGGCAGCAGGCGCTTTGGTTCCATGCTGATCGGTGACTACGTCAATCTTGTGGAGAAGGATTGGGAGACACAGTTTTCCGCCGTTACCTTTACGCTGGAGGACGGCACGGTTTATCTGGCCTTCCGGGGGACGGATGAGAGCCTGGTGGGCTGGAAGGAAGATTGTAACATGGCGCTGTTAAGCCCCATTCCATCCCAGCATTGTGCCTTAAAATACTTAAATCTCATGGCCGGAAGGATTCAGGGAAGGATGCTTCTTGGAGGACATTCCAAGGGTGGAAACCTGGCAGTTTACGCAGCCATGCATTGTTCCCCGGAAATCCGGGACAGAATACTAAAGATCTATAATATGGACGGGCCTGGCTTTCTTCGGCAGGCGCGGGAACAAAGTGCCTATGATGAGATTGAGGATCGCATTGTAAAGATCATTCCTCATTCCTCCTTCATAGGCATGCTGTTTGAGCAGGAAAGCCACTACAAAGTGGTGGAGAGTAAGAGCCTTGGGCTTTTTCAGCACAATCCCTATTCCTGGATCGTGCAGGAAGATCATTTTGCCTGGGCAAAGGATGTCTATCAGAGCCGGAAATTTATGGATAAGACCATAAATGATTGGATCCTGAGCCTTCGGGAGGATCAGATCAGGGTTTTTGTGGAGACACTGTTTTCCGTGCTGGAAGCGGCGGATGCAGATGATCTTGTAAAGCTTGGCGAAGATAAGAAAAAGAGCATGCTGGCCATGGTCGACGCCGTGAAGGACATAGACGAGACCACGAAACGGGGAATCAGGGAGACGCTGGGCATTCTCTTCGAGATTGCCGGTGATCATGCGCTGAAAGAGGTGGAGCGCAGGGTGAAAAAGCTGGAAGAAGGCATCAAAGGTAAGGAGCAGTAAGAAATGGCTGAAGAACGGGAAGCCTTGATCATGGAAGGCGAGAGGGAAAGAATGGAAGCAGGCGGCGGGGAAGAGATGCAGCCAAAAGAGACGGAAGCAGTAGTGGAACCGGAAGTAACGGAACCGGAAGTAACGGAACCGGAAATAACGGAACCGGAAGTAACGAAACCGGAAGTAACGGAACCGGAAATAGCGGAACCGGAAGTAACGGAACCGGAAGAGACGCGGCCGGCCGGAAAGAAACCGGGAGGGCAGTCCGCCAGCCGAAAAAAGCGCATGCGGTTTGGCTCCGTGGCATTGGCACTTTCGTTTTTGGTGCCATTTACGTTAATGATCGCCATTTTTATAGGCAACGGGATCTATCCCTTTGGAAAGAGGAGCTTTCTCTTTTCGGACATGTATCATCAGTACATGCCGTTCTTTCAGGAATTCATGCGGATGATCAAGGCGGGAGAGGGGATTTCCTATTCCTGGAACGTGGGAATCGGATCGAATTTCCTGGCACTGTACGTTTATTACCTTGCCAGTCCCTTTAACTGGCTGGCTTTCCTTTTCCCGGCAGATCACCTGATGGAATTTATGAGCTATGCCGTGGTGGTAAAGATCGGTCTTGCGGGCCTTACGGCCTTTCTGTACCTTAGATCCAGGGAAGCAATCGAAAATACCGGGCTTAGGGATTATGGCGCCCTGGCGGCCTCATTGCTTTATGCCATGAGCGGCTTTGTGGCGGCGTATAACTGGAACGTGATGTGGATGGACTGCGTTGTACTATTGCCCTTGATCCTTATGGGATTGGAGAAGCTTGTCCGCAAGGGAAAGATGGGACTGTACGTGGCGGCGCTGGCTTTCTGCATCCTGACGAATTTCTATATTTCCATCATGGTCTGCCTCTTTTTGGTCCTGTACTTTATTTATTTGTTCCTCGCGGAGAAGAGAAGCTTTTCCATGATCTGGAAGTTTGCCTTTGGGTCTCTTTTGGCGGGCGGGCTGGCGGCGGTACTTTTGGTACCGGAGGTGAAAGCCCTTATGGCCACGGACTTTGGTGACATGGATTTTCCGAAGAAATGGGAATCCTATTTCTCCATTTTGGACGTACTGGCAAGACACAGTGCGGCCATTACCACGGAGAGGGCCCTGGAGCACTGGCCCAATATCTACTGCGGAACCATGGTCTTTTTCATGATTCCCCTGTATGCGGTAAATGAGAAGATTCCGGCGAGAAAACGTCTTGGAATGCTTGCTTTGATGGGCATTTTCCTTGTGAGCTTTTCCACCAACGTGCTGGATTTTATCTGGCATGGGTTAAATTATCCGGACTCCCTTCCGGCAAGACAATCCTTCATATACGTAATGATGGTTTTGGTTGCCTGTTATGATTGCTTTATCCACTTGGAAGGCTTGCGGGGAAAGGAGATCATCAAAGTCTATCTTGCGACAGTCCTGTTTCTCTTGTGCGTTGAAAAGTTTGTGGACGTCTCTGACTTTGCAGACTGGAACTGGATCCTGAACGTTGGAATAGTAACGGTCCTGGCGGCCTGCCTATACGTTTACCTGGAAAAACGCGGCATGGCGAGGTACGTGGCGGCCTGCATTGCTTTTGCGATGCTCATGGGAGAGTCGGCGGCCAACATGGCGTATACCAGCGTTGGAACGACGGATCGCACGGCATATCTTAAACACGTCAAGGATTATCAGGTCCTGTATGAGCGCAACGTGGCATCCCGGGAAGGCTTTTCAAGGGCAGAGAAATTTACGAGAAAGACGAAAAATGATGCCGTTTTATCGGGCTTCCCTTCGGCATCGATCTTTTCCTCCACCATGAATTCCTACGTGATGGACCTTTATACAAAGATCGGCATGCAGCACAGCAAGGTCTACTATGGTTATGACGGAGCAACGCCATTTACGGCGGCGCTTTTCAACGTGGGATACGTGTTTGCGGAATCTGACGAGTGGGAAAACGAGCTTTATAAGCTGATCGATGAAGAAAATGGCATCTATCTCTATGAAGCAAAGTATACGTTGCCCTTTGGCTACGTGGTGCCCCGTGATTTTGACGTTCCCAATGATCTGAATGACAGGGGCGTCGTGCTGCAAAACCGCCTGACAAAGGAGCTTGGGGCATGGGATACCATGCTGGTAAAGGAGAAGGGCGAAGAAGACGGGGATGACGTAAGATTTACGGCGACGCAAGACGGCATCTATTACGGTTACGTAACAAAGTCCGGTACCTCTAAGATCAAGATGACGGGGGACGTTCCGGGAGAAAAGGTTGAGTTAAAGGACTTGAAATATGCAACGCTGTTTTACGTGGGAGAGCTGAAGCAGGGGGAGAAGATCAATCTCACCAACGGGGACGAGAATGATTCCACGAAGAAGATCGCAGTGTCCGTTTACCGGTTAAATACGGATGCCGTGGAGGAGGCCCTAAATACGCTGCGCAGGCAGAGCTTGACTAACGTGAAAGTGGAGGGCGTAAACGTTTCCGGTCATCTGGACTTAGAGGAGGCAGGAAAACTTGTGCTGAGCATTCCGAGGGATGACGGATGGAAGATTACTGTAAATGGCAAGGAGTCGCAGGCCGATACTTTCGGCGGAGCGTTGATCGCCCTGAATCTGGAGCCCGGGGAATATGACGTTGCGCTTCGCTTTGAACCCGCGGGGAAAAGCGCCGGGGCATGGATCAGCATTGCCAGTGCCATGATCGCCGCCCTGTTTTTCGGGTTGCCGTGTTTACTTCGCAAGAGGAAAGAAAAGAAATAAATTTATTTTTGCAAAGTCTTGAATTTCGAAAAAAGTGTGTTATAATTTGAATGTAAGCCCTTACAACATTATAAATTGCCAAATTCTGGTAAACGTGTTACAGTTTGTAAAACTAAGGACGTGAAACGGAAAAAACGTTTCAGGAAAGGGAGAACCATGGAAGCAGTTTTGGAACAGATCAGTAAAATTGGCATTGTTCCCGTTGTGAAGATCGACAGGGCAGAGGATGCCCTTCCTTTGGCGAAGGCTCTTTGCGCCGGGGGACTTCCCTGTGCAGAGGTGACGTTCCGTACGGATGCCGCCGCCGAGGCGATCAAGATCATGACGGAGAATTTCCCCAACATGTGCGTAGGTGCGGGAACGGTATTAAATGCAGCGCAGGTGGACGCGGCCGTTGCGGCAGGCGCTAAATTCATTGTCAGCCCCGGATTAAATCCCCGTACCGTAAAATATTGTCAGGAGAAGGGCGTGCCCATCACTCCCGGTACCTCCAGCCCCAGCGACATTGAGCAGGCCATTGAGCTTGGCCTGGAAGTTGTGAAGTTTTTCCCTGCGGAGCAGTCCGGCGGTCTTGCAAAGATCAAAGCCATGGCAGCTCCTTACGTAAACATGAAATTCATGCCTACCGGCGGGATCAATGCAAAGAATCTCACCTCTTATCTGGATTTCCAGAAGATCATAGCCTGTGGCGGCTCCTGGATGGTTCCCGGCGACCTGATCAATGCGGGCGAGTGGGACAAGATCGAGCAGCTGACCCGTGAAGCGGTTCAGACCATGCTTGGCTTCGAGCTGGCACACGTTGGCATCAACGGCGCAAATGAGGAGGAGGCTCTGAAGATCGCAAACCGCTTTGCATTCCTCTTCGGCATGCCTGCAAAGATCGGCAACAGCTCCATTTTTGCCGGAACCGCGGTAGAAGTTATGAAGACTCCTTTCAAGGGTGCGAACGGCCATATTGCGATCCGCACGAATTATATCGAGCGCGCCGTAAATTACATGCAGACCGTGCTGGGCGTCGAGTTCGAGGAGCCTAAGAGAGACGATAAGGGCAAATATAAGGCCATTTACTTAAAGGAACAGATCGGCGGTTTCGCCGTACATCTTGTACAGAAATAATAAATGGAGGATGAAAAAATGGCAAAAGTAATTACCATGGGGGAGATCATGTTAAGACTCTCCACCCCGAATTTTGAGAAGTTTATCCAGGCAGATGAGTTCGACGTAAACTACGGCGGCGGCGAGGCAAACGTTGCGGTTTCCCTTGCAAACTATGGACATGACGCTGAGTTTGTAACGGCCGTTCCCAATAATGAGATTGGTGAGTGCGCAGTTGCGGCTCTTAGAAAGTACAACGTATCTACCAAGCATATCGCCAGATGCGGTGAAAGACTTGGCATCTATTACCTTGAGAGCGGCTGCTCCATGAGACCTTCCAAGGTGGTTTACGACAGAGCACATTCTTCCATTTCCACCGCAACGGAAGCAGATTTTGATTTCGCAGACATCTTTAAGGATGCAGACTGGTTCCACTTTACCGGCATTACGCCCGCCATTTCTGACGCGGCGGCCGAGCTGACGGAGAAGGCCCTGATCGCCGCAAAGAAGGCCGGCGTAAAGGTTTCCGTAGACTTAAACTTCAGAAAGAAGCTGTGGTCCTCCGAAAAGGCACAGAAGGTAATGAAGAATCTGATGAAGTACGTTGACGTATGCATCGGCAACGAGGAAGATGCTGAGCTGGTTCTTGGTTATAAGCCCGGTAACACGGACGTTACCAGCGGTGATCTTGAGCTGGCAGGTTACAAGTCCATTTTTGAGCAGATGGTTGCTGATTACAACTTTGAGTACTGCATTTCTTCCCTGCGCGTAAGCCATTCCGCATCTGACAATGGCTGGTCCGCATGCATCTACTCCAGAGACACCAAGGAATTCTATCATTCCAAGGAATACAGCATTCATCCCATCGTTGACCGCGTGGGCGGCGGAGATTCCTTCGCGGGCGGCGTGATCTGCGGAATGCTTGACGGCAAGGACTTCAAGTCCGCATTGGAGTTTGGCGTGGCTGCTTCCGCTTTGAAGCATACCATTCCCGGGGATTTCAATCTGGTTTCCAGAAAAGAAGTGGAGACTTTGGCCGGCGGAGATGCTTCCGGAAGAGTACAGAGATAAATCGATTACGTAAACAAAAAGGGATAACTTGGGGGGAACGCTTTTGGCGTTTCCCCTTTTGAATGCGTATTTCTTTTCAGGCATGGAAGGGCTTCGCGTAAAGCTTCCCGCGGAAATTCACCGGAATGGAGCAGATCAGCGTATGCATGAAATGGAAAAGGAACAAAAACGGGGTGAGGAGCATTAGTCCTCATCCCGTATGTTTTTTAAAGCCTCGTTGATCAGCTTCTCATCATATTTTTCCAAAAAGAGAGTGAAAACCCAGACTAAAACGTAGATGATAAAGTAGGCGACGGTGGTAACCAGGAAATAGGTCAGGTTTACGTACCAGTGAAAAAGATAACCGGCGCCTATGACCAAAGCATAAGTGATAAGGCAATGGCAGGCGATGCGAAGACCCCATTCCTTTTTGGTCATATTCTTTTCAGAGAGCAGGAGCAGCGTTGGCAGGCTGCAGAGAAAGCTCATGAGAAGAAGCGATGTCGGAAGGTACCAGGAAAATGAGATGGGGTCACCATTCCAATGGGAGTAAATGCCCTCCAACCCGGTAATGGTCAGCATGAGAAAGGACAAAAGGAAGGTTTGTTCCATGATGATCTTGCGTTTTTTCATTCGATGACTCCTTTCTGCTTTTTATAGCCCCAGACGCTTTTTGAAGCCGCTTACGTAACTGCGGGTGATGATCAGGGTCTCCCCGTTTAAGAGCGTAGCATTTAAGCGGGCATTTTCGCCGGATTTCACGCTCCGGATTTTTCGCACGTTGCAGATCATGGATTTGGAACAGCGAAAAAAGCGGGAATCCAGCAGATTTTCCAGTTCATAGAGCTTGTATTTCAGCTCCAGACAATCCGTTTTGGTGTAGGCAAAGGTTTTTTCGTCCACGGACTCCACGTAATAAATATTGGAGATGGGACAGGGAACTTTTTCCCCATCCCTTTGTCCGATCAGAACCTGTTCGCCGTTTTCCAAAAGAGAGACGGCCATCTGAAGGTCAGGCGTCATTTCCGTAATCCGCAGCAAGGCCTCTTCCTTTTCTTTTTCCGTTATGGTCTGTATGGTTACCTTCAAGGGGATCCCTCCTTTTTTCAAAACTATTTGCGCTTATAAACCTTGGGGTAGATCAGGGCGATGGCAAAAAGGAATGCCACCGTGATTATTATAACGTAAAGATAAGACTGATTTAAAGTTAAAACCTTTCCGAAAAGGGAACTTTCAAAGGTGAAGGATTCCTTGATGGCAGAGATAAATTGTCCCTGATCTAAGCCTTGAATGCCTGCATCCACGTGATTTAAAAGATCTGTTAACAGAAAACGGCGGATCAGGATGGTAATGCCCGTGGCGGGAAAGAGGTTGCAGAAGGACTCGATCCCTGAGGAAAAATCGGAGATGGGAATATATGCTCCGATGAGGAAGCCGGAGGCCGCGGAGAGAATTCCAAGAAAGGCGGCGCTGGCGGAGGAACTCTTGATAAATAAAAGAATTGCCATAAAAACGGCCGTGGAAGAGATGGCACCAAGAATCATGGTTCCAAAGAGCAAAAGGAGCGCTTTGGCCGTCAGATAGGTGGCATGGGAAAACTGAAGGATCAGCAGACCTGCCAGTAAAATCATGGCGGTCATGAGGATGGCACTGAGTGCTGCGGCCGTAAAGTAAGCCAGCACAATCTGAAGGCGGCTGGCGGGAGTTACCGTGAGATCAACGTCCACTCCCTTTTCCCGGTCGCTAACCAGAGTGACAAGGCAGTTATAGGGAATGGTAATGAGGGCGGAGCCCATGATGCCCGTAAGAAGCAGACCGTTTGCCAGGGCGGAAAGGTCGCCGGAGGTGACCAGTCCCAGAGTCAGCAATTTTTCTGCATGATGCTCCAAGGAGCTTACGTAGGTTCCCCGAAGGAACAGGAGATAGAGGACAAAGATGATGATGGGCGTCAGCATGGAGAAAAAGATCATGGTCTTGTCCTTAAAGAACACAAGAAGGTTTCGTTTGGTAAGTCCCCAAAATTTACGCATGTTGTAACTCCTTTCCGGTGAGCGCCATAAAGACGTCATCCATGGTGCCCTTGAGCACCTCGTAATCCTTGATCAGGTTTGCATTTTGCCAAAGGAACTGAGCCGGGTTTTCCGTCAGGGTAATGGAGTAGTGATCCGCCTGATAAACGGCATCTTTTCCAAGCAGCAGGGCATCGGCGGCATCGTCCTTCTCGTGATACCAAAGCAGCCTTGGACGGGAGTAGGTCTTTTTTAAGTCGGCGGGCGTTCCTTCGGCAATGATGCTGCCCTGGTCAAGGATGACCACGTGGTCTGCCTCAGCCGTCTCCTCCATGTAGTGGGTGGTGAGGAAGATTGTAAGACCTTCTTCCTTTCGAAGGTAGTTTACGTAGTCCCAAACCAGCTTCCGGGACATGGGATCCAGACCCGTGGTGGGCTCATCCAAAAAGAGAAGCCGCGGCTGGTGCAGAAGGGAGCGGATAATGTCCACCCTGCGCCTTTGACCTCCGGAGAGCCTGTCATAGCGCTGTTTCCAGATTTCAGCAAGAGAGAAGGGCTCCCAAAACTTCTTCAGGCGCTCCCGGATTTCTTTTTTGGAGTATCCGTAATAGGAGCCTCTTGTCATCAGGTTTTCTTCTACCGTAAGTCTTTGATCCAGAACGGAGCCCTGAAAGACAATGCCAATGCTTTCCCGGATGGCGGCGTCCTCCTTGCCTAGGAGATGACCAAAGATTTCCGCCTCCCCCGAAGTCTTTTCCAAGGTTGTGCTCAGCATGCCTATGGTGGTGGATTTCCCGGCACCGTTTTCTCCAAGAAAGGCAAAGAGTTCGCCCTCCTCAACGGAGAAGGAGATATCCTTTACGGCTTCCCGCTCTTTATAGTTTTTTCGAAGATTTTGGACTTGAATGGCTTTCACGATTGCGTTCCCTCTCTTTTTCCCGTATTTTTGGTTTTTGTTTGCTTCGTTAGGTACATCTTAGCAGAGGAAAAATCATTTTCAAGAGGCAGGCAGGTGAAGTGCAACTGGGAGCGGGTGAGTTGCATGGAGAATGCGGGAGGGACTTTCCATTTTATCCTATTTGACAAAGAACGGGGAATCTAGTAAAATACCCTTATGTCAAAAAATGCAGGGAGCATTTGTCAAGGAATGAAGAAAATGCGACGGATTTGCGCTATTTGCCTGATCCTGACCCTCCTTACCGGTTGTGGCAGGGGAGCTGCGCCTGACGGTTCGGAGGTGGCGGAAGAAACGCAGGATAAAGTTACGGCAAGCGCGCAAACGGTGGAAGAACAGAATATAGCCTTGCTTCCCTCCGAAGTAAGCTCCGCGACGGCTTTGGCCGTAAAGCGTGCCGTGGAAAAGGTGGTGGAACGCCGGGAAGCGGAAAACGCAGGCAACGCTGAGAAGGAAGCGGCAGAGGAAAACGCGGGCGATGCCGAGAAGGAAGCGGCAGCGGAAAATGCCGGGAAAATTAAATCGGCGCTTGCAGCGGAAAATGCCGAAGCCGGAAAGGATGCAGAAGCTGCATCGGAAAACCGGGGTGACGAGCAGGCCGAGGAGATCCCGGAGGTTCGGGAGCTGACCGAGAAGGAGCTGAAAAAGCTGCAGTGGTCCATCCGCGGATCGGACAATGGTTTTTTTGTATCCACGTACTATCGGCCGGAGGAGATCGACTGGCAGCAGGTATTCTATAATGGCGCGGGAGTTAAGCTGACGCTTGGCGAAGACCAGGTGGCGGTCATCCGTGAAAGACTGCGTGAGGAAAGGCTCATCGAGGAGCAAAGACGCGCAGAGCTCTTAGGATTGGAACCCATGGAGGAAGAAGAGGGCGCAGAGCCCGTGGAGCCGCCTTTTACGGAAGAAGAGCTGGCGCTAAATGCCGGACAGATCACGGCATTGACCCTCCGGTCCATCCAGAATTTTGTGAAATCCCGCACGGGACTGGATTACTCCGAGGCAAGAAAGCCTTTGGAATGGCCTGAGCTTACAAAAAACGTGTTTTATTTTGTTCATAATGATTCTAACGCCATGCGAGTTGAGCTCATGAGCGGAACCGTTTGCGGAAACCTCTATGAGCTTACGTACCGCAAGGCCGTGTGGGCCCGTGAAAAAAAGCCTGAATTTGTCATGCAGGTAAAGATCGAAAATGGTAAATGGAATTTCATTTCCAACCTTCCCATTGACGAGGCAAAGCCGAAAACCCTGGCAGACATAGAGTTTTTTACCTCCAGGGAATTGGCGAGAATGCAGGGCGTTAAGGAATTGTTTGATTTCCCCGAGGTGCCGGAGGAGGAAGATCCTTTTGCAGAGGAGCTTGGACTGAAGACGCAGGCAAAGGAACCGACGTACTTTTGGGCCGTCATTACCGCAAAGGAAGATGACAGCGTAATTTTTGTTGACAGGATTTACCGCGGTGATGAGATCAGTAAGGAGCTTTCAGAAAAGCGCTATTACGTGCCGGGAGAGAATCTTGCAACGGTAACGTTAAATGCAGGTGAAAAGATCGGCGTCAAGGTTAGTCTGGAGGATGCTCCGAAGCTTCGCGTAAGAGTACGCAGAGGCAGCCATGAAGGCTCTTATGCCTTTGGATCGGAAAACCGCCTGAAGCGCGTGACGAAAGAAGGCGTTCCCCTTCCCACTTACGTTTACGGAAGGGATTATGACGGTGAGCGCCGCGGAACGGCATTTACCAATGAGGCAGAGCTGCTTCGGTTTTTGGAAGGAACCTGGGTATTTTACGACAGTGAAATGGGAGAGTATACGGCGACCCTGACCTTTGACTTGAAGGGAAACGTTTTTATCCATACCATTGGAGACGAATACGCACTTTCCATTGTGGGGTATGACAGATTATACACGGATGCAAGGTCAGATCCGCCTGACCTGATCAAGCTTAAGACCGTTGATGCTGATACCTTAGAGCTTTTTACAAAGTATTATCCGGCCTTGGTGCGGAAGGTAGGGGATTACCGCGTCAGGGCCATTCAAAAGGACGGAGAGCAGTTGCTTCTTCTGTCCATAGAAAACAACGTAAAGGATGGGCTGTCCCAGCTTTTGCCCGGGGCAAATCCCCTGGCAGACGAGATCATTCTGTATAGATTTATCGGTACGGAAGGATCGGATAATAATTGACTTGGAGAGTAGACAGATGAAAATCAACGAGATCGTGGAAGAAAAAAAATATTCCGTTTCCTTTGAGGTCTTTCCACCGAAGACAAAGGACAACATGGAGACCGTGGTTACGGCGGCCAGAAAGATCGCAGACTTAAAGCCTGCTTTTATGAGCGTAACCTACGGCGCGGGCGGCGGTACCAGCGAATATACGGTGGAGATCGCAAGACAGCTCCAGGAAGAGCAGGGTGTTCCCATGATGGCCCACTTGACCTGCATTACCTCCGACAAGGAGACGGTGGACAGGCAGCTTTCCCTTCTTCGGGAGAAAAAGATCCAGAATATCCTTGCCCTGCGCGGAGATAAGCCGGAGGGCTTTGAACCCACGGAAAAGAATTTCCGTCATGCCATTGAACTGGTGCGGGAGATCAAGGAGTTTGATCCCGATTTCTGCATTGCGGGGGCCTGCTATCCCGAGACTCATCCGGAGGCGGAGACCCAGCAGGATGACATCCGTCATCTGAAGGAAAAGGTAGATGCCGGAATGGATTTTCTCATTACCCAGATGTTTTTTGACAATGCGGCTTTTTACAGCTATATGTACCAGCTCAGGGAAGCAGGGATCATGGTTCCCGTACATCCCGGCATTATGCCCATCGTCAATGCAACGCAGATGAAGAGAACCCTGAAATTATCAGGTTCACAGCTGCCCCAGAGATTCCGGCGTATCCTGGATACCTTTGGCAACACGCCGGAGGCCATGCGCCAGGCGGGCATCGCTTATGCGACGGTCCAGATCATCGACCTGTTTGCCAATGGCTTCCGCACGGTTCACGTGTACTCCATGAACAACCCTACCGTGGCAGGGGCCATCATGTCAAATCTGTCTAAGATCATTGAATTATAAAGGATTATTCAATTTCACAACGTAAAAAAAGTTTGAAGGGCGCCTGCGGAAGAGAGGATCTGCAGGTGCCTTTTTACGTAATTGATGAAAAATAATTGATTTTTGCAATGTTTTTTTTGTAACTTGCATGAAAACAAAGTTGAAAACAAAAAGGAAAACGAGTATAATAGGATTGTTATAGTGTATCCTGACCTAACTATGGAGGAGAAAACAATGGATTTTGGAAACATGATGAAATTCATGGGTGCCTGGAATACGTTTCGCGGAAATCATCCGAAGTTCCCTGCTTTTTGCAAAGCCGTTTATGAAAAGGGGATCAAGGAGGATACGGTCATCGAGATCGTGGTGACCACGCCGGATAACGAACGCATAGAGACAAGCCTTAAAGTAAAGGAAAGTGATCTGGAGCTTTTGAAATCTTTTGGGAATATGGCTCCTTAGTCGGGAATGCTAAATGAGCGTGAAAGGAAAGACGGAACATGGCAAAAGAACTGTTAAAGAGAGAGGACGTGCGCGTTGAGGATACCTGGAAGGTGGAAGACATGTACGCCACCGTGGAAGATTGGGAAAAGGATCTGGAGGCAATGAAATCGCTGACGGAAAAAATCGTCGGCATGGAAGGAAAGGTTGCCGAGAGCGCTGAGAACCTTTTCCAGGTTTTGGAATGGAATGCGCAGTTTGGTGAGAAATTGGATCTTGCATATAACTATGCAGAGAGATTGTTCGATCAGGACCAGAAAAATACAAAGCATCAGGCCATGAGTGCCAAGGTGATGAGCCTGTATGCGCAGGCCTCCGGCAAGGTGGCTTTTGTGGAGCCTGAGATCATTGAGATGGAAGAGGAGACCTTGGAGGCGTTCTATCAGGCTAAGCCGGAGTTGGAGCTGTACCGCGGTCAGATCAATGAATTCCGGAGATTAAAGGCGCACAGCCTTTCCGCTGAGCTG